>JAGXTB010000170.1 GCA_018334165.1 Sphingomonadales bacterium | reverse complement strand
CGTCTTTTTCTAAAACCTCGGTCTCCGCTGTAAAGTGGAGCTTCGTGAAACGATTTGACAGCACTGACGACTGTTTCGACCACCTCGAAAAGAACAATTTTCGTTCAATTGTGACCTCACCGCACGTCAAAGGTCAGGTGAATCTGATCCTGCACGAAGGCGACTACACCGAGCCCGCAAAGCTGGCTGTGTGGTTTGGCAACGAAAGGCGTGGGATCAGCGAGCGTGCGGTTGAAAGAAGCGATGCTTGCGTATCGATCCCGATGTTCGGAATGATTGAAAGCCTTAATCTGGGAACATCGTCCGGTATTGTCCTCTACGAAGTGACCAAGCAGCGCCGCGAATACCAAAGCAAATACCGCAAGCGCGGTAAGCGCGTCGCGCGCGAAGTGCCATTGCCGACGGTTATGGATCGCAAGGAAGATTTTGCATGAGCGCCCCTGTCCTCACCACTCAACTCAACCCCGAAGACCCGCAGGCGCAGGCCCGCGCCGCGTACAACCGCGCGCTGGCGCAGGAACTGCGCGCCAAAGTGGCCGAGGCGGCGCTGGGCGGGAATGAGAAGTCGCGCGAGCGGCATACTGCGCGCGGCAAACTCCTGCCGAGGGAACGCGTTGAACGCCTGCTCGATCCCGGCTCGCCTTTGCTCGAAATCGGCCAGCTGGCGGCCTGCGACATGTACGAAGGCGAGGTCCCGGGCGCCGGGATCATCACCGCGATTGGCCGCGTCTCCGGCCGCCAGTGCATGATCGTCGCCAACGACGCGACGGTGAAGGGCGGCACCTATTACCCGATGACGGTCAAGAAGCACTTGCGCGCGCAGGAGATTGCCGAGGCCAATCACTTGCCGTGCATCTATCTGGTCGACAGCGGCGGGGCCAACCTGCCGCACCAGAGCGAGGTCTTCCCCGATCGCGACCACTTCGGCCGGATCTTCTTCAACCAGGCGAACATGAGCGCCAAGAGCATCGCCCAGATCGCCTGCGTGATGGGCAGCTGCACTGCCGGCGGGGCTTACGTTCCCGCAATGAGCGACGAGACGGTGATCGTGCGGAACCAGGGCACGATCTTCCTGGCCGGGCCGCCCTTGGTCAAGGCCGCGACCGGTGAGGAAATCAGCGCCGAGGATCTGGGTGGAGGCGATCTGCACGCGCGCAAGTCTGGCGTGGTCGATCACCTGGCCGAGAACGACGAGCATGCGCTGACCATCGTCCGCGATATCGTGTCGCACCTAGGACAAAAAGTAGGGACAGTCCCTACTTTTCTCGAGCCGCGCGCGCCGAAGTATGATGCGGAAGAGCTCTATTTCGTCGTCCCCGACGATGTCCGCGCGCCCTACGATGTCCACGAAGTGATCGCGCGCCTTGTAGATGGCAGCGAGTTCCATGAATTCAAGGCACACTTTGGCTCGACGCTGGTCTGCGGGTTCGCGCATATCTGGGGCATGCCGGTGGCGGTGCTGGCCAACAACGGCGTGCTGTTCAGCGAGTCTGCGGTCAAGGGCGCGCACTTCATTGAGCTCGCCTGCCAGCGCAAGATCCCGCTGCTGTTCCTGCAGAACATCTCGGGCTTCATGGTCGGCGGCAAGTATGAGGCCGAGGGGATCGCCAAGCACGGTGCCAAGCTGGTCACCGCAGTCGCCACCGCCACGGTGCCCAAGCTGACCGTGCTGATCGGCGGCTCGTTCGGTGCGGGCAACTACGGCATGTGCGGCCGGGCTTACTCTCCCCGCTTCCTGTTCACCTGGCCCAATGCCCGCATATCAGTGATGGGCGGGGAACAGGCCGCCAGCGTGCTTGCCACCGTCCACCGCGATGCCGAGACTTGGACCCCCGAACAGGCCGAGGCGTTCAAGGCCCCGATCCGCCAGAAGTACGAAGACGAAGGCAACCCCTACCACGCCACCGCGCGGCTGTGGGACGACGGCGTGATCGACCCGGCACAGACGCGGGATGTGCTGGGGCTGGCCCTGGCCGCCGCGCTGGAGGCTCCGATCCCGGATCGTCCGGCGTTTGGGGTGTTCCGGATGTGAGGGGAACAAGACGGTGACACATGCTGTCGTAATGCAGATATTCAAAGATGAGCCAGATCGTCGGCCCGACCGTCTTGGCGCTTTTCAGTTCTGCGAGTTGCCAAGGATCGGTGAAGAAATTCTAATCGCTGACGAAATTGACCTTGTCTATTATAGGGTCGCTTCTGTAGTCCATTATCCGATCCCGCATCCATTCGTGCTGGATGAAGAGATGCCAAATTCGCAGGATAAAGACCCTTCAGTGAAGATTGAAGTGATTTGGATTGGAATCGAATGATTGGCGCTAGCTGTATCCGCTGCGGATTGATGAGGCTGCTCGCAAGTCGTTCAGGCGTAACAGCCTGAACGAGAGCTTCTACCCCTCCACCACCGCTTCGCGGCGGTCCCCCTCCCCGAGCAAGCTCGAGGAGGATTTTGTGGGGTGATGGTTCGGTTTGCTCAATCCTCCCCGAGCTTGTCTCGGGGAGGGGGACCGCCCAGCGCAGCTGGGTGGTGGAGGGGTAGGCGCGACCTGGCGTAGTTCGCGATGGCCTCGGCCGCACCCACCGCATTCTTCAGCACATCGCTAGCCGGAACACGCAGCGTCTCGATCCCATGCGCGCGAAACCAGGCATCGCGCTCTTCATCCTGAAGCGCCCGATCGCCCATATCGTGCGCGATCCCGTCGATCTCCACCGCCAGCCGCGCATCGCTGCAATAGAAATCGAGCACATAACGCCCAGACCCATGCTGCCTTCGGAACTTCAACCCGAATGGCCGCCGCCGCAATTCACGCCACAGCATCGCCTCGGGCATGCTCATCGCCTTGCGCAGCTTGCGGGCGCGCTTGACTGTTCCGGTGCCAGCTTGCGGAGCGATATTGCGAAACATTCAAAACCCCTCCACCATGCTTTGCATGGTCCCCCTCCCCCAGCAAGCTGGAGGAGGACAGAAGGAGCCGAAATGGAGAAGGTTGTTCGCGCGCCGACACTGTTGTCGCGCCTGGTTAAATGGGCGCTGCTGGCGCTCTATCGCTGGAAGGGCTGGACGCTGGTCTCGGTCGCGCCGGTGCCGCGGCGCTGCGTGATCCTGGGTGCGCCGCATACCTCGAACTGGGACTTCGTGTTCTTCCTGGGCGCAGTGACCGAAATGGGGCTCAGTCCCAGCTTCATGGGCAAGGACAGCCTGTTCAAGTGGCCGATGACCCGGTTCATGCACGACATGGGCGGTATCCCGGTCGACCGGAAGGCCAAGGACAAGAATTACGTCGATCAAGTCGTCGCAGAGTTCGCCAAGGGGGACGAGTTATCGCTGGTGATCGCGCCCGAAGGGACCCGCGGTGACATCAAGGGCTGGCGCTCGGGCTTTTACCATATCGCCCACGGGGCGGGCGTGCCGATCTTCCCGGCCTGGTTCGACAAGGCCACCGGGCAAGGCGGGATCGGCAAAGGGGTAATGCCTACTGGCGACTTTGCTGCCGATTTGCGCAAGATAGCCGAGTTCTACTACTCTGCCATGCCCGGTCATCCCAAGCTGGCCGTGCTCTATGCCCAGGCCGGAATTACTGGAGATGCCAAACATGATTGACGCGCTGCTGATCAACCTCGCGGTCGATCTCGCCATGATGCTGGCCCTGTGCTGGGTCGCGGCGCGGATTGGCGATGTTTCGTTTATCGACGCGGTCTGGGGCTTCGGCATGGTGGTCCTGGCCGTGTCGAGCTGGCTGCAACTGGGCGATCCCGGCACGCGCGCCACCCTGCTGCTGGCGATGACCGCGATCTGGGGCCTGCGGCTGGCATGGCACCTCTACACCCGCTGGCGCGCGCACGGTGAGGACCCGCGCTATGCCCGGATGCTGGGCAAGGCGCGCGCCGAGGGGCGCTATGGCAGCGCGGCCTTCCGCGTGGTTTTCGGCCCGCAAGCCTTGCTGCTGTTCATCACCTGCCTGCCCGCGCAATTGGGGATCATGGCATCGGGTGAGCCTGCGCCGATCGGCCTGCTGGGCTGGGCCGGGCTGGCCTTGTGGCTGACCGGCATGGTGTTTGAGACAGTTGGCGATATGCAGCTCACCAAGTTCCGCGCCGATCCGGCCAGCAAGGGCAAAGTGCTCGACACGGGCCTGTGGCGCTATACCCGCCATCCCAACTATTTCGGCGACACTTGCGTCTGGTGGGGGATCTGGCTGGTCGCGGCCGAGACCGGCGGCTGGATCGCGGCGGTGAGTGTAGTCGGGCCGCTGTTCCTGACCTACACGCTGACCAAATGGTCGGGCAAACCGCTGCTGGAAAAGGGCCTGGTCAAGAACCGCCCGGGCTATGCCGACTATGTGGCGCGGACTTCGGGCTTCATCCCCTGGCCGCCGAAGAAGGGCTGAGCCCGGGGCTGGCCCCGCGCTGCCGGAAGGCGGCTTGGGGTCTTTGGTTCACCCCAAGAACCGAAGCACCGAGGAGGTCAGGCTGAGCCGAAGGCTCATTGATCAAGCAGAGCTGGTCCAATCAAAAGGCGGCTTTGCCGCAAAGCCGAACCTCTTAGGTGCTTTGGGTGAACCAACCCCCGCCGCGCGCCGTGTCTCGACTTCGCTCGACGCGAACGGAACTCGGTTTTAGCTCCTGAACTCACTTACCCTGAGCGCGTCCGGCACTGCCCGCAAAGGCACTGCCTCCAGCCAGGCCTGCAAGGCATCAAGGTCGCTGATCCCGATCACCGCCTCGCGCTGCCCCGCAAGGGCAGTAAAGCTGTCTCCCCCCTGGGCGAGAAAGCTGTTGGTGGTGACGCGGTAAGTGGCCGCCGGGTCAATCGCGACGCCGTTCAGGCTCATCGCCACGATCCGGCTGCCGACCGGTTTTGACAGGTCATAGCTATAGGCAAAGCCCTCGCTGGGGATCAGCGGCTGCTGCGGGCCCTGGGCATCGAAGCTCTGCTCCAGCACCGCCTTCAACTGCGCGCCGGTCAGGCTTTGCGTGATCAGCGTGTTGCCAAACGGCTGAACCGCATAGATATCGCCAAATTTGACCATATTGCCTGCCCCCGGAACCAACGCCGCGCGCACCCCGAACGGGTTCATGAAGGCGATCTGCGCGCCCGCGCTCTTGGTCGCGGCAAGCTGGGCATCGGCGATCAGCTGGGCCAGCGGCGCGCCGCTGGCGGGCTTCGCGAGGTGCCCGGCGGGTTTCTGCGCAAAAGCCTTGGCCGCATCGACGTACAAGCCGACATAGGCCGCGACATCGGCGCGCGGAGTGAACTGCGGATAGAGCGCAGTCTGCACAACCGGCCCGCGCGCACCGGTATAGGCGGCGCTTTGCACGATCACATTGCTGGCGCGCTTGGCCACGACTTTGTCCTGCGCCGGATCGATCTCCAGCGTGATATCGGTCACCCCCATGCCATTGGACCCGGCGCTGGTCAGCAGGATCGGCTTGGCCGGATTGAGATCGCCATAGTTGCAGACATAGGCGCGGTGGGTGTGGCCCGAAACCACCACATCGACCCGCGGATCGAGCCGGTCGAGGATCGGGCGGATCTCTCCGGTAAAGCCCGAACAGGCATTGGGATTGGTGGGGCTGTCCTGCGCTCCGCCCTGGTGGATCAGCACCACGATCGCATCGGCACCCTGGGCCTTGAGTTTCGGAACCACGGCGTTGATTGCATCGGCCTCACCGCCAAAGGTCAGCCCCTTGCTCGCGCCGGGCGAGACCAGGTCGGGGGTGCCTTTCAGCGTCAGCCCGATGATCCCCACGCGGACCTTGCGCTTGCCGCTTCCGAAGCTGCGCAGCGCGTGGCTGGGGAACAGGGTTGAGCCGTTCTCGGTCACGGTGCTGGCTGAGAGGAACTGAAACTTCGCGCCTGCGAACTTTTCCACCTGGCAGGGCTTGCGCGCGGTCAGCTGGGCGCAGCCGCCGCGCTGCATCCGCAGCAGTTCGCTGCGCCCGCGATCGAACTCATGGTTCCCGACCGCGTTGAAATCGAGCCCGAACCGGTTGGCCACCCCGATCGCCGGCTCATCGAGGTGGATCGAGGAGGCCAGCTGCGAGGCGCTGATCAGATCGCCCGCCGAAACGGTCAGGTGATAGGGATACTTGCCGCGCACCGAATCGAGCGCGCTGGCGAGATAGGCGGCCCCGCCGGCAGGCACCTGGACCGTGCCGCCCTTGCCATCGGGGGCCAGCACTGACTGGCGCGGCGGCTCCAGCGCGCCATGGAAGTCGTTGATCGCAGCGATCCCGACCGTGACTGTCGCAGGCGGCGCGGAGGAGACCGAGCGGACGGGCTGGGTGCTGCAAGCGCCCAGCAGGGCAAGCGGCAGCAACAACGAAAAGCGGGCGGGATTCGGCATATCGCTTCCTACGCAAGTGCAGACATCGCAACAAGTGCTGCGTATTATGTAAGCAAGACAGTTTCTTGAAAATGTCACCCGGATATTCTATCTATGGCACACATAAGCACGCCGCTGGGGAGAAACACGGCATGGCACGACCGCAAACCGACATCGAAGCCGGGCGCGAAGCGCTGATCGGCCATGTCATCGAGCTGATCGAGGAGCGCGGCAACAGCGCGATGACCGTGGGCGACATCGCATCGCGCGCAGGCATGTCATCGGCCAACCTCTACCGCTATTTCGATAGCAAAGAGGCCCTGATCGAGGCAGTCGCCGAACATTGGTTCCAGCCCAAGGTCGCGATCATGGAAGAAGTCGTCAACAGCGACTTGCCCCCGCGCCGCAAGATGTATGAATTCTACGCCCGCCGCTTTACGCGGCTGAAAGATGAGTGGGCGCGCGATCCGATTGCTTTCGCCAACTATGTCGAGCTGGGCAAAGAAAACTTCGACCTGATCCGCTCCTACATCGACCTGGGCGACCACTACCTCGCGACGATCATCGGCGAGGCCATGGCCGACGGCCACTTCGCCGGGCTTTCAGTCGATGAGGCGATCAGCCTGGTGAACCAGATGACCAACGTTTATACCAATATCGGCTCGATGGAGCAGATCATGCCCCGGCTCAACACCGACAAACTGGCGATGATTGTCGACGCGGTGTTCGATGGCCTGAGTGCCGCAGATCGCGGGGCGAAAGCAGTGAGCGGGCTGCGGGCGGCCTAACTCAAACGTCCAGATTCGCCACGTTCAGCGCATTCTCCTGGATGAAGTCGCGGCGCGGTTCGACCACGTCGCCCATCAGCCGGGTGAAGATCTCGTCGGTCACATCAGCGTCCTCGACCTTGACCTGCAGCAGCACCCGCGCGGTGGGATCGAGCGTGGTTTCCCACAATTGCTCGGCGTTCATTTCGCCCAGCCCCTTGTAGCGCGCGATCGCCAGGCCCTTGCGTCCGCCAGCAAGGACGGCTTCGAGCAGCTGCGAGGGGCGCGCGATGCCTTCGTTCTTGCCGTCGCCGCGCACCGCGATCGGGGTCTGATCATCGTTCGCTTCGCTGGTGACTTCGGCCACTTCGACCGGCACTTCCTCCACCGCGGCACTGGCGCGGACCAGCCGGGCGGCGCCGGTATAGGCATCGGCCTGTTCGGCGGCGAGCCGGGCGAGCTTGCGCGCTTCGGCGCTGGTCAGGAATGAGGCCTCGATCGGGAAGGCATCGGTTACCCCGCGCCAGATCCGCTCGACCAGGACCGAGCCGTCGTCGCGAAGGCCTGCGCTCCACACCGCCTCGCGGTCGGTCAGGCCCATCAGGTTTGCGGCCCGCTCCAGCGCGGCGAGACGCCCGGCCTTGTCGATATCGGGCGCGAAGACTCCGCCAATTGCCAAGGCCTCGATCACGGCGGGATCATAGCGCCTTGTGACAAAGCCCATCAGGCTGCGCATCCGCAGCGCGTGATCGACCAGCGCCTTGAGGTCGGCGCCCGAACGCGCCCCCCCCGGCCCTTCGAGCACGCGGCCCGCAAGACCCGCTTCGACCAGATATTCGTCCAGCTCGCGCGCGTCCTTGAGATAGACTTCGCTGCGGCCCTTGTTGACTTTGTAGAGCGGTGGCTGGGCAATGAACAAGTGCCCGTTCCGAATGATCTCGGGCATCTGGCGGTGAAAGAAAGTGAGCAGCAAGGTGCGGATATGCGCGCCGTCGACGTCGGCGTCGGTCATGATCACGATCTTGTGGTAGCGCAGCTTTTCAAGGTTGAATTCGTCGCGGATCCCGGTGCCCATCGCCTGGATCAGCGTGCCGACTTCCTTGCTGGAAATGATCCGGTCAAACCGGGCGCGTTCGACGTTGAGGATCTTGCCCTTGAGCGGCAGGATCGCCTGGATCGCGCGGTCGCGGCCCTGCTTGGCCGAGCCGCCGGCGGAGTCTCCTTCGACCAGGAACAGCTCGCACTTGGCGGGATCGCATTCCTGGCAGTCGGCCAGTTTGCCGGGCAATGAGGCGATATCCATCGCGCCCTTGCGGCGGGTCAGCTCGCGCGCCTTGCGGGCCGCTTCGCGCGCAGCGGCGGCGTCGATAATCTTGGCGACCACCGATTTGGCATGGGCCGGGTTTTCCTCCAGCCAGTCGCTCATCTTGTCGGCCATCAGGCTTTCCAGCGGCTGACGCACTTCGCTAGAAACCAGCTTGTCCTTGGTCTGCGACGAAAACTTGGGGTCGGGCAACTTGACCGAAACGATCGCGGTCAGCCCTTCGCGCATGTCATCGCCGGTCAGGTTGACCTTTTCCTTCTTCAGCAGGCCCGACTTTTCGGCATAGTTGTTGAGCGTGCGGGTCAAGGCCGCGCGGAATGCGGCGAGGTGCGTGCCGCCATCGCGCTGGGGGATGTTGTTGGTGAAGCACAGGACATTTTCGTAATACGAATCGTTCCATTCGAGCGCCACTTCGATCCCGATCCCGTCGCGTTCGGATGAAATCGCGATCGGATTGGGCAGCAAGGGCTGCTTGTTGCGATCGAGGTAGCTGACGAAAGCGCCAATCCCGCCTTCGTAAAACAGGTCGTGCTCCTTCACTTCCTCGCCGCGCTTGTCACGCAGCAAGATCCGCACGCCAGAATTGAGGAAGGCCAGCTCGCGGTAGCGATGCTCAAGCTTCTCGAAGTCATAGACCGTGACGTTCTTGAAGGTTTCATCGCTGGCGAGGAAGGTCACCCGGGTGCCTTTCTTCCCTTCTGGCGCCGGGCCGACCACGCGCAGGCTCTCTACCGCGTCGCCGTGGGCGAACTTCATCCAGTGCTCTTCGCCGTCGCGCCAGATCGTCAGTTCCAGCCATTCCGACAGCGCGTTGACCACCGAGACGCCGACCCCGTGGAGGCCGCCCGAAACCTTGTAGGCATTGTCGTCCGACGTGTTCTCAAACTTCCCGCCCGCGTGGAGCTGGGTCATGATCACCTCAGCGGCGGAAACGCCTTCTTCGGCGTGGATCCCGGTCGGGATCCCGCGGCCATTGTCCTCGACCGAAACCGAGCCATCGGGGTTGAGTTCGATCAGCACCAGGTCGCAGTGACCGGCCAGCGCCTCGTCGATCGCATTGTCCGAAACCTCGAACACCATGTGGTGCAGGCCCGATCCGTCGTCGGTATCGCCAATGTACATGCCGGGCCGCTTGCGCACCGCGTCGAGGCCCTTGAGGACCTTGATCTGATCGGCGCCATAGGCGTTGGCGTTGGGGACAATTTCAGGCTGGGTATCGGGTGTTTCGCTCATGCTCGCGGCATAGGCGCTTGGCGCCAGAAACCCAAGCCGATTGGCGGTTTTTCCAGAGGGTTTTTGGCAGCCGCAGTAGTCGCGTACCAGACAGTCTAGTCGAATTCGCGATTGGCGTAGGAGTAGAGCGCGACGCCGCCTACGACCACCACCACAGCGACCCCGATCCCGACCCAGCCGAGCGTGGAGACACCCTTGCGATCATCTTGCGCCGACAGCTCACGGCCGTTGAGCATCAGGCGGGGCTGCCTTGCCAGCGCAATGCCCAGCCGCGGCGACTGGACTTGGCCCTGGTCGAGGTCGGTCCTGAGCCGTACCTGAGCGCGATCGCGCTGCCAGCCGGCTTCGCTCCATGCCTCAAGCCTGGGGGCCTGCTCGGCCGCGCTGCCAGCATTTCCCAGCGGAACCACGATTCCGACATTGACGCGATTGTCGCGCTGCTGGAACGGACCCGGAGCAAGCGTTGACTGGGCCGAAAGCGAGGTGCCCATCGCCAACAGCGCCAGGCCGGCCGAAAACGCATGAACCTTCGCCATATCAAGGCCTTTCGTGAAGCAAGGTGGCGAGTAAAGGGCTAGTGCGGAGCGATGTCAACAAAGGGCGCGGGCCGGTTGGTGGTTGCCCCCTTCCTTCCTGCTGCAATCCCTGCTCAAGTGTCTGGCAAAGACAGGGAGAATCCACGATGAAAAAGCTCGCACTGGCCGCCTTGCTGGCAGGCACCGCAATCACCGCGCAGGCCCAGCAGACGCAGCTACGCCCCGATCAGGCCGAGTTCCGCGGGCTTTACAAAGAGCTAGTTGAAACCAACACCACGCTTTCCGCCGGCAGCTGCACGCTGGCGGCTGAGCGGATGGCGGCGCGGCTCAAGGCTGCGGGGATTCAGGACAGCCAGATCACGCTGTTTGCGGTGCCCGAACACCCCAGGGACGGCGGGCTGGTGGTGGTCTATCCCGGCACCTCGAAGACGCTGAAACCGATCCTGATGCTGGCCCATATCGACGTGGTTGAGGCCAACCGTGAAGACTGGGACCGCGATCCCTTCACCCTGATCGAAGAGGATGGCTATTTCTATGCCCGCGGCTCGTTTGACGACAAGGCCCAGGCGGCGATCTATACCGATACCTTGGTCCGCTTTGCCAAGAGCGGGTACAAGCCCAAGCGCACGGTCAAGCTGGCGCTGACTTGCGGCGAGGAAACCAGCGGGGCCTTCAACGGGGCCGATTGGCTGGCCAAGAACAAGCGCGAGCTGATCGACGCCGAATTCGCCGTCAACGAAGGCGGCGGCGGGCGCAGCGACGGAAAAGGCAAGCTCTTGGTCCAGACGGTGCAGGTCGGCGAAAAGGCCTATCAGGACTTCACCCTGACCGTCACCAACCCCGGCGGACACAGCTCGGCCCCGGTGCGTGACAATGCGATCTATGCGATGGGCGATGCGCTGGGCAGAGTGCGCGACTACACCTTCCCGCTGGAATTCAACGCCACCACCCGGGCCTATTTCACCAAGGCCGCCGCGCTGTTTCCGGGCGAGCAGGGCCAGGCGATGGCCGCGCTGGCCGCCAACCCGGATGACAAGGCGGCCGAAGCGATTGTCAGCCGCGACAAGTCGATGAATTCGATGCTGCGCACAAGCTGCGTCGCGACGCTGATCAAGGGCGGCCACGCGCAGAACGCCTTGCCGCAGAAAGTCACTGCCAACGTCAATTGCCGGATGTTCCCGGGCCGCACGGCCGACGAAACCCAGGCCGCGCTGGCCAAGGCGATCGGCAATCCGGCGATCCAGATCGAGCAGACCGTACGCGGCAAGCCAATCGCCAAGCAGCCGCCGCTCGATCCCAGAATCATCGGCCCGATGGAACAATTGGCGGCCAAGCATTTCCCCGGCGTTCCGGTGATCCCGACCATGTCGACCGGGGCAACCGACGGGCTGTACCTCAGCGCGGTCGGCATTCCGGTCTATGGCATTCCGGGGCTGTGGCGCGATCCCGATGGCAACGGCACCCACGGCCTCAACGAGCGGATCGGCGTGCGGTCGCTTTATGACGGGCGGGACTATATATTTGATCTGGTGAAGGCGCTGAGCGGGAAGTAGGGCCTGGGCAGTTAGGACTCACTCAAACCCACCAAAACCGTCACCCTGAACTTGTTTCAGGGTCCATTTCGCCGTTCGACCGAACTGCTGTGTGGCAAACAGACCCAGCGGCATGCGTCAGCACGAGGGTGCAGGAAAGGCGGCACGATGGACCCTGAAACAAGTTCAGGGTGACGGATCTGAATTTGAGAGGGCGTGAGCCGGACAAACAAAAAGACCGCCACGCCTAGGCGTGACGGCCCTTTTGTTTGTGGAGGTGTGCCGAACCGCCGCGCTTAGGCAAGCGTGGCGGTGAACATCAGACCGCTGACCGAAGCCGCGATGATGGCCGGCAGCACGATTTGAACGAGGCTGCGCATGGGTATCTCCTGTTTGCGTTCGCGAACTCAGTTCGCATTTGCAACATAAGTGTTTCAGTAGAGATTACCAGTGCAAAGGGCGGAACGGGCGTTGCGTATTTTGCAACAATGGTAATGACCCCCCGGCAAGGATTGCACTATGCCACCTGATCGCTGGACAGCACGATACAGCTCCCGCAAAGCTAGGCCCGAAGCGATTCACCAGGAGAGACCCACAAAATGGCGAGCAGTCCCGCCGAAAGGCTCGACGCAGAATTCGGTTCCTTCCCAGGCCTGATTGCCGCCTGGGGTGCCTATCAGGCCGACGCCCCGGCGCTGTACGATGGCACCGAGGCGCTGTCCTGGGGCGAAGTGGCGGGCAAAGTCGAGCGGATCGCCGCGCGGCTCCAGGCGGACGGGCTGGAACGCGGGCAGGCGGTCGCGATCCTGGGCACCACCTGCAACGCCTATGCGCTGGTCTATCTCGCCGCGATCCGCGCCGGGGGCTGCGCCGCGCCGCTGACTACCAGCGCCAGCCCGGATCAGCTGAAGGGCATGGCACTCGATTCGGGCGCGATCCACTTGTTCATCGACCAGGCCAAGCTGGACGAGCTAGGCGACTTCAAACTGCCGGTCGCCAACCAGATCCTGCTGAGCGAGCTCGACACGTTCATGGCTCCCGAGGGCACCAGGGCCGCGCCGTTCGAACCGGCCGACAGGGACCCGCTCAACATCATCTATTCGAGCGGCACCACCGGCATCCCCAAAGGCATCGTCCACAGCCACGGCATGCGCTGGCGGCAGATGACTTTCCGCGCCGCGCTCAATTACGGCACCGACAGCCGCACCCTTTGCTCCACCCCGCTCTATTCGAACACCACCATGGCGGTATTCCTGCCGACGCTCTATTCGGGCGGCTGCGCCAGTCTGATGGGCAAGTTCGATGTCCAGAAATGGCTGGAACGCGCAGCTGCCGAGCGGATCACCCACACCATGCTGGTCCCGGTGCAATACCGCCGGCTGATGCAGTTCGCGCAGTTTGATGCCTACGACCTGTCGTCCATGCGGATGAAATACTGCACCAGCGCCCCCTTCCCGGCCGACCTCAAGGCCGAAGTGCTGGCGCGGATGCCCGGCGGGCTGATCGAGATCTACGGGATGACCGAAGGCGGGGTCGCCTGCATTTTCCCGGTCCACGAGCACCCGGACAAGCTCCACACCGTCGGCTTTCCCGCGCCGGGGCATTTCCTCAAGGTGATCGACGAGAACCTGCGGGAAGTCCCGCCGGGCCAGCCTGGCGAACTGGTCGGCAAGAGCCCGACGATGATGCTGGGCTACAAGAACCAGCCCGAAAAGACCCGCGAGGGCTACTGGATTGATCCGGCCGATGGCAGCACCTGGCAGCGAATGGGCGACATTGGCCGGCTGGATGCCGACGGCTTCGTCGAACTGGTCGGCCGGACCAAGGACGTGATCATCAGCGGCGGCTTCAACATTTTCCCGATCGACCTGGAGACCGAACTGCTCAAGGACGCGCGAGTGGCCGAAGCCGCAGTGGTCGGCATGCCCAGCGACCAATGGGGCGAAACCCCGGTCGGCTTTGTCGTGCTGAAGGGCGGCACCAGCGAGGGCGATCTCGACGACATCCGCACCATAGCCAACAGCCGCCTCGGCAAGACCCAGCGCGTCTCGGCGCTCCATGCGATTGCCGAAATGCCGCGCAGCCACATCGGCAAGTTGCTCAAGACCGAATTGAGGGAGCTGGTGACTAGATAGGACGGTTCACCCGAAGCACCAAAGCTGCCGCGCGGTCCGGCGAAGCCGCTTTTCGGTCCAGCCTCTCCGTTGAGGAATGAAGCCTGCGGCGCGAGCTGAGCTCTTCGGTTCTTCGGGTGAAACCTATTCCTTCATCTTGCCACTCGCCGCTAGCCCCCTTATCGGCCCACCATGAGCATCCAGCCTTCCGATTCCATCCTCATTGTCGATTTCGGCAGCCAGGTCACCCAGCTGATCGCCCGGCGCGTGCGCGAGGCCGGGGTCTATAGCGAAATCGCCCCGTTCAACAGCGCCGCCGCGGCATTCCAGCGGATGCAGCCCAAGGGGATCATCCTTTCGGGCGGCCCCGCCTCGGTGCTCGACGAAGATGGCCCGCGGATCCCGCAGGAGATCCTGGAGAGCGGGCTGCCGATCATGGCGATCTGCTATGGCCAGCAGGCCTTGATGCACCAGCTCGGCGGCGAAGTTGTCCAGGGTGACAGCGGCGAGTTCGGCCGCGCCTTTATCGAGATTTCGGATGGCTGCGCGCTGTTCGACGGGCTCTGGGCCGAAGGCGAAAAGCACCAGGTGTGGATGAGCCACGGCGACAAGGTGACCGCGCTCGCCCCCGGGTTCCGCCCGGTCGCGAGCTCCTCCGGCGCGCCGTTCGCGGTGATCGCCAACGAGGAAAAGCGCATCTACGCAATGCAGTTCCACCCCGAAGTGGTCCACACCCCCGATGGCGGCAAGCTCTACAAGAATTTCGTCCGCCACGTCTGCGGCCTGGCCGGTGACTGGACCATGGCCGAGTTCCGCAAGACCAAGATCGAGGAAATCCGAGGGGCAGTCGGCAAGGGCCGGGTGATCTGCGGGCTTTCGGGCGGCGTTGACAGCGCAGTCGCTGCGGTGCTGATCCACGAAGCGATCGGCGAGCAGCTGACTTGCGTCTTCGTCGATCACGGGCTGATGCGGCTGGGTGAGGCCGAGCAGGTCGTCAGCCTGTTCCGCAACCATTACAACATCCCGCTGGTCCACAAGGATGTCTCCGCGCTGTTCCTGAATGGCCTGGCCGGGGTGACCGACCCCGAAGCCAAGCGCAAATTCATCGGCAAGACCTTCATCGACGTGTTCGAGGAAGAGGCCAAACAGGTCGGCGGGGCGGACTTCCTGGCCCAAGGCACGCTTTACCCGGATGTGATTGAATCGGTCTCGTTCACCGGCGGGCCTTCGGTCACGATCAAGAGCCACCACAATGTCGGCGGCCTGCCCGACCGGATGAACATGCAGCTGGTCGAGCCCTTGCGCGAACTGTTCAAGGACGAAGTGCGCGAGCTTGGCCGTGAGCTCGGCCTGCCCGACATCTTCGTTGGCCGCCACCCCTTCCCCGGCCCAGGCCTCGCGATCCGCATCCCCGGCGAGGTTACCCGCGAACGCTGCGACATCTTGCGCAAGGCCGACGCGGTCTATCTCGAAGAAATCCGCAACGCCGGTTTGTACGATGCGATCTGGCAAGCCTTCGCGGTGCTGCTGCCGGTCAAGACCGTCGGCGTGATGGGCGATGGCCGCACTTACGACAACGTCTGCGCGCTGCGCGCGGTAACCAGCACCGACGGCATGACCGCCGACATCTACCCCTTCGACGCCGCGTTCCTGAGCCGCGTCGCGACCCGGATCATCAACGAGGTCAAGGGCATCAACCGGGTGGTTTACGACTATACCTCGAAGCCGCCGGGGACGATTGAGTGGGAATAACTCCCGCGTGATCCGCCGCCTCGCCTGGACCGATGTGGCGCTGCAAAGCGTCCCCACGCCCAAAGGCGAGATGGCACTGCACCGCAGCTTGACCTCCGGCCTGTGCCGCCGCGCGGGCGATCCGGCGGGGACTTTCTGGGGCGTCGGGGACCGCGGGCCCAATATCAAACCGAAGGATGCGGCCCGTCGCTATGGGCTGGATCATCTGGCCCCGCTGGCCGCGCTGGAGGGGGCCAAGGTGATGCCTGCGCCACAGGTCGGCCCGGCGCTGGCGCGGTTCCGGTTGGCGGGGGAGCGGGTTGAGCTTGAGGCGGTGATGCCACTGCACGCCGCCGATGGCACGCCGCTGGATGGCCTGCCGCCGCCTGAGCTGGAGGGTGCCGAGACCGAGCCCGCCTTTGCACTCGATGGAACGCCCTTGCCCACCAGCCCCGATGGCGCCGACAGCGAAGGGATCGCGGCGCGCAGCGACGGCATGTTCTGGATCGCCGAGGAGTATGGGCCTTCGCTCTTGCTGGTTGACGAGCAAGGCCTGGTCCACCGCCGCCTGATCCCCGAAGGTAGCGCCAGCCGCTATGCCGGATCGCGGGTGCCGGTGGTTGAGGCGCTGCCCGCGCTCGCCGCCGCGCGCAAGCTCAACCGCGGGTTCGAGGCGCTGGCGATGACCCCGGATCTCGCCACGCTCTACCTGGCGTTCCAAAGCCCGCTGGCCCACCCCGACCGGGCCGCGCATGATGCTGCCGATGTGCTGCGGATCTGGGCGCTCGATGCGACAAGCGGCGCATTCCGGGCGGAATATGCCTATCCGCTCGATCCCCCCGAAAGCTTCCGGCGCGACTGCGCCGAGGGGCCGGTGATCAAGAGCGACGTCAAGGTCAGCGAGATTGCTCTGATGGGCGATGGCAGCCTGCTGGTGCTCGAACGGGTGACGCTTTCGACGCATCTCTACCGGGTGGAGCTGGGCGAGCCGCTGCCCACGCAGTTCCTCGACCCCGCGCACCGCCCGACGCTCGAGCAATTGGGGCAAGGGGACGCACCACTGCTGGCGAAGACAAGGGTCTTCTCAAGCGACGACCACCTAGAGATCGGCGGCGACCTTGAAGGCTTGATCGTGCTCGACGACGGCAGCCTGCTGCTCAGCAACGACAGCGATTACGGCACCGAAGGCGCGGTCACTCAGTTCTGGCGGGTCATGACCCAAGCCCGCGTTGACAGCTAGTCCTGTTCGCTTCATGTTCTCCTCTTGAACGAGTCACGAGGAACCTGCCATGTCCATCGATTACATCATGATCGGAACCAACGATCTCGCCCGGGCCAAGGCCTTTTACGACACCGTGTTCCCGGCTTTTGGCGGAGTGATGGAGGTCGATTATTCCCCCCATGCAGTCTGCTACCGCTTTCGCAATGATACCCGCGCCTGGGTAGGCGGGGCGAACAACCAGCAACCTGCCACACCCGCCAATGGCTCGATGCCGGGCTTTCGCTGTGCCGATCCGGGCGAAGTCGATGCCGCTTATGCGGCTGCGCTGGCGGGCGGCGGTAGCGATGAGGGCGCACCCGGACCGCGGCCGATGTATGGGCCGGATTTCTACGGGGCCTATGTGCGCGATCTTGATGGCAACAAAATGAGCTTCATCTGCACCGTCGCGATCGATCAGGCATAGCCGCAGCATGAGCGCCAAGGGCTATGTCATCGTCCATGTCAGCGAGATCCACGATCCCGCTGCTTACGACATCTATCGCCCGTTGGCTGCAGCGGCAGTGGCGGCGCACGGCGGCCGGTTCATCGTTCGCGGCGGCGCGGCCGAGCGGTTTGAAGGTGAGGGCCCGGCCGGGCGCAATGTGGTAGTCGAATTCCCCAGTGTCGAAGCCGCCCAGCGCTGGTACCAATCGCCCGAATACCAGGAAGCACTCAAGATCCGCCTCGCCGCCTCAACCGGGACGCTGGTGATCGTCGAAGGCGCATGATCGCCTAGATCGCGACGAACTTCCCTGCCGCGCGGTCCTTGCGGACCTTGAGGCCATCGAACACTTCGCCGCTCATCGCGATATAGACTCCGGCCGGGGCGGTCTGAACGCAGGCGAAGGCCATGCCCAGGTTGAAGTGCGCGTCGGTCTCGGCAAAACGCGCGGGCGAAAGCGCGCCGGTCAGGCAGATCACCTTGCCGGGCACTTCTGCAGCGAGCACTTTGGCCGTTTCGGTCATAGTGTCGGTGCCGTGAGTGATAACGATGTGCGCCTCAGGTGCCTCTCTGGCAGCCGTGGCGATCGCATCGCGGTCCGCGTCGGTCAGTTCAAGACTGTCCTTGCGGCACACTTCGACCACCCGGTGCGGCAAGGCCACGCGGGCCTCTTTGAGCAGCGCGGGGATGCCGCTCTCGACGATCTGATACTCGCTCAGCGCGTCGAAATAGTTCTTGTCGATAGTGCCGCCGGTGGTCAGCACCAGGATCGCGTTCTGGGTCATCCTCGCGCCCATAGCCTAACGCGTCCCATTCGTGCTAGCCTTGCCGAAACGGGTGGGGAGAATACCGATGGTGGCTGTCGAAAAGCCGCGCCATGCAACCGGGAGCCGGCTGGGCTGGCTGGTCGCATTGCTGGCGTTGTCGGTGCTGCTCAACTACGTCGATCGCGGCGCAATCGGCATCGCCGCGCCGAAGATGAAGGAAGATCTGGGCTTTTCCGCGACCGAGTTTGGCCTCGGGGTTTCGGCGTTCTTCTGGGCCTATGCCCCGCTGTGCCTGGTGATGGGCTGGCTGTGCGACCGGTTCTGCGTTTACCGGGTCTTTGCGCTGGGCGTCGCGCTGTGGGCGGTCTCGACCGTGCTGACCGGCTTTGTCAGCGGGCTGGCCGCGCTGGTGCTGTTCCGGGTCGGGCTGGGGATCGGCGAGGCGGTGTCGTTTCCAGGCAGTTCCAAGATCTTCGCCGCGCAAGTTCCCGCCGAGCGCCGCGGGATCGCCAATGCCGCTGTCGCCGCAGCGATTGCCTTTGGCCCGGCGGTAGGCTCGCTGGCTGGCGGTACGATCCTGGTGCTGGGCGGATGGCGGCCGATCTTCTGGATCTTCGGCCTGCTGACGCTGGTCTGGCTGCTGCCCTGGCACCTGGTGACCCGCCCGCTTCAGGCCGGGGGCTTCAGCCAGCCGACCGCCGGGCGGCTCGATCTGGGGAAGCTGATGGCGATCCCGACGCTGTGGCTGATGGGTGGAGCGCATTTCCTGTCCAACTATGGCTTCTACTTCCTGATCACCTGGTTGCCGCTGTGGCTGACCAAGACCAGGGGCTATTCGATCGAAACGATGACCGCGCTGACCACGCTGGGCTTTGTCGCCCAGGGGATCGCGGCATTGGCGGTGGGCCACTGGTCCGACCGGCGAGTGGTGGCGGGCGCCGACGAGGGCCGGCTGCGACGCCAGCTGATGATCTTCGGGCACCTGGCAACAGCAGCCGCGATTGTCGGGATCTATTTCGCCCGGGGTCCTTGGGACCTTGGGGCCTGGCTGGTTCTGGCAGGCCTCGGGACCAGCCAGATTTCCACCAACCTGTTCGCGATCGGCCAGATCTTCGCCGGGCCGCGCGGCGGGCGGCTGGGTCGGGATGCAGAACGCGCTGGGCAACATTTCGGGGATCGTCGGGCCGGTCGTGACCGGGCTGATCATCGACTACCTGGGTGGGTTCGGCTGGGCATTTGCCTTGGCTGCCGCCCTGGCCGCGCTGGGCGCGCTGTGGTGGGCCTGGGCCGTTCCGGAAATCCGGCAGGTTGTGGACTAGCGTTCAGGCCGCCAGCGCTTCGCCCTCAATCGCCTCGATTGCCGCATGCAGCTGTGCGGCCGCGGCGGGATCGAGGCGATGTTCGAACAGGGTCAGATGCCGCTTGAGCGTGCGGCGCACTCCGCCCGAGCCTTCGCCAATCGGCTCGCCCAGTTCGCGGTAATGCTCAAGCCCATAGCGCAGGATAATCGTGGCGTTGATCGCCAGATCGCGCAGCCGTTCGCGCGGCCAATCGAGCAAGTCGGCATCGACCAGTGCCGCCAGATGGCCTTCGATCTGGTCAAAAGTCGCCTCCAGCCAGCGCGGGGCATTGGCCCGGATGATTGCGGCCTCTTCGCCGTAAGCCTGCTGGTCGCGGTAGAGGAAACGAAAGGTACGGAACTCGGCCATGACCGTAGCCATCAGCGCGGCATAGTCATCAAGCGGATCGCCGCTGGGCCGCATAGCCAGCCGCGCCTCGACCGCAGCCGCGAACCGCTCGCCAATGGCATCGAGCAGCGCGGCGCGGGTCTTGAAGTGATACCACAGGTTACCCTCGGCAATCCCGCAGGCCTGGGCCAACGCGGAGGTGGTCACCGCGCCATAGCCTTGCTGGTTGAACAGGCCGAGCGCAGTCTCGACGATCCGGTCCCTCGTTCTCATGATGGGGCTCGCATCAGTACTTCGACAGCTCGACCTGCAAGGACTTGTAGCCGTGGACGAAGCAGGCCGGGACCCGCACCGGTTCGGCCAGCACATTGACGCGGAGGCGCCGCTTGGCCATTTCCTCCAGCAGGGTGACCAGCTGCAATTCGGCCACGCGCGCACCGACGCAGCGGTGGATCCCGTAGCCGAACGAGAGGTGGCGGCGGGCATTCTCGCGGTCCACCCGGATCGCCTCGCCATCGGTGAACACGGACTCGTCGCGGTTGGCGGAGAGATACCACATCACCACCTTGTCGCCGGCTTTCATGTGGACGCCTTCAACCTCGGTATCCTCGGTCACGGTGCGGCGCATGTGCGACAAGGGGGTCTGCCAGCGGATCAGTTCCTGCACCGCATTGGGGATCAGCGAGGGATCGGCTTCGAGCTTGGCGCGTTCTTCGGGATACTTCGACAGCCCGTAGGCATAGGCCGACATCGAATTGCGGGTGGTGTCGTTGCCGCCGACGATCAGCAGGATCAGGTTGCCGATGAATTCCTCGGGCTCCATTTCGCGCATGGCGTCCGATTGCAGCATGACCGAGATCAGGTCCTTGCCGGGATTGGTCATGCGTTCCTGCCAC
Source organism: Sphingomonadales bacterium (assembly GCA_018334165.1). Lineage (GTDB taxonomy): Bacteria > Pseudomonadota > Alphaproteobacteria > Sphingomonadales > Sphingomonadaceae > Novosphingobium. The sequence goes on along the minus strand of JAGXTB010000170.1, from coordinate 10,282 downwards.
AGCGCGGCAAAGGCCATGCCCATTTCCTGCATCTTGGCCAGCCGCAGCTGGACCCCTTCCGGAGTCTTGATCAGCTCAACGTCGCCGCCGTAGTCGGACCATTCGGTCAGATGGTGGCGCTGTTCCCAGGGGAAACCGAACAGCTTGGCAAGCATGCCAGTGGTCAGCTCGATCGAGACTCGCTGGACCCAGTCAAACGGCTCGCCAATCGGCAGGCTGTCCAGCACTTCGCCAGTGCGAGCCACGCATTCGGCCTTCATCGCCGCGACCTCACTGGGGCCAAAGCTGGGCGCGACCGTGCGGCGCTGGGCGGTATGCTGCGGCGGGTCCATCGCGATGAACATCGGCTCGCGCATGTTGTATTCGTCCATCAGCGCCGGATCGCCCGAAATGGCGATCCCGCCCTTGTCCCAGCTGGACGAGAAGATCTTGGGCAGTGCCTCGATGTGAATGATCGGCTTGTAAGTGGTGACCGACCAATAGGCCCCGAAATCGCTTTCGGGCACGTACTGAATCGGCGCTTCCTTGCGCAGCCGGGCGAAAAGGTCTTGCCAGCGGTCTTCGGCATAGAGTTCGGGGCGCGAAACGTCGATCGGTTCGATCGGCGATGCGGTGCGTGTCTGCGTGGCGGTGCTGGCCATGTGTTCTCTCCCGGTAGGCGCAGGAATTGGTTTTAGGGTGTTTGCCCTAATTCCTGCCCGCCGAGAGTCAAGCCCGCAAAAGCAAACCGCCCGGATTGCTCCGGGCAGCCACTCGCTGTTTGGAGCCTGAAGACGTTACATTGATCCACCCTGATTGGACAGGGAAAGCCCGTGGCAAGGCGCTGCGTGCAGCAGGGGCGATTGCCCCCGCAAAGGCCGCAACGCTGTCCACGGGTTTTCCCTGTCCAACGCCGCAGGGGCGGGCCGATTTTTCTCTGTGGACAGCGTTGCTCGTCGATCACGATGCTACGGCATCGCTCTCTCCTCACGCCTCGCCACGGACCAAAATCGGCTCCGTCAGGGCGGGTCAATGTAACGTCTTCAGGCTCCGAGGTCTCAGCGGGGAAGGGTCAGTTGGCCTTGGCAGGCTTGGGCACACGCCGGTAAGGAACGAAGTCGCCCAGGTTGATAAAGCCGGTGGTGATGCGGCTGGAGCGGTCCATCGTATAAACGATATCCAGGCTGCACAGCTGGCTGCCGAAGGTCTTGGTCACCAGGACATCGTCATCGTCGAGGTCCTCGGCGTTCTTGGGCACGTTGACCCAGATCGTGTTGCCCCAGCCAAAGACAATCGCGGTCTTGTCGAGCACGCGCATCTCGCGGGTGTCGGAATTGGAGACGCAATTGGTCGGCTTGCCCGGCTCGCGTCCTTCGAGCAGCTTGGCCAGCTCCTGCTGCGGGGTCAGCCTGGGCTTGGCTTCCAATGCGGGGCCTGCCAGCAGCGCGGCGGCTGCGGTAACTGCGGTGGCGAGCTTGCGCATGGTTCGACTCCTTTGATCCGTCTTGGCCAGACTAGCCAGCTATTCTGAACCGAGCCTGAAAACCTATCCGGTCCCGCCCACTGTCAGCCCTTCGACCAGCAAAGTGGGCTGGCCGACGCCCGCCGGAACCGACTGCCCGCCCTTGCCGCAGATCCCGATACCCTCGTCGAGCTCCATGTCGTTGCCGATCCCCTTGACCCGGGTCAGCACGGTCGGCCCGTCGCCGATCAGCGTCGCGCCCTTGATCGGCGCGCCCAGCTTGCCATTCTCGATCTTGTAGGCCTCGGTGCAGGAGAAGACGAATTTGCCCGAAACGATATCGACTTGCCCGCCGCCAAAGCTTTTGGCGAAGATCCCGGTCTTGACGCGGCTGAGCAGCTCGGCCGGATCGTCGTTTCCGGCCTTCATGAAAGTGTTGGTCATCCGCGGCATGGGCGCGTGAGCATAAGATTCGCGGCGACCGTTGCCGGTGGGGGCCACGCCCATCAGCCGGGCGTTGAGCCGGTCCTGCATATAGCCCTTGAGGATCCCGTCTTCGATCAGCACGGTCTCGCTGGTCGGCGTGCCCTCGTCATCGATCGAGAGCGAACCGCGGCGCCCCTGGCCAAGCGCGCCCAGCAAGGTGCCATCATCGACCACGGTGACGCCGGGTGCGCCGACCCGCTCGCCGATCCGGCCCGAAAAAGCACTCGCCCCCTTGCGGTTGAAATCGCCTTCCAGCCCGTGACCGACCGCTTCGTGCAGCAGAACACCGGGCCAGCCGGGGCCGACCAGCACGGTCATTTCGCCAGCGGGTGCGGCGACACTCTCCAGATTGACCAGCGCCTGGGCCAAGGCATGGTCGATCGCACGGTTCCAGGTTTCGGGCAGGAACAGATCGTCATAGAGCCGCCGTCCGCCGATCCCGAAGCTGCCAGTCTCGCGCCGGCCATTCTGCTCCACCACGATCGACACATTGAGCCGCACCATCGGGCGCACGTCGCTGGCGGTGAAACCATCGCCGCGGATAATCTCGATCGCCGACCAGTTGGCGGCCAGGCTGGCCGAGACTTGCACCACGCGCGGATCGCGGGCGCGCGCGGCAGCATCAATGGTTTCGAGCAGCGCGACCTTTTCGGCAAAGCCCAAAGTGTCGAGCGGCGACTGATCGGTATAGAGGTGGTGGTTGTTGGCGCGCGGCGGCGCGGCAGGCTTGCCCTTGGCCGGATCGAGCAATTGCAGCGTTTCCCCAGCGCGGCGGATCGATGCCTCGGTGATTTCGTTGGCATGGGCAAAGCCGGTCATCTCGCCCGAAACCCCGCGCAGGCCGAACCCGGCATCGCGCGAATAGTCGGCAGTCTTGAGCCGACCGTCGTCGAACAGGAAGGCCTCGCTGGCGATGAATTGCAGGTATAGCTCGCCATCGTCGCAGCGCCCCAGCGCCTCGGCAGTCAGCGCCTGGGCGCGGGCGGGATCAATCTGGGCGTAGAGCAGCGAGCGGGGATCGGGCGTGGTCATGGTCCCGATATAGGGACTGACGCGCGCTTGGCTAGGCTGCGACTTGATCCGCAGGTCCGCCCTTCAGCACGAAGCGCTTGTCGCAGTAGCCGCATTCGGCAAAGCCGCGCTCGTCGATTTCCAGCCAGACCAAGGGATGCCCCAGCGCCGCGCCGCCAGGAATACCGGTGGAACCATCGCAGGAAACGCGAGTAGATGTGACGATCTGGGTTTCGGGCTGGGTGCTCATGCCCCGCGCCTTAGCAGCGGCGCGCGGCCATTTCCAGCCTACTGGTACTGCACGGTTACGTTGAAAGTGCCATTGTAGACGCCCGGCGCCTGGTTGGCCCCGACATTGAGCCGCCCGGCGACCCGAAAGGTGAAGATCCCGGTGGACGAGTTGATTTCGTATCGCCGGTTGCCGTTGCCCAGCCCGTTGCCGTTGCCGCCCAAGAAGGTCAGCTCTGGCTGGGTTCCCAAGGTCATCGTATTGACCAGCATGGTTGCCCCGCCCGGGCCGGTCAGCGTGACGCTGGTCGGGATCTGGATGCGTACGCGCATCCGCCGCGTGCCCATCCCGGCAAATTCGGCAAACTGGCAATTGCCCTGGTGGATAATTGTCCCGGTAGTAGTGCAACCGCCCGAATTGACATCGACCGTAACGGTGCCGGCCGTCGGCCGCGCCGCGATCCGGCCGAAGTCGAGGTCCTGAACCTTGATCAGGCTGAGCGGAGCCACGACCACTGCGGTCGAGCTGCCCTGGGCCGTGGCAACCTGGGCATGGGCTGCGGGGACGAGGAGCGCAGAAAGGGTAAGCGCCAGCATCGCGCACAAGGCGCGAATCGCGTGCCCGATCTGGCCGCGTGGCATGGAAACCCCCCAATTCATCCCGATCACCCTAGGACAACGCTCTGAAGGCACCTTGCACGCATATGGTTAACAGCCCGGTTACTTTTGTCCTGCACCACAACAAATGGCGGGCTTTCGCACAACCATTCGAGCCGCTAAGCGGTTCCGATGGACACCCCCGCTGCAATCTCGATCAAGAACCTCGTCAAGCGTTACGCCCCGGCCGGCAACGCGCCTGCCAAACTGGCCCTGAACGACGTCAGTTTCGACGTGCCGCAGGGGCAGATCTTCGGCCTGCTGGGCCCCAACGGCGCGGGCAAATCGACGCTGATCAATATCCTGGCGGGGCTGGTGATGAAGAGCAGCGGATCGGCGGAAATCTGGGGTTTCGATATCGATCACGATGTCCGCAACGCCAAGCGCGCGATCGGGATTGTTCCGCAGGAGATCGTGTTCGACCCGTTCTTCACGCCGTTTGAAGTGCTGGAGAACCAGGCCGGGCTCTACGGCGTGCCCAAGGCCGCGCGAAAGAGCCTTGAGCTGCTCGGCCAGGTCCATCTGGCCGACAAGGCCCAGGCCTATGCCCGCACGCTGTCGGGGGGCATGAAGCGCCGCCTGCTGATCGCCAAGGCGCTGGTCCACACTCCGCCGGTGATCGTGCTGGATGAACCCACCGCCGGGGTCGATGTCGAACTGCGCCGCCAGCTGTGGGAACTGGTGGGTGAGCTGAACGCGGGCGGGGTCACCGTGGTCCTGACCACCCACTACCTCGAAGAAGCCGAACAGCTGTGCGACCAGATCGCGATCATCAACCACGGACAATTGATCGCCAACAAGCCAACCCGCGAACTGGTTGAAATGGCGCGAGAAAAAGTGGTTGTGGTAACTGTCGCTAACGCGCTCGCCGAATGCCCGGTTCACCCCGCGTTCCTCAAGTGCGAAAAGGTTGGCGAGCATGTGCTCGAGATCACTTACGACAAGGACAAGACCAATGCCGGCGAAGTGCTTTCGCTGGTCCAGGGCATGGGCATGAACATTGTCGATGTCACCACCCGCGAAGCCGACCTTGAGGACGTCTTCGTCCACCTGACCAGCCAGGCGGCGGCGTGAATTCCGACGTCATCATTGTCGGCTCGGGCGCTGCGGGGCTGACTGCCGCGCTGGCGCTCGCCGACAAGATCAAGGTGCTGGTGCTGGCCAAGGGTGAGCTGACCGGCGGATCGACTGCCTGGGCGCAGGGCGGGATCGCCGCGGTGCTCGATGCTGGCGATACGTTTGAGAACCATATTCGCGACACGATGGTCGCGGGCGCGGGGCTCAACCGGCTGGAGACGGTCGAATTCGTGATCGAGCAGGCCCCGCACGCGATCGACCGGCTAGTCCAGCTGGGGGTGCCGTTCAACTCTGAAGGCGAGCATCTGCACCTCACCCGCGAGGGCGGGCACTCGCACCGGCGGATCGTCCACGTTGCCGATGCGACCGGCTGGGCGGTGCAGTCGGCCTTGCTCAAGGCCGCGCAGGACCATCCCAACATCACGCTGCTGCCGCACCAGTCGTGCATCGACCTGATCACCGGCAGACACGAAGAGCGGTACTCGGGCTCGGGCCGGGTCTGGGGGGTCTATGCCCTCAATGAGAAGACCGGCAAGGTCGAAGCGCACACCGCGCGAGCGACCGTTCTGGCCAGCGGCGGGGCGGGCCGCGTTTACCAGTTCAGCACCGCCCCGCGCGGCGCGACCGGCGACGGGATCGCGATGGCCTGGCGTGCGGGCGCGCGGGTCGGCAACATGGAAATGATGCAGTTCCACCCGACCTGCCTCTACAACCTCGACGTCAAGAACTTCCTGATCACCGAGGCCGTGCGCGGCGAAGGCGGGCGGCTTTACAACCCGCGCACCGGGCACCGTTACATGCCCGATTATGACGAGCGCGCCGAGCTGGCCCCGCGCGACGTGGTGGCCCGCGCCAACGACGCCGAGATCAAGCGCGACGGGCTCGACTTCGTGCACCTCGACATCAGCCACCAGCCGGCAGAGTTCGTGCGCGAGCACTTCCCCAACATCTGTGAGAAGCTGCTGGGCCTGGGGATCGACATGACCAAGGGGCCGATCCCGGTGGTCCCGGCGCAGCACTATACCTGCGGCGGGATCGTGATCGACCTGGCCGGCCGCACCGACCTGCCCGGGCTCTATGCCGCGGGCGAATGCACCGAAAGCGGGCTGCACGGCGCCAATCGCCTAGCCTCCAATTCGCTGCTCGAATGCTTCGTCTTCGGCGAGGCTGCGGCCAGCGACATCCTGGCCCGCTGGCAGGAGTTCGACGCCCCGCCCCCGGTCCGCGCCTGGGACGAAAGCCGCGTTACCGACAGCGACGAGGAAGTGGTCATCAAGCAGAACTGGACCGAGATCCGCCGCTTCATGTGGAACTATGTCGGGATCGTGCGCACCACCAAGCGGCTCGAACGCGCCAAGCACCGGATCCAGATGCTGACCGATGAGACCGAGGAATACTATGCGCACTTCCGCGTCTCGACCGACCTGATCGAACTGCGCAACCTCCTCCAATGCGCCGAACTGATCGTCCGCTCAGCGCTGGCCCGGCATGAAAGTCGCGGTCTGCACTACACGCTCGACTATCCCAAGACCCTGGCCGAGGCGAAAGACACGGTGCTGGTGCCATAGAGCCTGATGACATAAGATTGATCCACCCTGATTGGACAGCAAGGACCCGTGGCAAGGCGCGGCGCGCGGCAGGGGCTGGTTGCCCCTGCAAGAGCCGCAACGCTGTCCACGGGTCCTTGCTGCCCAACCCCTCCGGGGCGGGCCGATTTTGCTCCGTGGACAGCGTTGCTCGTCGATCACGATGCTACGGCATCGCTCTCTCCTCGCGCCTCCCCACGGAACAAAATCGGCTCCGTCAGGGTGGGTCAATCTTATGTCATCAGGCTCTTAAACTGCAACAAATCCGCAACATTCAGCGCCCAGCCTGATGGCGCAGTGAAAAACGACGATTCTCAAGGCGAGACGGGGGGCATTCCGTTCGAGGCAATCGGCCAGAGTGTGGCCGAGGAACGCGTACTGGCCGCGCAGCAGGCCTCGCTTGCCGCCGCGCATGTGCTGGCCCGGCGCGGGTCCTTGCAGGATATCGAGGCGCTGATCGCGATCGCTTCTCCCGACGATGCAGCGCGGCTGCGCGAGCTGATGACCATGCCGGCCCAGACCGTTCCGCAGCGCCAGACCAGCGACGAGCTGGCCCCCGGCTGGAAACGCGGCGGCTATCCCTACAAGTACAAGATGCTGCGCCGGGACTATGAAACCGACAAGTTCCTGCTCCAGGCCGAGCTGCTCAAGTTCCAGACCTGGATCAAGGATACCGGCGCACGCGTGGTGATCCTGTTCGAAGGGCGCGATGCGGCCGGCAAGGGCGGCACGATCAAGCGCTTCATGGAACACCTCAACCCGCGCGGCGCGCGGGTGGTGGCGCTCGAAAAGCCCAACGAAGTCGAACGCGGGCAATGGTATTTCCAGCGCTATGCCGCGCACTTGCCGACCAAGGGCGAGATCGTGCTGTTCGACCGCAGCTGGTACAACCGCGCCGGGGTCGAACAGGTGATGGGCTTTTGCGAGCCCGAAGAATACCGCGTCTTCCTGCGCGAAGCCCCCGAGTTCGAGCGCAACCTGAAACGCGGCGGGATCCACCTGATCAAGTTCTGGTTCTCGGTCAGCCGCGAGGAGCAATTGCGGCGCTTTACCGAGCGCAAGGTTCACCCGCTCAAGCAGTGGAAACTGTCGCCGATCGATCTCGCCAGCATGGAAAAGTGGGACGACTACACCCGCGCCAAGGAAGCGATGTTCGCCGCCACCGATACCGAAGAATGCCCCTGGATCGTGATCAAGAGCGACGACAAGAAGCGCGCCCGGCTTAACGCGATGCGCTTTGTGCTGCAGCGGTTCGACTATACCGGCAAGGATGCGGCGGTGATCGGCAAGGTCGATCAGCTGCTGGTCGGCCGCGCCAATATGATGCGCGAACGCGACGAACCCGGCCCCGCGGCCTGATTGCTACCGTTGCGCGAAACGCAACAAATCTTGCACCCATTCCGTTTGACTCGCCGCCGCCTTGGCGATTGACTGGGGTCAACCAAACAGGAACTTTCGCCTGCTAACACTGGCCGACACCGCAGAGTCCAAGGAGCCTGACGCAATGACCGCCCCCCGTCCTGCCCGCCCGCGCAAGCGCGCCTTGCCCAAAGTGGTCGAGGAAGGCCTGGCCGCCGAACGCGCCGAAGCCGCGATCGAGGCCGGGGAGGCTGCGATCAAGGAAGTGGCCCGAACCAGCGGTGCCGAAGGGGTCGAGGCGATCATCACCGGGGCCGCGCCCGACGATGCGGCGCGGCTGCGCGATTACCTGGGCCTGCCCAAGCCGGCCGGCAAACCCCGCAAGACCAGCGACGAGCTGGCCGACGACTGGCGCAAGGGCGGCTATCCCTACAAGTTCAAGATGCTGCGCAAGGATTACGAGCGCGAGAAGTTCATCCTTCAGACCGAACTGCTCAAGCTCCAGCAATGGGCCAAGGATAGCGGCCAGCGCGTGGTGATCCTGTTCGAAGGGCGCGATGCGGCCGGCAAGGGCGGCACGATCAAGCGGATGATGGAACACCTCAACCCGCGCGGCGCGCGCGTGGTCGCGCTCGAGAAACCCAGCGAGGTCGAGCGCGGGCAATGGTACTTCCAGCGCTATGTCGAGCACCTGCCGACCCGCGGCGAAATCGTGCTGTTCGATCGTTCGTGGTACAACCGCGCGGGCGTTGAACGGGTGATGGGGTTCTGCAGCGAAGACGAGTACAAGGAGTTCCTGCGCCAGGCCCCCGAGTTTGAGCGCAACCTGGTGCGCAGCGGCATCCACCTGATCAAGTTCTGGTTCTCGGTCAGCCAGGCCGAACAGCGCCGCCGTTTCAAGGAGCGCAAGGTCCACCCGCTCAAGCAGTGGAAGCTCTCCCCGGTCGACCTCGCCAGCCTCGACAAGTGGGACGACTACACCAAGGCCAAGGAAGCGATGTTCTTCGCCACCGACACCGCCGACAGCCCCTGGACCGTGGTCAAGAGCGACGACAAGAAGCGCGCCCGGCTCAATGCCATGCGCTATGTCCTCCACTCGCTGCCCTACAAGGACAAGGACGCGGGGCGGATCGGGCTGGTCGATGACCTGATCGTCGGCCGCGCCAACGTGATCCACGAACGCGGCGAATACGGCTGGAGCGGTGGTAGGGACGATTGAGCGAAGGCAGCACAACCCCTCCCCTCACTCGTCACCCTGAACTCGTTTCAGGGTCCATTGCTCGTCTTGCCCGATGGTCGCGTGAATTGAGCTGACTGAGCGGTTGGCTTTGGATTCAGCGCTCCGGCTTGTTCGCACGATGGACCCTGAAACAAGTTCAGGGTGACGGGGTTGATGGGGTGGCAAGGTTGCGCTTTGCTCAAGCCGCGTTAATCCTCCCGCTAAATCAAAAACCCAGGGAGCCACCATGCCGCAAGTCACTGCCAACGGAATCAGACTCGAATACGAAACCCATGGCGATCCCGCCAATCCGCCGCTGCTGCTGATCATGGGGCTGGGGGCGCAGCTGTCGCTGTGGCCGATCGAGCTGGTCGAGGCGCTGGCCGGGCGCGGCTATTATGTGATCCGGCATGACAACCGCGATATCGGGCTCAGCCAGAAGTTCTCGCAAGCCGGCACGCCCAATTTCAAGCGGGTCGCCTTGATGCGGATGTTCGGGCTGCGGCCCAAGCTGCCCTATCGCCTGTCCGACATGGCCCAGGATGCTGCGTCGCTGCTGGATGAGCTGGGGATTGAAAGAGCCCACATTGTCGGCGCTTCGATGGGCGGGATGATCGCGCAATTGCTGGCGATCGACCACGCTCACAAGGTCGAGACCCTGACCTCGATCTTCTCGACCACCGGCAACCGCCGCCTGCCCCCGCCCCGCAAGGAAGCGGTGAACGCGCTGCTCACCCGGGCCCCGGCGGGTGCAACGCTGGAACAGGTCATTCCGTTCGGCATGAATGTCGCCCGCGCGATCGGCAGCCCGGCCTATCCCTCGGCCGAAGAGCGGCTGCGCGCCAACATCACCCGCGATTTCCGCCGCAGCTTCTTCCCCGAAGGCGCCGCGCGCCAGCTTTGCGCGATCATCGATGATGGTGATCGCCGGGCGCGCCTCAAAAGCGTCACCGCGCCGACGCTGGTGATCCACGGGGTGGACGATCCGCTGGTCCCGGTCGAAGGCGGCCGCGATACCGCTGCGCACATTCCCGGCGCGAAGCTCCACGAGATCCCCGGCATGGGCCACGACCTGCCGCTGGAACTGGTCGACGAAATCGCCGGAGCAATCAGCGATCACGCGCGTTAGAGCCATTCAAAGACAGGTTGAGCCTGAAAGCCCTTCCCCATTGGGGAAGGGTTGGGATGGGGGTTCTTCCCTCTCCGGCGCGGACCCCC
>JAGXTB010000169.1 GCA_018334165.1 Sphingomonadales bacterium | reverse complement strand
AGACACCGCGCGGCAGTGTCTCGACTTCGCTCGACACGAACGGGAGGGGGCGGGTTACGTCTGGCCATTGGCTAACGCGTTCCTTGGCCCTAGGAAAGCCAAATGGTCGATACACTCTCCATCACGCTCGCCCAGATGAACCAGTCGGTCGGGGACATTCCCGGCAATGCCAAAGCGATGCTCGCCGCGCGCGAGCGGGCCAAGGCCGCCGGGGCCGATCTGGTGGTCTTCCCGGAAATGCAGCTGGTCGGCTACCCGGCCGAGGATCTGGTGCTCAAGCCAGCTTTCGTCGCCCGCGCGGCTGACGAGCTGGAGGCCATGGCCAAGGTCACTGCAGACGGCGGACCGGCAATGCTGGTCGGCTCGATCTTCGTGGCCGACGGCGCGCTGCACAACGGGATCGCGCTGCTTGATCATGGCAAGGTCGCGGCGATCCGGCTCAAGCACGAGCTGCCCAATTACGGCACTTTCGACGAGGTCCGCCTGTTCCAGCCCGGCCCCTTGCCCGAACCGATCGGGTTCAAGGGCGTGATGATCGGCCTGCCGATTTGCGAGGATGTCTGGCACCCCGATGTCTGCCGCCACCTCGCGGACTTTGGCGCAGAGCTGCTGATCTGCATCAACGGCAGCCCCTATGAGATCGACAAGGATACGCTGCGGATCGAAGGCGTCGCTCGCCGCCGCGCTGCCGATACCGGGCTTCCCTTGGCCTACCTCAACCGCGTCGGCGGGCAGGACGAGCTGGTGTTCGACGGGGCCAGCTTCGTGGTGGGCGCAGACGGCTCGGTACCGGTACAGATGGCCGACTGGGAGGAACAGGAAGTCACCACCCGCTGGACCCGCACCGCAAAAGGCTGGATTTGCGAGCCGGGTGAAGTGGCGCAATTGGCCGAGCACCCGGAGGACATCTACTGCGCGATGGTCTTGGCCTTGCGCGACTACGTCGATCGCAACCGCTTCCCCGGCGTGGTGCTTGGCCTCTCAGGCGGGATCGATTCTGCGATCTGCGCCGCGATCGCCGCCGATGCCTTGGGGCCGGACCGGGTCTGGTCTGTGATGCTGCCCAGCAGATTCACCAGTCAATTGAGCCTCGATTTGGCCACCGAATGCGCAACAATGATCGGCTGCCGGTACGATACGATCCCGATCAATCCGGCGGTCACGGCCTTCGACGCAATGCTGGCCGGCAGCTTCGCCGATGCCGAATACGATATCACCGAGGAGAACGTGCAGAGCCGCATCCGCGGCGTCACGCTGATGGCGCTCTCCAACAAGTTCGGCCCGATGCTGCTGACCACCGGCAACAAGAGCGAGATGAGCGTCGGCTACGCCACGATCTATGGTGACATGGCGGGCGGCTACAACCCGCTGAAAGACGCCTACAAGATGACTGTCTTTGCGATCAGCGAATGGCGCAATCGGCACAAGCCCAAGATCGGCCTGGGTCCGGACGGCCCGGTGATGCCCGCCGGGATCATCACCCGCCCGCCCTCGGCCGAACTGCGCCCCGACCAGAAGGACGAGGATTCGCTGCCGCCCTACCCGGTGCTCGACAAGATCCTGCTCGGCCTGGTCGAACACGAAAAGAGCGTCGATCAGCTGGTCAGCGAAGGCCTCGATCGCGACACCGTGGTGCGGATCGAACGACTGCTCTACGTCGCCGAATACAAACGCCGCCAGGCCCCGCCGGGGGTCAAGCTCGGCACCCGCAACTTCGGGCGGGACCGGCGCTATCCGATTACGAATGCGTTTCGGAGCGGCTGACGCATCAATCTTTCACGCTGCACTGCAACAAAGGCGTTGCCATTGCGCAAAGTGGGCGTTAGGGGCGCGGGTCATGTCGAACATGCCGGCCACACGCATTACCACCAAACCGACCGCCACGGCGGGAACGGTTGTGGGCAAGCGTAACTAAGCCGCCCGACAACCCGCCCCGCCAACGAGCAGGCGGGGCTTCTTGACGAGACAAACGAACCCCCGCACTGCTCTCCCCAATTCAGGAGTAGCAACATGGTTCATCGTTTCGCACCCGGACAGCAATTGAATGTCGGCATCGTTGGCGCGACCGGCGTGGTCGGTTCGACCATGCGCGCAATCCTGAAGGAGCGCGCCTTTCCGATTGCCACGCTGCGGCTGTTCGCCTCGGCGCGCTCGGCGGGCAAGGTGATCGACGGGGTGACGATCGAGGACGCCGCCACGGCAGACTTTGCCGGGCTCGACATTGTGCTGTTCTCGGCTGGCGGCGCGACCTCGAAGGCACTGGCCCCCAAGGTGGCGGCTGCGGGCGCTATCGTGATCGACAACAGCTCGGCCTTCCGTTCGGACCCGGAGGTGCCGCTGGTCGTCGCCGAAGTGAACGCCCATGCGATGGCCGATCTGCCCAAGGGGATCATTGCCAACCCCAATTGCACCACCATGGCGGTGATGCCTGCGCTGAAGCCGCTGCACGACGAGGCCGGACTCAAGCGGATCGTTGCCAGCACCTATCAGGCGGTTTCCGGGGCCGGGCAGGAAGGGATCGACATTCTGGCCCGCCAGCTCGCCCATGTTGGCGACAAGGCGGCAGCGCTGGCCGAAGGCGGGCACGACGATCTGCTCCCTGCGGCCGAGAAGTGGGCCGTGCCGATCGCGCACAACGTGGTGCCGCTCAACTACGTGCTGGGCGAGGACGACTATACCGAAGAAGAGCTCAAGCTGCGCGACGAAAGCCGCAAGATCCTCGAGATTCCCGACCTGCCGGTTTCGGGCACCTGTGTGCGGGTGCCGGTGTTCACCGGGCATTCGGTGGCGCTCAATGTCGAATTCGAACGCCCGATCTCGCCCGAACGCGCGCTTGAGCTGCTGGGCGCGGCACCCGGCGTGGTGCTGAGCGCGTGCCCCAACCCGCTTGAGGCGACCGGCAAGGACCCGGTCTTCGTCGGCCGCGTCCGGGTGGACCGCACGGTAGAGCACGGCCTCGCGCTGTTCGTGGTCGGCGACAACTTGCGCAAGGGCGCCGCGCTCAACGCGGTGCAGATTGCCGAGGCACTGATCGGGTAGACCGGGGAGCCTTGACATCTCGGAGCCCTTCCCCGGTGGGGAAGGGTTGGGATGGGGGTTCCACGCTGGCTTCGAGCCCCCACCCCAACCCCTCCCCGCCGGGGAGGGGCTTTAGCTAGGCCGCTACTTCCACCGACTCCTCATCCGCCGCCTCAAGCAGCCGCTTCTCGACCGCTTTCAGCCGCGCGCCCGCATCGACCTTCTCACCCAGCAGGTCGGTGACATAGAACGTATCCACCGCGCGCTCGCCGTAAGTCGCGATGTGGGCGGAGTGGACCATCAGCTTGGCTTCGAACAGCGCGCGCGCCAGGCGGCTGAGCAGCGCGGGGCGGTCGCGGGCGTTGATTTCGACTACGGTGAAGCGGTTCGAGGCCTGGTTGTCGAATTCGACCGAGGGCCGCACGTCGAAAGCATCGGCGCGCGGGCGGGCGTTGGGGCGCGCGGTGAGCTGCGCGACCAGCTTGACCCGGTTGGCGAGTGCATCGGCGATCATGGTCCTGATCCGGGCGAGCTGGGCGTCTTCGGAAAACGGCCTGCCGAGCGGGTCCTGGACCAGGAAGTTATCGACCGCCATGCCGCCGCGCGTGGTGTGGATCCGCGCGTCGATGATGTTTCCGCCGGCCAGGTGGATGCCGCCGGCAATCCGGTAGAACAGCCCCGGGTGGTCGGCGGCGATCACTGTCACCAGCGTCGCCCCGCGCGCGGCGTAGTATTCGCAGTGAACGTCAAGCGCCGCGCCTTTGGCCCGGTCCAGCTGGGTCAGGTTCATCGCGACGATATCGTCGGGCTCGGCGATCCAGTAGGCATCGCCGAACTGCTTGGCATATTTGCCGACCAGGGCCTTGGCCTTGCCCAGCCGTTCGGTCACTGCCGCCTGCTTGGCCGCCACCCGGTGCTCGCGCCCGTGCTGGACGTGGCCCAGCCGCAGGCGTTCCTCGGCGGCATCGTAAAGCTCGTGGATCAGCTGGCGCTTCCAGCCGTTCCACACGCCGGGGCCGACCGCGCGGATATCGACGATGGTCAGCATGGCGAGCAGCCGCAGCCGCTCGACCGACTGCACTTGCGCGACGAAATCGGTGATCGTCTTCCAGTCGGCCAGATCGCGCTTGAAGGCGACCGCGCTCATCAGCAGGTGCTGGGCGACCAGCCACGAGACGAGGTGCACCTCCTCCTCGCTCATCCCCAGCCGTGGGCACAGCTTGAGCGCGACTTCGGCTCCCAGCACCGAATGGTCGCCGCGCCGCCCCTTGGCGATATCGTGGAGCAGGATCGAGACATAGAGCGCGCGGCGGTGCTGGATCTTGTGGATGATCCCGCTGGCCAGCGGATGCTCGCTCTTCATCTCGCCTTTCTCGATCCTGGCCATCAGCCCGACCGCGCGGATGGTGTGCTCATCGACCGTGTAGTGGTGGTACATGTCGAACTGCATCTGCGCGTTGACCCGGCCGAAATCGGGCACGAAGCGGCCGAACACGCCGACCTCGTTGAACCAGCGCAGCACGGTTTCGGGATCGTTGCGGCTGGTCAAAAGGTCCATGAACAGCGCATTGGCGCGCGGGTCCTCGCGCACCGCATCGACTTGCCGTGCATCGCGCAAGGCCAGGCGCAAGGCATCGGGATGGACCTCAAGCTGGTTGGTGTCGGCCAGCACGAAAATCTCGATCAGGCGGACCGGGTCCTCGCTGAACCATGTCTCCGAAGGCACGGTGATCTTGCCGCCATAGACGACATAGCCCTTGAGGTTGCGCTTGCGCGCCCGGAACCCCGCCAGCAGCCCGCGCGGGGCCTTCTTGCCCGATTGCTCGTCGAGCTGGGCCAGGAACAGCCCGGTCAGGTGGCCGACCCGCTTCGCCTGCAGGAAGAAGTACTGCATGAAGCGTTCGACGCCGCTCTTGCCTGGCCGGTCGGCGAACTGCATCCGCGCGGCAACCTCGCGCTGCATGTCGAAAGTCAGCCGGTCCTCGCAGCGCCGGGTAATGGTGTGCAAGTGACAGCGCACCGCCCAGAAGAAGTTCTCGGCGCGGCGGAAGGCGCGGTATTCGGCCCCGGTCAGCAGCCCGACCTCGATCAGGTCGGATACGCCGCGGACATGGTGGAGGTACTTGCCGATCCAGTAGAGCGTGTGCAGATCGCGCAGACCGCCCTTGCCCTCTTTCACATTGGGTTCGACCACATAGCGGCTGTCGCCCAGCCGCTTGTGGCGTTCGTTGCGCTCGCCCAGTTTCTCGGCGACGAACTGGCGTTCGGTCCCGGCCACCACTTCGGCCCAGAACCGGCTCTGCGCTTCGTCGAACAGGGCCTGATCGCCCCAGACATAGCGCCCTTCCAAAAGCGCGGTGCGGATCGTCAGGTCGCTTTTGGCCATCCGCACGACGTCGTCGAGGCTGCGGCTCGATTGCCCGACCTTGAGCCCCAGATCCCACAGGAAATAGAGCGTGGCCTCGATCACCTGCTCGCACCACGGGGTCTGCCTGCCCGGGGTGATGAAGGCCACATCGACATCCGAATGCGGGGCCATTTCGCCGCGGCCATAGCCGCCGACCGCCATGATCGTCAGCCGCTCGCCCGAGGTGCGGTTGGGCGCGGGGTAAACCTCTTGCGTCACATGATCGTGGATCACCCGGATCAGCTGATCGACCAGGAACGCCTGCGCTTCGGCACTGTCGTGGCCCATGGTCGGCTTTTCGCCCAGCCGCCGGGCGATCTCCTCGCGCCCAGCGGCCAGCGCGCCGCGCAGCAGCTCGACCACCTTGGGCCGCGCCCTGGCCGCGCCCTTGGCCTCCACCGTGTCGGCAATTGCCCCCGCCAGCGCGCGCCGATCAATCACCGCGCGCTGGTTGGGAATGGTGTTGGCGCCTGCACGCCCGGCTTCCGCTCGCTTGGTCACGGGCCCAGCTAACGGGCTTTCGGCGGCACCTTGTCAACCTTTTCTAAGGTTCGCCCGATTTCTCACGCAGCCGCTGCCCGGTCCCGTCGAGCATCGCCTTCCTGGTCGCGTCGTGGACAGCACTCGCAGTGGCACCGCGGTCCAGCTTGTAAAAGGCGGAAAGGTAGGCCCAATCGAACTCAGTCAGGCCATCGACCGATGCGGCCTCTTCTGCAAACAGCTGCAGGATCGACGGCGCACCTCCATCAGGCATTTTGTCGAAATCCTGCACCGGGGCCAGAATTCGCATCGTGGCATAGTCGGCCAGCTGCAGAATCGTTCGCCCTTGGGCACGTGCAGCATCGAACACTACAATGGTCCCGTTTATATCGACTCTGATTGGCGAAGTCAGGCGGCCGCTACGGTACTGATCGGTAGATTTCACCGTTGCCGAGCGGCCAAAAACTTCAATCGTCCTGTAGCGCATTGGCCGACCGTCGGCGTTCCTCACTTCGGTTGAATGCCAAGCCTGCGCCGCGCCGCTGCCGCGGAAGATCCGTTCAACTTCGACCTTGCTAAGCGTACCAAACATTTCCGGCAGCTGCCTGCGCAGCTTTTCGACTTCGGCCTTGCTGTTGAAAGCAAATCCAATCCAGACATTGGGTTGGCAGCCTGTTTTGGCCGTTTGTAAACCGAGGCGTCTGGCATTCTCCATCACTCGTTCGCCAAGAACCTCGGCAAAGGCTCGATCGATCCCGAACACTCTGACGCAAATTGGGGCGTAGTGGCGCGGTAGCGGATTGTCAGCCAGCGTTCTCAGCGTAATTGCCGCAGCCTGTTCTGCTGCAACCTCCGCTTGTTGCTGCCGATTGCCGGTCACGACAATGGCATCTTGCTCGTTTGCCGTTGCCTGGGCGGAGGTTGCCCCCGCCCAGGCCGCGACAGTCAGCGCAAGAAATGTGATGTTCGAGGGCCATCGCATGTCTTCAATTGTCTCCGAGTATCTCTCGAGGGCAAGGTATCTTGATAAAAACCGGCAGCGGATAGCCCATATTCAGATAGCACTCATCCCCAATACGAATATACCCATTAGGGTCTGATGCCGAATCTGCGGTTGCAGGGGCCGACGCAATGGCCGCAATTGTGGCAATCACTATTGCTGCTCTTTTGATCGTCTTCATACATCCACTCCTTCGATAAGCCTCTCCTCTTGAGAAGCCCAACGAAGCTAACCGAATTGCCCCCCCCCCGGTGTAAGACCTAGCGCCTTACTGTAAGACGATTACAGGGTTGCCATAGTCACACCCCGGCCTTCTGCTCGCTTTCCCACACGGTCAGATAGCGGGCTTTCAGCGTGAGCTTGTCAACCTTTTCAGTGCCCAGCCGCGGCAGGGTTTCGTGTTCCTGCCACAGCCGGACGGGGACCTTGAAGGGGGCGATGCGTTCGAGCAGGTAGGCGCGCAGGGCTTCTTCGCTGAGCGATGCGCCGTCCTTGGTAAGGTAGACCCCGGTGGGCAGCTCGCCGAACTTCTCGTCCGCCATGCCAAAGACGCTGGCTTCGGCCACATCGGGGTGGGCATAGATCGCCTCTTCCACTTCGATGCAGCTGATATTTTCGCCGCCGCGAATGATGATGTCCTTCTTGCGATCGACAATGAACAGGTAGCCGTCTTCGTCGAGGTAACCCAGGTCGCCGGTGCGGAAGAAGCCGTCGGGCATGATCGCCTGGCGGGTCGCTTCGCTGTTATTCCAATAGCCGTTGAAGTTACAGATCGAGCGGATCGAAACCTCGCCGGTCTGGCCGGTGGGGAGTGCCTGGCCGTCATCGTCCAGGATTCCCACTTCAACCAGCGGTTTGCTCGCGGTGCCGGTCGATCCGGGTTTGGCCAGGTAATTCTCGTTGAGGTTGCCGCAGCCGACCGCGTTGGTTTCGGTCAGGCCATAGCCCAGCAGCGGGAAGGCATGGGGCAGCGCCGCCTTGATCTTGTGGACGTGATCGACCGGGCGCGGCGCGCCGCCGGCGGCAAAAGCGGTGCAGCTCGACATATCGTACTTGTCGCGGTTGGGGTGCGTCGCGATCTCGAAGCTCATCAAGGGCACACCGACGAAATAGGTGACCTTTTCGGCCTCGATCAGCCGCATCGCCTCTTCGGCGTTCCACTTGGGCATCAAGACCAGCTTGCGGCCGATCACGAAGCTTTGCAGGAACACCGGCACTTCGCCGGTGACGTGGAACAGCGGCACGTTGACCAGCGTGCAAGGCTGCACAGTCGGCGCCTCGCCTTTGTCGATCATATGGGTAAGGACCATCAGCGTCTGGGCGACAAAGGAAAACACCCCCTGCGTCACCGCGCGGTGATCGGACCAGGCACCTTTCGACTGGCCGGTCGAGCCCGAGGTGTAGAGGATCGTCGCCAGGTCATCGCCGGTCAGCTCGGGCAATGGCGTATCCGCGCCGCCGCCATGCGCCAGCAACGAGGCGAGGCCTTCGCGCCACGGCTTGTCATGCTCGAACACCACCACTTTGGTTGTGACATCGAGTTCGGCGATCCGCGCGGCGCGCTGGGCGTCAGCCAGCACGATGGTGCAGCCGGTCAGCTCGATCCCGGCGGCCATTTCCTCGCCGCTCCACCAGCCGTTGAGCAGGGCCGCGCAGCCGCCGGCCATCAGCACGCCCATGTAGGCAACGATCCAGTTGGTCGAATTGCGCGCGGCGATCCCGATCCGGTCGCCCTTCTGCACCCCGTGCCCCTGGACCAGACCGCCCGCCACTTCGCGCGCGGCGGCATAGGCCCCGGCAAAAGTGGTGCGGACCGGGCCATCGACCAGGAACTCAGCCTCGCCGTGCTGGGCGCAGAAGTGCGCGAACAGGGCGGGCAGCGTGGGCGGCGCATTCCCCAGCATCGGCAGCTCGCGCCCGAACCGTTCAAAGGGGACCAATTCGAGCATCGCGCCGGGGGCGGTCAGGCGTCCCACTACGTCGCTGAGGGCAGTATCGAGTTCGGTGGCCATGCGGCATCCTTCTTTGACTTGAGCAGCAGGCACGCCCCTCTCGCGGCTGCGGCTGTTGTTCCCAATGTTCACCGGCGGGTTTGTTTCCCGCCGCGCTCTGTGCCAGATAGCGCGCGATGCACAGTGCATTCGCGTTCTCTGTCCGAAACTTGCTTAAGGGGTAAGCCGCTTGCTGTCACTATTACAGGATCATCTGGCACTGGCCACGCTTGCTGCCGCTGCCGCCGATGCGCCGATCCAGTTCACCGACCTGGGGCTGAAGCGCTATCTGTTCCAGATCGGCTCGTTCGAACTGCGCTGGTACAGCCTGGCCTACCTCGCCGGGATCCTGCTGTCCTACTGGCATGTCTCGAAGACGCTGAAAGAGCCGGGCGCGCCTTTGGCCCAGCGCCATGTCGATGACCTGTTCTTCTATTGCACGCTGGGGGTGATCCTGGGCGGACGGCTGGGCTATGCCACGTTCTACACCGGCGGTGACACCGGCATTCCCAGCCTGTGGGGTGAGCCGAGCGAGCTGATCAAGCTGTGGAATGGCGGCATGAGCTTCCACGGCGGGCTGGTCGGGGTGGTGATCGCGATCGCCTGGGTTGGCTGGCGCAACAAGCTGAGTTTCCTGCGGGTCTGCGACTATATCGCCGTGACGGTTCCGTTCGGCATGCTGTTTGGCCGCCTGGCCAATTTCGTCAACGGCGAGCTGTGGGGCCGCGAGGCTCCCGGCGTGGCCTGGGCGATGGTCTTTCCCGATGATCCGCTGCAGATCGGCCGCCACCCCAGCCAGCTCTATCAGGCCGGGCTGGAAGGGCTGCTGCTGGCAATGGTCATGCTGTGGCTGTTCTGGAAAACCCGCGCGCGCTGGAAACCGGGCCTCTTGGTCGGGGTCTTCACGCTGGGGATGGGGATCGCGCGCTTCACGGCCGAATTTTACCGCGAGCCCGACGCCCAGCTGGCCGAATTCGCCGCGCGCACCGGGCTGTCGATGGGCCAGTGGCTGACCGTGCCGCTGATGGTAGTCGGGCTGTTCTTCCTGATCCGCGCCTTGCGCCGCCCGGAGCTGAACAGCCAGGCCCCCACGCCTGAATGAGCGATACGCCAGACACAGAGCCGCTGGGGGCGATTTTCCGGCGGCTGATCGCCAATACCGGACCGATCAGCCTGGCGCACTACATGGGCGAATCGAACGCGCGGTACTATTCCGCCAAAGATCCCTTGGGCACGGCCGGCGATTTCGTCACCGCGCCTGAAATCAGCCAGATGTTCGGCGAGCTGATCGGGCTGTGGCTGGCCGACATGTGGATCAATGCCGGGCGCGAAGAACCGATCCACTATGTCGAGCTGGGGCCGGGTCGCGGCACGCTCGCCGCCGATGCGCTCAGGGCGATGAAGCGCTACGGCCTCGAACCCTCGATCCATTTTGTCGAGGGTTCGACTGCGCTGAAAGACATCCAGCTGGAGACCGTACCGGGCGCACAGTGGCACCACGATCTTTCGACCATTCCGCCCTATGGCCCGATCCTGCTGGTCGCCAACGAGTTCCTCGATGCCCTGCCGGTGCGGCAGCTGGTCATGACCCCCGATGGCTGGCGCGAGCGGATGGTGGTGCCTGAAGGCGAGAGATTCGTCTGCATTGCCGGCAGCCAGCCGATGGACGCCGCCGTGCCCGAGGCACGCCGACAGGCGGAAGTGGGCACGATCATCGAAACCTGCCCTGCTGCCGCAGCCACGGTCTACGAAGTGGCCGGGCGGCTGGTCGAACAGGGCGGCGCGGCGCTGTTCATTGACTATGGCCACGACCAGCTGCGCGATGGATCGAGCTTGCAGGCGGTGCGCAGCCACCTCAAGGTCGATCCTTTCATCAACCCCGGCGAGGCGGACCTGACGGCCCACGTCGATTTCGCCACGCTGGTCCCGATCGTCCAGTCGCGCGGGTGCAAGTGGCTCGGCACCGTGCCGCAAGGCCGGTTCCTGCGGAACCTTGGCATCGACGCCCGCGCCCAGGCCCTGGCCCAGACCGCGCCTGAGCACGCAGCAGCGATCGAGGCGGCCAAGGAGCGGCTGGTGGGCGAGGGGCAAATGGGCCTGCTGTTCAAGGTGATGGGGCTCGCCTGCCCCGGCTGGCCGGGTGGGGCGGGGTTTTAGAGAGCTTCAAGCATCCCCTCCCCGTTCGTCCCGAGCGAAGTCGAGGGAC
>JAGXTB010000168.1 GCA_018334165.1 Sphingomonadales bacterium | reverse complement strand
AACGCCCGCGACAGCGGCTTGTTCACCGCGAACAGCAGCAGCGCGCCGACCAAGCCGATGCTGGCGTCCATCGTCCAGAACGCGGCGGGGCTCATTCGGTCGAACATGATGCCGACCATCCCCGCGAGGGTATGGGCGATGAACGGTGAGATGAAGGCCCCGCCGACCATCGTTGCGACAACCGCAGGCGGGGCGACGCGGCTGACCAGCGACAGTGTGGTCGGCCAGTAATACATCCAGGCCAGACCCATCGTCAGGTACCCGGCCACCGCCCAGCCTATCGCAATCGTCCCTTCGCCGGTCTGGGTCAGGCTTCCGGCGGCCAGGATCAGCGCGCCGACGCCGGTCAGCGCGGTGCCAATCGCGATCTTGGCGACGCTGCCCGGTTCGCGCCCCTTGCGGGCCTGGCGCAGCCACAGCGCGATCAGCACCGGCGCGGCGAGGATCGAGCCAAATGAATCCAGCGCCCCGAACCAGGTAGCGGGGACCGCTCCCAGGTTGACCCACTGATCGACCCAGACAATCCCGATCGACCAGACCATCGGATAGGTGATTTCGGCCGGGATAGTCAGCGCGATGATAACGACCAGCGCCCAGATCTTGCGCCGTTCGGCCGGGGTGAGCGGCTTGGCATCGGGGTCTTTGGCCTTGCGCGGCGGGGTTTCGGGCAAATGCTTTTGCCCGGCCAGGTAGATTGCCAGCGCGACCATCATCATTGCCGCAGCCGCGGCAAACCCGGCGTGCCAGCCCCAGGCTTCCTTGACCGCGCCGGTGGTCAGCGGGCCCAGCACCGCGCCGATGTTGATGCCGGTTGAAAAGATCGCAAAGCCCCGGTCGCGCTGCGACATTTCGCCTTGCGGATAGAGCGTGCCGACCTGCGAGGAGATATTGCCCTTGAGCGCGCCCGATCCCAAAATCAGCAGCACCAGCGCGATCACGAACAGCTGGTCGAACGACATCGCCAGGTGCCCGGCGCTCATCAGGATCACGCCGATCGTCACGGTCCGTTTGGCCCCAAGTTTGCGGTCGGCAATCCAGCCGCCGGCAATCGGGGTGAAATAGACCAGCCCCGAATAGAGCCCGGCGACCAGCGAGGCGAAGCCGACGTTGGAAAGCGGGCCAAAGATGGCCTCGGCGCCGCCGCGCAGGGCTGCCAGGCCCCAGACATGCTGCGCGAACTCGGGCAGCAGCAGTTGCTTGGTCATGTAGAGCGTCAGCAAAGCCGACATGCCATAGAACGAGAACCGCTCTCCCAGCTCGGTCCCGGCGAGGTAGAACACGCCCTTGGGCTGGCCTGAAACCATGGCAGTCAGGCGGTTGGTGACGGATTTCATTGGTGGCAGGCTCCCCCTTCAAGCTGGCAAGGTTAGCCTATCGGTCCAATGTTACAAGCAGCCTGCAACGTTTCCGCCCTACCTTGTCGGCAGCGGATCAGCCGGGTTGTGCTTGGCCAGGAACCCTTCGATCGAACTCAGCAGCAGCACCCGGTCGGCCTCGCGGCGGAAGTGGTGGTCGGCCAGCGGCAGCGGCACCAGTTCAACCTGCTTTCCGGCCGCGCGCATCTTGCCGTACATGCTATCGGACTGGACGTAATCGACCGTGATGTCCTTCTTGCCATGGATCAGCAGCAGCGGGGCCCTGATCCGCGGGATCGCGTTGATTGGTGAAATCGCGGCGAAATCGGGGCTCATCCGCTTCCAGTCGTCCTTGTACTTGCCGCCCAGCAGCGCATCCCCGAAATCGTTGACCTCGCGCCGCAGGTTGGACACCCCGGCAATCGAGACCGCGCAGCGATAGAGATCGGGCTCCTTGGCAATCCCCCACATCGCGGCATAGCCGCCATAAGAGGCGCCGACGATGCAGGCGCGCTTGGGATCGGCCAGGCCTTCCTTGACCGCCCAGTTCAGCCCGTCGGTGATGTCGTCCTGCATGGCCAGGCCCATCTGCCCTTCGCCCTTGCGCATGAATTCGGTGCCGTATCCGGTCGAGCCGCGGAAATTGGGCTGCAGCACGACATAGCCGCGGCTGGCGATGAACTGGGCCCAGTAATCGTAATCGAGCGTATCCTGTGCCCAGGGGCCGCCGTGGGGCAGCATCACGATCGGCAGGTTCTTGGCCGGCCGGTCCTTGGGCAGGGTCAGCACAGCCTCGATCTCCAGCCCGTCGCGGGCCTTGTAGCGCACCAGCTTGACCGGGTTGAGCGGCCTGGTGCCCAGCTTTTCGTTGAAGGTCGAAACCCGCTGCATTTTCGATCCGTTGATATCGAAGAAGTACAGCGCGCCGGGTGAATCCGCACGGTCGATCACGATCAGCATGCGCGAACGGTCGGCGCTCATCGAGACGATCCAGGCGCGCTTGTCGGGGACCGATTGGTCGATCGCTTTCTGCACGCTGTCGAGCAAGGGATCGAACCAGACCACTCCGCTGGTCTTGCCCGAATAGCTGACCCCCAGCAGCGTCGCGCCATCGGCCGAGATGCGCACGTCATCAACTTCCGACCCTGCTGGCGCGGTATAGACCGTGCGGACATCCTGCTGGGTGGCCAGATCGACTTCGTAGACCGCGGTCAGGCCTTGCTCGTTGTCGCGCATCACCATCGCCCGCGAGGTGCCGGGGATGAACAGGAACGGGCGGGTCAGCACTTCCTGCTTGCGGCTGTCGGCGGCGTCGATCGTCTTGAACAGGCCGCCTTCGGGGCCGCGATAGACCAGGCGGAACTTGCGGTTGGCTTCGGTATAGGCCACGCCGACGCGGACATTGCCGGTTCCATCAGCGTACCAGTCCATCACTTCGGTGCGTCCTTTGACGACCAGGGTGCGTTTGCCGGTTTCGACATCGACCTTGTAAACCGCAGGCCAGAAATTCTCACCCAGATAGATCGAATTTTGTGTTTCCATCAGGATGTTGGGGCTGCCGTCGCTGGCGGTCCACAGCGCGCTGGAGCCCTGGCCGTTCTGGTCCCACATCAGCCGTGTGACTTTCTTGCTGACCCGGTTGACCGCGAACAGCCGCGACACCGTCCAGCGCTCGCCTTCGACCGGCAGCAGCGCATAGGCGCCGACCAGCATGTTGTCCTTGTTGACCCAGCGGATATAGCCGATCTGGGTGCCTTCGGGGACTTTGAGGTAAACCGGATTGTCGGCATTGTTGAAAATGTTCAGGATCGCGATCACCTGTTCGCCATTGACGTTGATCAGTCCCGACAGCGAGGTTCCGTCGGGCGAAATCCGGGGCATGGCGATGAAGGGCAGGCGGCCATAGTCGGCAGCGGTCAAGGGCGCAGGCGGGGTCTTGGCTGCCGCCGGTGCCGGTGCGGCCTGCGGGGATTGCGCCACGGCCGGGGCCGCCAGCACTGTCATCAATACTAGCAGCAGCGCGTGCAAATACTTGGTCGGCATAAGTCGAATCCCTTTCAGGCAAGTCAAGGCTGCATCACTTTTCTGACCCGGTCAACGCGGACAGCGGACTTGGCAGGGCTGTGGCTTGCAGGTAGAGCATTGAAAAACGGTCGCGACTTGCCTGAGCATTCCTGGGGGGACCCGACCGTGAAACTTCCGTTCGACCAGATTCAGCTGCGCTTCCTGACCGCCTTGGCCGAAGCGCTGTTCGACGATTTCGAAGACATGGCGATCCCCGTCGAACAGGTGATCAACAACGTCCACCAGTTCTTTGCCAAGGTCGGCGGGACCAAGGCCGACGAAATCGGCTTTTCGCTGCGGATCGCCGAACTGGCGATGGGGCCGTTCTTCAATCAGCTGTCAGTCGAGGACCGCAAGCAGCGGATCCGCAAGCGGATGCAGAACACCCAGTTCGATGCCTTCCAGGACATGGCGAAGCTGCGGGCGATCGTCTATTTCGGCTACTACGGCCATTGGATCGATCCGATCGGGCAGACCAACCGCGATGGCGGGCAGAGCGCCAACAAGGACAACCCGGTCCTGCAGCAGATCGGCTTCACCCTGCCCAAGTTCCGCCAGCGCGGGCCAGAGGAGGTCCCGCTGGAACGGGTTGAGGGGCGCGAGATCGATCACGACCATGTGATCCCGGTGGCCAAGGTGCCCGATGATATCGACGTGATCGTGGTCGGATCGGGATCGGGCGGGGCGGTATCAGCCTACAACCTGGCCCGCCAGGGTCATAAAGTGCTGGTGATCGAGGCCGGGCCGTTCCTGCCTTCGCAGCAGATCACCCACGAGGAACGGGCGATGATCCCCGCGCTGTTCAAGCACGGCGCGCTGCAATCGACCCGTGACAACGATTTCATCGTCTTCCAGGGCCGCAATGTCGGCGGGTCGCCGACGATCAATAACGGCATCTGCCTGCGGATGAAAGGCGATCCGCTGGGCCACCCAATGGCGGCCGATGTCTTTGCCAAATGGGCCACCATCGGCGCGGAACTCGACGAGGCCCGCTTCATGCAGTCCTACGCGGTCATCGAGGCCGACCTGCAGCTGGGCAAGGCCGAACCGCGCTCGGGCAAGACCAACGGCACGCACCTGCTGCGCGGCTGGGAAGCCTTCGCGGCAGGCAGCCAGGATCCGTGGTTCCAGGCCGCCAAGGCCGGCTGGTTCACCAAGAACTTCGGCCCCCCGGGCACCAGCTCGGCCTGTGCCTATTGCGGCTATTGCAATACGGGCTGTCCCTATGCCCGCAAGATGGCGATGGCGCAGACCTATCTGCCCTGGGCCTGCCAGCGCCACGGCGCGCGGGTGCTGGCCGAAACCAAGGTTGACAAGATCCTGTGGGCGCGCGGCGGGGGCGCAAAACGCCGGGCGATCGGGGTGCAGGTGACCGATCCCGAAGGCGTCTCGCGGGTGATCCACGCGCGCAAGGGCGTGGTGGTGGCGGCGGGGACAATCGCCAGCTCGCTGCTGCTCGATCGCAGCGGGGTGGCCGGGACCGGGCACCAGATCTCGCTCAACGTCGCCTCGCCGATCATCGCGCTGATGCCCGATAACAAGAGCCCCGCCTGGGACGAGGACCAGATGACCAGCGTGGTCGATTGCGGTGAGTTCCTGCTCGAAAGCCACTTCCAGCCGCCGCTCTCGATGAGCTCGATGATGCCTGGCTGGTTCGGCGAGATGGACCGGCGGATGCGCTCGTACAACCGGGTCTGCTCGGCGGGGATCCTGTTCCCGGCCGACCGGCGCGGCAACCTGGTGGGGGGCAAGCTTGACCTCAAGCTGACGCTCGATGACATCCTGCTGGTCCGCCGCGCTGCGGCGACGCTGGCCAAGGTGCACTTCGCGGCCGGGGCGCTGGAAGTCTATCCGGCGCTGATGAAGGGCCAGACGCTGACGCCTGACATGGATATCGACGCCTTCTATGCCGGTGCAGTGAAAGAGGCCGACGACATCACCCTGTCGAGCTCGCACCCGCAGGGCGGCAACCCGATCCACGAAGACCCCAACGAAGGCGTGGTCGATCGCCAGTGCCGCCTCCACGCCGCGGACAACGTGCTGGTCACCGACGCCAGCGTCTTCCCCAGCTGCATCCGCGTCAACGCCCATCACACCACCATGGCCATGGCGCACTATGCGACGGGTTTTGGGGATCCGTTTGGGGTCTAACGCGCAACCAACAGCCGTTCGCCCCGAGCGAAGTCGAGGGGTCGCGTTGTGGCGCGACCCCTCGACTTCGCTCGGGGCGAACGGAATAGGGGAGCTGACTCAGGTATCGCGCTTCTTGCCATCCAGCTCGCGGGCCGCGCGTTCCTCTTCAGCCTGGCGGACCTTGCGCTCCGCCTTGGCCTGGCCGAATTTCGCGCGATTGGCAGCGGCTTGACGGGTCTTCTCAGCCCGGTCCTTTGCTTTGCGGGCCAGGCGCAGGTTGATCACTTCGGCCACGCTCAGCTGCCCTCAGGATAGGAAATCGCCAGCACTTCCCATTCCTTCTCGCCGCCCGGCAGGACTACCCGCCGCAGGTCACCCACTGCTGCGCCGCGCAGGGCGCGGGCGAGGGGGGCGCTCCAGCCGATCTTGCCGGACGTGGCGTCCTGCTCGTCATCGCCGACCAGGGTGAGCACGCGCTGGTTGTCATCATCATCCGCGATGGTGACGGTGGCGCCGAACCAGACGCGGCTCTGGTCTTCCTGCCGCGCGGGATCGATCACCCGGCAGTTCTTCATCCGCCGCGCGAGGTGCGCCAGCTCGCGGTCGATCTCGCGCATGCGCTTGCGGCCATAGATGTAGTCGCCGTTCTCGCTGCGATCGCCATTGCCCGCGGCCCAGCTGACAATCTCGACAATCGCCGGGCGCTCGGTGCCCAGCAGATGATCGTAGCGCGCGCGCAAGGCCGTCATCCCGGCCGGGGTGATCGGCGGGCCTTCAGGCTTCAAGTCCCCCTCCCGCTTGCGGGAGGGGTTAGGGGTGGG
>JAGXTB010000167.1 GCA_018334165.1 Sphingomonadales bacterium | reverse complement strand
TCGACATTGGCGTGGAACCCCCACCCCAACCCCTCCCCACTGGGGAGGGGCTTTTTTAAATTTGAAGGCCTGTGAGCTTCAAGCGCCTGTTCTCGCGCGCTCTGGAGGCCGCTCCGCACCGCCTGCACTTCGCCGCGCACAGCCACCACTTGTGGCCCGACGCCAGCTTTGAAGGCCAGGTCCAGGCCTGGAACGACGCCGCGCTGCTGGCCGACCACAAATGGGACAAGGTCTTCGCCCAAGTGATCCCCGAAGCCCAGCGCCACATTGCCGGCGAACTGGCGCTGCCCGATCCCGCAACGATCGCCTTTTCGCCCAACACCCATGATTTCCTGGTGCGGATTGTATCGGCCCTGCCGATCGACCGCCCGCGCGTGCTGGCGAGTGACGGCGAGTTCCACTCCTTCCGCCGCCAGTCGCTGCGCTGGGCGGAAAGCGGGCGAATCGAACTGACCACGGTGCCGCTGGACCAGCTGGTCAAGACTGCCCAAAGCGGCGCATTCGACCTCATCTTTACCAGCCAGGTCCAGTTCAATTCAGGCCGTGTGCTGAACGGGATCGAGCGCCTGGCCGCCCTTGCCCGGCCCGAAGGCCCTTGGGTGGTGGTGGATGGCTACCACGGCTTCATGGCCGTGCCGGCCGACCTTTCGGCGGTCGCGGACGGGTCCTTCTACCTCGCCGGCGGCTACAAGTATGCAATGGCCGGCGAAGGGGTGTGCTTCCTCCATGCCCCGCCGGGTTTCGGCCCCCGGCCCGAGATCACCGGCTGGTACGCCGCTTTCGACGACCTGGCCGCACAGCAAGGCGGGGTCGGTTATGCCCCCGACGGACGGCGCTTCCTGGGCAGCACGTTCGATGCCAGCGGCCTCTACCGCTTCAACGCGGTGCAGCGGATGCTGAAAGCCGAGGGGCTGACCACAGCCGCAATCTCGGCGCATTGCGACGCCCTCAAGGCCCGCTTCCTCGCCGCCGATCCGCTGCCCGGCATGGCGCTGATCAGCCAGCCGCAGGCCCGCTTTCTGGCGTTCCAGGGGACACGCGCGCCCGAACTTTACGCCGAGCTCGACGCCAAAGGCGTGGTCACCGACCTGCGCGGTGACGTGCTGCGGATCGGCTTCGCGCTCTATCAGGATGCCGCCGATGTCGACGCGCTGATCGCGCTCTTCTGAACGAAAAGCCCCGCCGGACTGCTCCGGCGGGGCCATTTCTGTGTCAGCTTGCGAAAGCCGGGATCAGAACTTGATCCCCACTTCCACGCCCCAGACGCGCGGTTCGTTGACCATCGCGGTCAGGTTGTTGAAGTCGATCCCGCTCACCGCCGAAACATCGTCGGTGATGTTGCGGCCGAACGCGGCAATGTCGAACTTGCCGGTGCGGTAGCCCAGGCGCAGCCCGCCTGCGAGCATGTTGTCGTCGCTGAATTCGACCGAGTTGTAGAGGAAGAACTGGATCTTCGAGCGGTAGGCCCAGTCGGTGAAGACATAGACCTCGCCATTGCCGACCGGCGCGGCATAGCCTGCGGTCCAGTTGACGATCCAGCGCGGGCTCTGCGGCAGCTGGTTGCCGTTGATCGCATAGATCCCGGGGCTCGCCGGACGCTGCGGGTTGGTAACGGTGCAGGCCGCGCCGCAACCTGCGACGAACAGGTTGGGGTCCTTGATCTCATTATAGTTGTACGAGATCCCCGCGGTCAGGGTCAGGCCCTTGGCCGGCTTGGCTTCGAATTCGGCTTCGAACCCGTAACCATCGACCTTTTCGGCATTGATCAGCGTGGTGAAGTTCGAAGCCCCGCCCACCGCGGTCAACTGCATGTCCTTGGTGCTGAAGTAGAACCCGGTCAGGTTGAAGCGCGCCACATTGCTGAGCGTGGACTTGATCCCCGCTTCATAGCTCATGGTGCTCTCCTTGTCGGCCACCGACAGCGTGCGGCCAAACAGCAGGCGGCCCTGGATCGAGGGCGCGCGATAGCCGCGGGCGACACGGGCGAAGACATTGACGTCATCGCTGAGCGGCGCAGTGATCGCGGCATCCCAGGTCAGCACATTGCCGCTGACTTCGGCGCTTTGCGGGGCAACTGGCCCGCCAAAGCCGAGGAAGCCCGGGCGGGTATCGGTCGGCCGCGCGGCCAGCATGGTGCGCTTGTCGTGGTTGTAGCGCATCCCGGCCTGGAGCTTCAGGCCGTTGTCGAATTCGTAGTTGACCGAACCGAAGACCCCCAGACCATCGCTGACCTGGCGCTGGGTGGCGACTGCCGCCGGGGTGGTGTCGGTCGGGGAACCGAAGTCATAGCTGGTGATGTTCAGCTTCTCGTTGAAGACAAAGACGCCGAACTGATAGCCCAGGCCCTTGTCGTTGTTCGAGGCGATCCGCAGTTCCTGGGTGAACTGGTCAAGGCTGGGCACATCGTCCTGCGACTGGGCCGAGAACGGGATGAAGCCCGGGCCCATCGTGGGCCCAAACTGGTTGCCAAAGCCGCCGTCGATATCGCCGCGGCTCGCCAGGTTGCCGTTCCACAGGCTGGTCACCGACGTGATCGTCACCGGACCGGCATCGTATTCGGCGGTCAGGCCCAGGTTGTAGTTGTTGAGCCGCTGGAAGTTGATCCCGTCGGCGCGGGTCTTGCGGCGATCGAACGCGCTGGCGGGGCCGGTCAGCCCGATCAGCTTGTTGCTGCCAGTGGCAAAGGCATTGGCGCGGAACACGCGGGCGCTGCCTTCGAAAGTGCGGATCTGGCCGGTCAGGCGCAGAGTCAGCGCTTCGCTGGGCTTGGCCTGGATCTGCAAGCGGGCGGCGAAATCATCGAACCCTTCAAGGTCGTTGCCGCCGGGCACGTCGATGTTATCGACCCAGTTGTCGCGGTGCTGATAAAGCACCGAGGCGCGCACCGAGATCGCATCGCTCAGTTCGCCGCCCATCCCGGCTTCGGCGTTGATCGTGCTGAAGCTGCCGAAGCTGCCGCGCACATAGTTCTTGCCCTTGGCATCGGGGCGGACCGAATTGAACTTGACGATCCCGGCCGGGGTATTGCGGCCAAACAGCGTGCCCTGCGGCCCGCGCAGCACTTCGACCTGGTTGAGGTCAAACACCGGGAAGCCCTTGAGGATCGGGTTTTCCAGCACGACATCGTCATAGACCAGGCTGACCGGCTGCGATGCGTTGAGGTCGAAATCGGTATTGCCGAGCCCGCGGATGTAGAAGCGCGGGAAAGTGCGCCCGAACGAGCTTTCGATATTGAGGCTGGGCACCCGGCCCGACAGCGCACGGATATCGGCGCCCGCACCGCTGACCGCCTTCAGCGTATCGCCACCCAGCGTCGCGATCGAGATCGGCACGTCCTTCTGGTTTTCCGACACGCGCTGTGCGGTGACAATGATTTCTTCCAAGCCCTGCTCTTCGTCGGCGGCCTGGGCGAACGCGGGCGCGGTGCCCAGCGTCAGGAAGATGGCAATGGCAGCGCTCGTGTGGCGCAGAGTGGCGGAAAGCTTCATGGGATGAACCTCTTGGGTTGAGGATGGAATCGGACGTGTCCCGCTACGCCAGACAGCGCGCGGTTCAAGCGGTCAGTTAAACTTCGCCGCAAAATGCTGCAGACCTGTTGCCAGTTAGTCGCATTTGCGACCGATTTATGACACTAGCCGCGCCCGCGGTAGCTGGCAACGCCCTGGTCGGGCACCCACAGCCCTTCAGGCGCGGCACCGCTTTGCCAGAACACGTCGATCGGGATCCCGCCGCGCGGGTACCAATAGCCGCCGATCCGCAGCCACTGCGGCTTCATCTCGGCAAACAGCCGCTGGCCAATGCCGACGGTGACATCCTCGTGGAATCCCGCGTGGTTGCGGAACGATCCGAGGAACAGCTTGAGGCTTTTCGATTCGACGATCGTCTCACCCGGCGCATAGTCGAGCACCAGGTGCGCGAAATCGGGCTGGCCGGTGACCGGGCACAGCGAAGTGAATTCGGGCACGGCGAAGCGCACCAGATAGAGCGAGCCGGCGCGGGGATTGGGCACGTAATCGAGCACTGCCATGTCCGGAGAGGCCGGAAGCGCGCTCTGCTGGCCCAAATGAAGTGTGTCTGTCATGCAACGCGCAATGCCCCGATCGCGGCAAATGCACAAGTCGGCGGTTGGAAGCCAAGGGTTCACTTCCTATTCAGTGCAGACAGGCCTATCGGCCCAGTCGCGCTAATGATGGACATGATGATGAAAGCTGTGGGGGGCAAGGCCAGGATTGCCGGCGCGTTGGCGCTGCTGCTTCCGCTCGTCCCCGCACCGGCTGCCGCACAGGACGCGCCGGTGTTCACGATCCCGACCTCGCGCCCATCAAGCAATCCGCGCGCGGCGGGGCCGGTTGACGATGACAACCCGGTCGTGCGCGCGCCTGCGCCCCGGCCCAGCCCGGCACCGGCCCCGGCACCTGCTCCGGCTCCGGCTCCGGTAACCAGCCAGCCGGTTCCGCA
>JAGXTB010000166.1 GCA_018334165.1 Sphingomonadales bacterium | reverse complement strand
GAACTCAATGGGGAACTTACGAGAATCTCAGGAGCACTGGATTCGGTTCGCAAAAATACCAGTGAGATTGTGATATCGCAGGGCAAGACGGAAATTTCGGAACGCCAATCGGATGAGTCCGATGCACCTGAAATTAGTGATTTGGCCGATCAAATTGAACTTAGCCCAAGCGAAATGTATGAGCGCATTTTCGAGCGATGGTCTTGCATACAAGAGCTGCTAAAAGCTCGAGTGGGACCAGACATTTTCGACGGTCGATCAGTTGGATCGATGGCTTGGTTGCTAACTGACCGCCGGCGTAAGGTAAAACATATCGAGTCGGCCGATGCTGAGTTGATCGGACACCTTCACTCTCAGTTCAAACGATTCGTCAGACTTTCAAACAGCAAGGATGAATGGTTAACGCCTGAGGTCTATTTGAACTTTGTTCGTGGGTCGGAACGGGCAGAGAAAATATTGACATGATATCATGATATGATATCAGTATATCAATGACTCGAATCCTCGCCGATCTGCCCGATGAAGACATCAAGTGGCTCGATGCCCGTGCGGCCGAGCAGGGCAAGTCGCGCGCCTCGGTGCTGCGTGAGGCGGTACAGGCCTATCGGGCTGAAGGCGGTGACGATTGGCTCGAGGCTGGATTTGGCTTGTGGGCGCGGCATGGAATTGAATTCGATCCCGTTGAATACGACCGCAAGCGCCGCGCCGAATGGACCCGGCCCTGGGACGATGATTACGAGGAAGTACGCGCGGAATCGCCCGATTGCTTCGACGAATACGATGATCGCGAGCGAGCGCACTATCTCGCGCTTCAAGCCAAAGCGGCGGCCAAGCGCAAGAAGAACGCTGCATGAGTGGCTACAGCTTCGATGCCAATATCCTGATCGATGCGCTTTGGGATCATCCACCAGCTCATGCGGAAATCAGGCGCGCAGGGGCCAGCGGTGCTCGCATCTGGGTCAGCCGGATGGCGTGGGTCGAAGTTCTGTCGAAAGGCAGTGATGCCACATTGCGTGAAGCGATGCGCTTTCTCGCACGGTTCAGTGTCGATGAGGTCGACGAAGAAATCGCGCTTCGTGCGGCTTCATTGCGCCGTGAGCGACCCCGTCTCAAGTCGCCAGACGCGATCATCCTTGCTTCGGCGCAAGTTCGCGGGCGGGTTCTGATAACGCGCAACACCAGAGATTTTCCCGCGCAAATGCCCGGCATTCGCGTACCCTACAGTCTAGAGCGAGGTCTGACCTAAATGTGCGGCATTATCGGCATCGTCGGCAAGGAACAGGTAGCGGACCGGCTGGTCGATGGCCTGCGGCGGATGGAATACCGCGGCTATGACAGCGCCGGGGTCTGTACGGTCCACCAAGGCCAGCTGATCCGCCGCCGCGCGCCGGGCAAGCTGGTCAATCTGGTGCGCGAGCTGGCGCGCGATCCGGCACCCGGCACCACCGGGATCGCCCACACCCGCTGGGCCACCCACGGCGCGCCGACTGCGGCCAATGCCCACCCGCATGCCACTCAGCACCTCGCGCTGGTCCACAACGGGATCATCGAGAATTTCCGCCAGTTGAAGGAGTCGCTCACCGCGCGCGGGAGGACTTTTGAAAGCGAGACCGATACCGAAGTGGTCGCGCATCTGGTTTCCGAGCAGGTCGAGGCCGGGCTGTCCCCCGCCGACGCGGTCAAGACGGTGCTGCCGCAACTGCGCGGGGCCTTTGCCCTGGCGATCGCATTCCGCGAACATCCCGACATGCTGATCGGCGCGCGGCTGGGCTCGCCTTTGGTGCTGGGCCATGCCGATGGCGAGACATACCTCGGTTCCGATGCACTGGCGCTCGCCCCGCTGACCCAGCAGATCACCTATCTCGAAGAAGGCGACTGGGTGATCGTGACCCGCGAGGGCGCGCAGATCTATGACAAGGACAACCAGCCGGTTGAACGCGAGGTCACCACCTCGGGCGCTTCGGCGGCGGAGATCGAGAAGGGCAACTACCGCCACTTCATGCAGAAGGAGATCTTCGAGCAGCCGACCGTGGTGGCGCAAACGCTGCGCAGCTATATCCGGCAACTGGATCAGACCGTCGCGCTGCCGCAGTTCGATTTCGACCTCTCCAGCATCAACCGCGTCACCATCGTCGCTTGCGGGACCAGCTACTACGCCGGGATGGTCGCCAAGTACTGGTTCGAGCAGTTCGCGCGGCTGCCCGCCGACATCGATTTTGCATCTGAGTTCCGTTACCGTGAACCCGTGATGGAGCCGGGCGGGCTCTCGCTGTTCATCTCGCAAAGCGGGGAGACCGCCGACACGCTCGCCGCGCTGCGCCACTGCAAGGCGCAAGGCCAGACCATCGCGGTGGTGGTCAATGTTCCCACCAGCTCGATGGCGCGCGAGGCCGACTTGCTGCTGCCGACCCACGCCGGGCCGGAGATCGGGGTTGCCTCGACCAAGGCCTTCACCTGCCAGCTCGCGGTGCTTGCTGCGCTCGCCGCACATATGGCGGTCAAGCGCGGGCGGATGAACCGTGCCGAAGAGGCCGAGGTGGTCAAGCACTTGCTCGAAGCCCCCGCCAGCCTCAACGCCGCCTTGGCCCACGATGACGAAATTGCGGCTATGGCCCACCTGATCGCGCCGGCCCGCGACGTGCTCTATCTGGGCCGCGGGCAGGACTATCCGCTGGCTTTGGAAGGTGCATTGAAACTCAAAGAAATCAGCTATATACATGCCGAAGGTTATGCATCGGGTGAAATGAAGCACGGCCCGATCGCGTTGATCGACGAGGCAGTTCCGGTGATCGTTCTCGCCCCATCCGGCCCGCTGTTCGAAAAGACCGTTTCGAACATGCAGGAGGTCCGCGCCCGCGGCGGTAAGGTGGTGCTGATCAGCGACAAGGCCGGGATCGACGAAGCCGGCGAAGGCTGCCTCGCCACGATCGAGATGCCCTCAGTCCACCCCCTGATCGCGCCCTTGGTCTATGCCGTTCCGGTGCAACTACTGGCCTATCATGTGGCCTGCGTGAAAGGCACCGATGTGGATCAGCCGCGGAACCTGGCCAAGTCGGTGACGGTGGAATAGCAAAAATTGCACATTTGATGTTATCATGATAGGCTCTGTGCAAAGGAGCTGATCATGAACGTATCGGTCGGTGAACGCTGGGAAGCCTATATCGAAACGCTGCTTGCGCAGGGCCGTTATGGTTCGGCAAGCGAAATTGTCCGAGAAGGCCTGCGCCTGGTCGAGGAACGCGAGGAAAAGCTGGCGGCTCTGCGCGAAACGATCGAGGCTGCGATTGCCCGGGGCGGGTCCCATACCCCGGAGGAGGTTCGGGCAACAGTTAAGGTACGGCTCGATAAGTGGGAAGCGAAGGCCAAGCGGCAGGTTGCCTGATGCGCTCTTTGGCTATCAGCGATGCCGCAAATGACGACCTGGCGGATATCGCCGAATTCATAGCTAGCGAGAGTGGCAGCCGTGCGACAGCCGAACGCTTGGTCGAGCGAATTTTTGAACGTTGCGAGCGTCTTGCCAGCCTGCCAGGCACCCTTGGCACTTCGCGAGGCGATATTCGTGCAGATTTAAGGAGCGTTCCCGAAGCAGGGTATGTCATCTTCTTCCGCTACTTCGAAGATACAGTAGAGATCGTGCACGTGCTCCACGGAAGCCGGGATTTCGTCCGTTTCTATGATACGGGAGACGATCGATGAAACTTCAAGGCGGCTGTCACTGCGGCGCAGTTCGCTTTGCGATCGAGGCCGAATCGCGGCCTGAGCTGCTCGACTGCAATTGCTCGATCTGCGCGAAGTCGGGTCTTTTGCACCTGTTCGTGCCGCATGATCGCTTCACCCTGCTGCAGGGGCAGGACAGCCTGACTTCCTACCGCTTCGGCAGCGGCGCGGCGGATCATCTGTTCTGCAGGATTTGCGGTATCAAGAGCTTCTACCAGCCGCGCAGCCATCCCGGTGCCTGGAGCGTGAATTTTCGCTGCCTCGATCCCGGGCACGGCCTGGAGCCAACGGTTCGCAGTTTCGACGGGCAGAACTGGGAAGCGGCACGGCAAGACCTGGCCGACTGAACTTTCAACCAATTTTGTCCCGAATTGCCGCCCAGCTTTACGCGGCGCTAACGTTTGACGGTTAACAACGCGGGCGTGACTGACCAGACGCCTCAAGTCCCTGCGCTACCCAAAGAACTGCCCGTGATGGCAGTGCTGGGTCTGTCCGACCCGTCGAACGGCGATTGGGGCAGGCTGCGCGGCCTGCAGTATTCCAGCCTGGCCCGGGTAACCCAGGTGCGGGTGATCTCGCACGTGATCGCCGCTTTGGCGGTGATTCGGATCTACTTTGGCGACGTCCACATCGCCGCGCTGATCGGCTGGTTCGTCGTGCTGGCTGCCAGCCTTTACTATGGTGCCTCGATCGACAAATCGCTGGTCGATGTCGATCGCCGCCGGATCGGCCGCGACGAAGTTCAGAAGCAGACGATGAGCTCGCTGGGCAATGCCCTGATCTGGGTGGTGCCGATGGCGGCCTTTGCGCCGTTTGGCGATGCTTCGCAGCAATTGGAGCTGTGGGCGATTACCGCCATGCTGCTGACCGCTTCGGCGGTACTGCTTTCTGCGGTGCCACTGGCGAACCTGGTGCTGACCGGGATCATGGGCGTTTCGGCATTGGCGAGCTTTGCCTGGGCCGGATCCTTCGAAATGGCGCTGCTGACGGTGCTGTTCGGGGTGGTGATTACGCTCGGTTCGGTCGAAACCGCGCGCTCGTTCCTGACCGCGCGGATCGCCGAAAGCGCAATGGCGGAAAAAAGCGAAGTCGTCTCGATGCTGCTGCGCGAGTTCGAAGAGGGCGAGGCCGATTGGCTGTGGCAGATCGACACCGCGCGCCGCGTGCGTTCGGCCAGCCCGCGCTTTGCCTTTGCGCTGGGCCTCTCGCCCGAAGAGATCGAGGGCAAGCCCTTTATCCAGCTGATTGCGGGACCGGCCTGGGATACCGGCCAGTTCCCCTCCAGCCTGCATGATCTGGCCGAACGGCTGAAACGGCGCGAGAGCTTCTCGAACTGCCTGGTGCGCGTGACGATCAGTGGCCAGCAGCGCTGGTGGGAGATTTCCGGCACTCCCAAACTGTCCGATACTGGCAGCTTCGACGGGTTCCGCGGTGTGGGTTCGGACGTCACCGAACAGCGCGAATCGAGCGAGAAGATCGCCCACATGGCGCGCTTCGATACGCTGACTGGCCTGCCCAACCGCATGATGGTGACCGAGGCCCTGGGCGAGGCGATGCGCTATGCCGATCAGTGGCGGACCAAATGCGCCTTTCTGATGATCGACCTAGACCGGTTCAAGGCAGTCAACGATACCTTGGGCCACCTGGTCGGCGACCAGCTGCTGGCGCGGGTTTCGGAACGGCTCAAAAGCTTGGTGACCGACAACGAGCTGTGCGGACGGCTGGGCGGCGACGAATTCGCCGTAGTGATCCGCGATGCTTCCGATCACAACCGCGTGGTCCGCGTCGCCGAAGCGGTGATCGACACGCTGTCGCGGCCCTACGAAGTCGATCACCACACGCTGTATATCGGTGCCTCGGTCGGCTCGGCGATCGGCCCGCGCGATGGGACCACGGTCGAAACGCTGATGCGCAATGCCGATCTGGCGCTGTACCGTTCCAAGGAAGAGGGCGGCGGCCAGCACTTTGGCTATGAGCCCTCGCTGCATGCCCATGCCGAGGAACGCCGCAAGCTTGAATTTTCGCTGCGCCGCGCGCTCGAAAAGAACGAGATGGTGCTGCACTACCAGCCGGTTGTCGATGCCAGTGACGAGCAGATCCTCAGCTTCGAAGCGCTGATCCGCTGGAACAGCGAAGACCACGGTTTCGTCAGCCCGGTCAAGTTCATTCCCCTGGCCGAAGATACCCGGCTGATCGTGCCGATCGGCGAATGGGTGCTGCGCGAGGCCTGCCGCGAGGCGGTGCGCTGGCCGGCCAATGTCAAGGTGGCGGTCAACGTCTCGGGCGAACAGCTGCTCGATCCCGGCTTCATCGGCTCGGTGGTCCAGGCGCTTAGCAGCAGCGGGCTGCCGGCGCAGCGGCTTGAGCTCGAAGTGACCGAATCGATCTTTGTGCGCGATGCGACGACTGCGCGTCAGGCGCTTGAGCAGATCATGTCACTGGGCTGCGGGGTTGCGCTCGATGACTTTGGCACCGGTTATTCTTCGCTCGCCTACATCCGCGATCTGCGCTTCTCGACCATCAAGATCGACCGCAGCTTCGTGCAAGGGGCCTCATCGGGCGCGCCGGAGAGCCTGGCGATCATCCGCGCCGTGGTGGCCATGGCCGAAAGCCTTGAGATGTCGACCACTGCCGAGGGCGTGGAGACCGAACGCGAGCTCGAGATTATCCGCGGTCTGGGCTGCCGCAAGATCCAGGGCTATTACTTTGGTCGGCCGATGCCCGCAGCCGAAGCGCGCGGCCTGTTCCACGACAGCAAGCTGCGCGTCGCGCAGTAAGGCTTAGGCAGCGACCAGCCCGCGAACCAGGCTTTCAAACAAGGCGCGGCCATCGCTGCCGCCCTGGGCCGGTTCGATCATCCGCTCTGGGTGCGGCATCATGCCCAGCACGTTGCCTGCTGCATTGAGCACACCCGCGATCTGGCGGGCTGAGCCGTTGACTTCCTCGGCATAGCGGAAGGCCACGCGGCCTTCGCTTTCCAGCCGGTCGAGCGTTTCGGCGTCGGCGAAATAGTTGCCGTCGTGGTGGGCTACCGGGATCGTGATCTGCTGGCCCGCGCTGTAGCCGGCGGTGAACAGGCTCTGGTTGTTCTCAACCGTCAATTTCACTTCGCGGCAGACGAAATTCATGCCTGCGTTGCGCAGCAGTGCGCCGGGCAGCAGGCCGCTTTCGGTCAGCACCTGAAAGCCGTTGCAGACGCCCAGCACTGGCACGCCCTTGTTCGCAGCTTCGACCACCGCCTGCATGATCGGGCTGCGCGCCGCCATCGCGCCGCTGCGCAGGTAGTCGCCATAGGAGAAGCCGCCGGGCAGGGCGATGAAATCGAGCCGGTCAGGCAGCGCGGCATCGCCGTGCCAGACGCGCAGCACTTCACCGCCGCAGATCTGCTCTACCGCCACCGCCATGTCGCGGTCGCAGTTCGAACCGGGGAAGGTGATGACGGCCGAGCGGAACGCGCTCATGCGGCCAGCCTCTCGATCCGGTAGTTTTCGATCACCATGTTGGCCAGCAGCTGCTTGCACATGGTTTCCAGTTGTTCGTCGGTCACGCTGGCATCGACGTCGAGTTCGATCATCTTGCCCGCGCGCACGTCCTGAACGCCGTGGATGCCGAGGCCCTCGATCGCATGATGGATCGCGCGGCCCTGGGGATCGAGCACCCCGTTCTTGAGGGAAACGAAAACGCGGACCTTCATCGCGGCGGGCCTTTCGCTGGCAGGGAAAGTGGATTCGAGCGGGCCTATGCCCCCAGACGCGCGCCGGGGCAAGGGCGCACCCGCGCCGGAAGGTCAGCCTTCCACCGAATCCATCACATAGCCCAGCGAACGCACGGTCCGCAGCGGATCGGGCGCGCCGGCGGCAGTCAGCGCCCGGCGCAGGCGGCCAACCCAGACATCGACGGTGCGGTCGTCGATTGCGCCATCGTCCTTGCCCAGATGCTCGATCAGCGCGGCGCGGCTGAAGACCTGGTCGGGGTGCTCCATGAAATGCAGCAGCAGACGGAATTCGTTGGGGCGCATCGGCACGGCCTTGCCGAGGGCCCGGACCTGGTGCGCGGCGGGATCGAGCGCGATTGCACCGTTGACCAGTTGGCGGCGCAGCGGCGCGGGTTCATCGGCAACGCTATCGACCCGTTCGAGCAGCCGCGCGACATCGAGCGGGCCAACCAGATAGTCGTCGGCCCCGGCCTGCAATGCGCGGCGGCGGGCTTCCTGGCTGGGCTCGTCGAGCACCAGGGTCAGGTGCGCGCCGCGGGTCGCCTCGGTTTCGCGCAGGCGGCGGCACATTTCGAGGCCCGACATGGTCGGGCAAAGCCAGTCGATGAAACCCCAGACGCGCCCGCCCAGCGGACCTGCCGGAGGCATGTCGCCCAAAGGCACGATTTCCCAGCCGGGCCGCTTGCGCGTGATATCGGCAAGGAGCCCTGCGGGCGGGGCGGTGAGCAGCAGTGTCGTATGTTTGTTCATGACCAGACACGGGTTGGACGAATCTGCGTCATGATATGCGCCAGCGAAGTGACGGATTCGTGATGGAATTGTGACAGTTGGGTTACGGCCGTGCTGTCACATTACTGTCACACGAAATCGCATGAATCCTGTCGCTTGCGGGGCTATCCTGACAACATGTTGAAGCAGAGCCTGATCCGCCGCCTGCGCCTTGGTGTATTCCTGGTCCTGCTGGGGCTGGCCAGCCCGGCGCTGGCCGAGCGGCTTTCGTTCGATCATCGGCTGGTGCCCGCACTCAAAGCCGTGCTCGACAGCGGCAATGGCGAGATGGTCGACTTCAATGGTTCGAACCCAAGCTATGTCACCGATGTGATTGCCATACGCGGGCGTTCGGCCAAGGATTGGGACGAGGCACTGGTTATTGTTGCCCGCGCGCCCGGCAGCAAAGTTCGCACCGCCAGCGACTGGTTGGAGGAACTGCGTAAGGAAGCCCGGCGGCGGTGCAGCTCGGAACTGAAGGTTCTGGAGCAAGGCGAGCGCACAATCGTGTTTGAGCGCCAGGCGCCGAAGTGCCCCGGCAGCTATCCGCGCAATGCGCTTTACCTGGTGGTCCAGGGCAAGAGCTCGCTGTTCCTGCTCGCGGTCCTTTCGCGCGATGAGCTTAGCGCGAAGTCGCGGGCTGAGTGGCTGGCGCTGTTCAGGTCTGCCCAGCTCAAATAGCTGCTGACACATTTCGGTCATGCTGCTGTCGCCCCAGATACGCTGAGGAGTCACACGGCCCACCTAGTTCGGCGACGAAGCCGGACGGGGGCGATTCGCCAAACCTATGGGTCCTTCCCGGGCCGGTATCGAACCAGACAGATGCCAATTGAACCAGGGAATGAACCCAATGATCCGCTTTTCATGCCGCTCGACCGCTTCCTTTGCCGCGCTGGCGGCTGGCCTGATGATGGCCGGCCCGGCGCACGCTGCGGTCATGGTGACCGACGATGCCGTACTGGTTGAAGGTGCCACGAGCGATGCCGCCGGTGCCGATCAGGCGCAAAGCTCGCCCGAAGATGCCGGCTCCACTACCGAGGTGACCGGTCTTACCGAGATCGTGGTGACCGCGACCAAGCGTGAGACCAACCTGCAGAAGACTCCGATTTCGATTTCGGTGATGGGCGCCGAAACGATCCGCGAGCGCAAGGTACAGAGCCTGATGGACCTCGCCGATGGCGGCGTGCCAAGCCTGCGCGTTGCACCGTTCGAATCGCGCCAGTCCGCGCTGACCATCGGGATCCGCGGGATTGTTCCGCTCGATGCCAACCAGCCGGCGCGTGAACAGGGCGTGGGGATCTACATCGACGGGGTCTATCTTGGCCGCCAGCACGGGCTGAACACCGGGCTGTTCAATGTTGAGCGCGTTGAAGTGCTCAAGGGTCCGCAAGGCACGCTGTTCGGCCGCAATACCGAAGGCGGCGCGGTTTCGATCATCGCCAAGGCGCCGACCGGCGAGTTCGGCGGCCGGATTGACGGCGGTATCGGCAGCATCGGCAGATACGATGCCGGTCTGCACCTCAACCTGCCTGAAGTGGCTGGTTTTTCGGTCAAGGTCGATGCCGTGCTGGCCAACCAGGATCCAGTAACCAGGAACCCGTTGGCCGGCCAGGCCGGATGGGGCCAGTTCAACCGCCAGGGCATGCGCGCTGCGGTGCGCTGGAAGCCGGTTGACGGGATCACCAACGATTTCTCGTTCGACGTGGCCCGCGATGAGAACTCACCCTATTATAGCCAGCTGCTCAACTATAACCCAAACAACTGCCTGAGCGGCGGCACCAACCTGGCGCCCATTGCGATCCCTTCGGGCAGCACTTGCGTGACCCCTGGCACTTCCTTCACCGGAACCCAGGGAACGATCCGGCCGCTGGTCCCCGGCGTCGTGGTCAATGGCACTTCCTTGATGCGGGTTGCCGATATCGGCGTTCCTCAGGCCCTGACCGTTGACCGGACCTTTGGTTACACCAATGTCTTCAAGTGGAAGATTGCGCCCGAGATCGAACTGCGCTCGATCACCGCATGGCGCGGGGTTGAGGTTGAGCAGAACGACAACGCCGGCGGCCTGCACCGCGTGCCGGTGTTTAACCTGACCGCATCCTGCACCGCGGCCACGCCTTGCGCTTTCAGCCGCTACAGCCGCGCCGACCTGTTCCAGCGCCAGTTCAGCCAGGAGTTGCAGGCTGTCGGCTCGATCGGTCAGGTCGACTACGTTGCCGGGCTCTACTATTTCAACGAGCGCGTCCGCGACGATGCCGCCACGCCCAACTCGATGGGTGCAATCGCAATCCTCACCGGGCCGACCGTGACCGGCGTGACTTTCACTCCGATCCCGTTCTGCACCGGCGCGCCTAACCCGACTTTGGGCAATGCGGTGCAGGGCTGTTCGATCGACCGCGCTTCCAGCGTGCGCTCACGCAGCTATGCCGCCTATGGCCAGGTTACCTGGAACCCCAGCGATGCGCTGCACATCACCCTGGGCGGTCGCTATACCAATGACAAGAAAGCGGGCCAGCTGCTGTTCTCGCGCGGGGTCAACTATCTGACCAACCCGGCTGTCGCCGCGACCAACGGTTACACCCCGCTCGACAAGTCGTGGAACCGGTTCAATCCGATGGCGACTGTCGCCTATGATTTCAGCGACACCGTTCACGGCTATGCGAAATATGCCACCGGGTACCGTGCTGGCGGGGCCAGCTCGCGCACCTCGGACTATAAGGCCTTCGATCCTGAGGACGTGAAGAGCTATGAAATCGGCTTCAAGGCCGATTTCTGGGATCGCCGCGCACGGTTCAACATCGCCGCCTACATGATGGACCGCAAGGGTAGCCAGGTCGATCTTTCGACCATCCAGCCCACTGCGACCGGCAACTTCAACAACCTCGTCACCTTTAACGCTCCGGGCACCACCAAGATCCGCGGGATTGAGGCTGACCTGACGGTGAAGCCGACCGACCGGCTCAAGTTCGACCTGTCCTATGCCTATACCTACACCGACATCCCGCCGGTGCCGGTGACCTACCGCGAATTCACCTCGGCGGG
The DNA here is from genome assembly GCA_018334165.1 of Sphingomonadales bacterium. Lineage (GTDB taxonomy): Bacteria > Pseudomonadota > Alphaproteobacteria > Sphingomonadales > Sphingomonadaceae > Novosphingobium. Next base: position 2,648 of record JAGXTB010000166.1, on the reverse strand, counting down.
CGTTCCCACCGGACAATCGACCACGACCTTGCAGAAGTTCTACGTCGTCTACACCCCGCGCAACGCGGCCAGCGGTTCGATCGACTATGAAATCCCGTTCGCCAACAGCGATACCAAGATCAAGTTCCACATCGACGCCAACTATTCGCAGGCGACGCAGAGCTTCGATCAGTTCGCGACCAAGGCTGATGAGAGCTTCATCGTCAACGGACGGCTCTCGGTGGTGGACATTTCGCTGGGCATGGGCGGGACCAAGCTCAACCTGGGGCTGTGGAGCCGCAACATGTTCGACAACCAGCTGGTCTATCGCCGCGATCCGTCGAACAGCCTGCCTTCGGTCCAGTCGAATGCCGTGGCCGGCGTTCCCAACATCACTGTGATCGGCAACATCAGCGGTATCCTGGGCGACTACGGCAACTTCAACATGCCCCGCACTATCGGGCTCGATGCTTCGCTCAAGTTCTGACCGCCTTTCGATCCCTCCACCCTTGCGGGCGGGCAGCCTCGGTTGCCCGCCCGTTCTTTTTTGCCCTTTATTATAACTGACCAGTCAGTTATGAATGCATTATGCCTCGCCCGCCTGTCCCCACCCGCCGTGCCGATATCCTGCTGGCGGCGCGTGACGTGTTCAACGCGCGCGGCTTTGCGGGCACCCGGATGGATGACATTGCGCGGGCGTCAGGCATATCGAAAGCAGCGCTCTACCTGCAATTCGACGGCAAGGAGGCGCTGTTTCAGGCGCTGGTGGTCGAACTGATCGAGACCATGCTGCCCCATGCAGCCCCTGCCGAATTCGGTGACATTCCCGCCGATGCGATCCTGCGGCAATTCATCGGGTTCATGTCGGCCCGGCTGACCGAGCCGGGGATGGCCTTTGTGCCGCGGGTCATCATCGGCGAGGGTGCGAACTTTCCCGACCTAGCGCGGTTCTACCACGATCATGTTATCAGCCGGGGAACGGGGATCGTTGAGCGGATTGTCGAGCACGGGATCGTACGCGGCGAATTTGTCTCCGCGGACATCCCGCAGGCCTGCCGTACGGTGATCGGTGGGGTTCTGATTGCGGCGATCTGGAAAACGACGTTTGAGCCCGTTGGGGCCGAGCCGATTGAGCCTGCCAGCATGGCGCAGGCGCATGCCGACACTGTGCTCAACGGACTGCTGACAAGGAACCACGCGCCATGAGCGGACCACCCAAACCCGTGATTGCGATCGCCGTGCTGGCCCTGGCGGGCGGCGGCTACTGGTACTTCAACCGCGCCGACGAAAGCGCGCAGTGGCTGGGCTATGTCGAGGCAGAGACCGCCTATGTTGCCGCGCCGGTCTCGGGTCGGCTGGCGCAGCGCCCGGTCAATCGCGGCGAGGCGGTTGAGGCGGGCGCAGTGCTGTTCTCGCTCGACCCCGAGAGCACCGACGCCGATACCGCGCGGGCCGAAGCGCAAGTCGCGGCAGCTGCGGCGCAGCGTGCCGACCTCACTCAGGCCCGCCAGCGCGCGCCAGAACTGGCGGCCAGTCGCGCAGCAGAAGCAGCGGCGCAGGCGCAGCTGACCAAGGCTCAGGCCGATTTCAACCGCGTCGATGCGCTGGCGAGGCGTGGCTTTGCCAGCCGGTCGCAGCTCGACGCGGCGCGCGCTGCTCGGGATGGCGCGGCGGCAAACCTTGCCCAGACCCGGGCGCAGATTGCTGCTGGGGAGCTGACCGCTGGACGCCAGGGCCAGATCGCCGCTGCCGGAGCTGACGTCGCCGCCAGCCAAGCGAGCTTGCGCGCCCAGCGCAAGCGCCGCCGCGAGATTGCTCCGGTCGCCCCCGAAAAGGGTGTGGTCGAGCAGACTTTTTACAATCCCGGCGAGTGGGTCCCGGCCAATGCCCCGGTGGTTTCGGTGCTGCCCGACGCACGCCGCAAGCTGCGGTTTTACGTCCCGCAAGACCGGATTGCGGCGCTGAAACCGGGCATGACCATAACCTTCAGCTGTGACGGCTGCGGCGCGGCGCGGCAGGCGAAAATCAGCTACATTGCCCCGCGCGCCGAATTCACTCCGCCGGTGATCTATTCCGAGCGTGCCCGCGCCAAGTTGGTCTTCCTGGTCGAAGCTGCACTCCCCGCAGAGGCCAAGCCGCTGCCGCCGGGATTGCCAGTGGAGGTTGTCCCGCAGTGAGCGAAGGTCCAGCCATTGCGGTGCGCGGGCTGACCAAGCGGTTTGGCGCGCGGACCGTGGTCGATCATGTCGATTTGACCGTCCAGCCTGGGCGGATCTGCGGGTTCCTGGGGCCGAATGGCTCGGGCAAGACCACTACGCTCCGGATGATCTGCGGGCTGTTGATTCCGGATGAAGGCGAGGGCGAGGTGCTGGGCCTGGACCTTGCCGCCAAGCGCCGCGCGATCAAGCATCAGATCGGCTATATGACCCAGAAGTTCGGGCTGTTTTCCGACCTGTCGATTGCCGAGAATCTCGAATTCATCGCCCGGGTTTACCGGCTCGACAACCGCAAGGCGCGGGTCGATGCGGCGCTGGAACGGCTCGGGCTGGCGAGCCGCTCAACCCAGCTGGCCGGCAAGCTTTCGGGCGGATGGAAACAGCGGCTCGCGCTGGCCGCAGCAGTGCTTCCCGAGCCGAAGATCCTGCTGCTCGACGAACCGACCGCCGGGG
>JAGXTB010000165.1 GCA_018334165.1 Sphingomonadales bacterium | reverse complement strand
CTTTGTCGCACTTTATGCCGTGTGCCTGGGGATGTGGCCGCTGTCGGGCAAGCCGATCCAGTTCATCTATCACTACCTGCTGCCCAGCACTTTCATGATGGCCGCACTGGCCCTGGCACTGGAAGACCTGTGGCACCGCCGCGACCGCTGGCACTGGCTGGCCCCAGCCGCACTGGTGCTCAGCTTCGCGATGTTCGCCTGGTTCTATCCGATCATCTCAGGCTGGCCGCTGTGTTGCGGACGGCCGAGCTATCAGTTCTGGATGTGGCTGGGCAGCTGGCGTTGAACCAGGTCCTCTCCAGATTTGCGAAGCACATCTGGGGAGGTGGCGCCGCGAAGCGGTGACGGAGGGGTATCGACGCCAGCGTCCAAAGCCCCTCCGTCAGCCGCCTTCGGCGTCTGCCACCTCCCCATTTGCCGCCTTCGCGGAAAATGGAGAGGATCTGGTTCCTAGTACTTCCCCCAGACGAACTTGCTCGACAGCGCAAAGTTCCAGACCGAACCCAGCACGATCCCCACCAAGGCCGCCGGATAGGGATTGAACCCGATCCGCACCAGTGCGGTCGCCGCGCCGATGTTGGTCAGCAGGCCAAAGGCGCAAGTGATCAGGAACCGCACCCAGCCGCCCAGCAGCGGGCCCCAACCGCGCAGCCGCTTGTCGGCATAGGTCAGCTCGTTGTTGAGCACGAAGTTGAACGTCATCGCCACCAGCGCGGCCATGGTCTGCCCGACGATGAAGGCGGTTTCATCGGGATAGTGGTTCACGCGCATGGCTTCACCGAACAGGCCCAGCACCATGGCCAGCACCGCCATGTGTACCACCACGCCCAGGCCGCCAATCGTGCCGAACAGCGCGAAGCGGGTCGGGATCCAGCGGCCCAGCCACTTGTCGTATAGCCCGACCATGAATTCGAATACGACCGTGCGGTCGAGCTTGCTTTCGCCTTCGGCCCGCGCCGCGAAATTCATCGGCACTTCCTTGATCCGCAGCGTCTCATCGACCGTCGCCAGGATGTCGATCAGGATCTTGAAGCCCACGCCCGAAAGGCGGTGCGCATCGGCCCGCAGGGTTTCGGTCTTCAGCATGAAATAGCCGCTCATCGGGTCGCTCAGCTCAACCCCGGTGACCTTGTTGGCGATCCGGTTGGCCAGCGTTGAGGCCTTGACCCGGTCGGGCCGGCCCCATTCCTCGGTGCTGGCCCCTTCGGCGAAGCGACTGGCATAGGACAGGTCGTATTCGCCGCTTTCGATCGCGGCGAGCATCTGCACCAGCAGCTCGGGGTCGTGCTGGTGGTCGGCGTCCATCACCGCCACCACCGGCGCGGCCGTAGCGCACATCCCCTCGATCGCCGCCGAGGACAGCCCGCGCCGCCCGATCCGCTGGATCACGCGGACCCGCGAATCCTCCTGCGCGATCGCGCGGGCTTCGTCCGAAGTGCCGTCGGGGCTGTTGTCATCGACAATGATCACTTCGAAGGGAATGCCAGCCAGCGCCTTGTCCAGCCGCTCGACCATGCCGCGCAGGTTCTTGCGCTCGTTATAGGTGGGCAGGACTACGCCTAGGCGGATCGTCATCTCAGAGCCTTTCCAGAATCGCGTCACCGATTTGCACGGTTCCGTGGCTGCCGCCAAGGTCTGCGCCGCGCACCCCGTCGGCTAGTGCTTTGGCCACCGCCGCCTCGATCCGCGCGGCCGGCTCTTCCAGCCCCAGCGAATGGCGCAGCAGCATCGCGGCAGACAGCACCGTCGCCATCGGATTGGCCACGCCTTTCCCTGCGATATCGGGCGCGGACCCATGGATCGGCTCATAGAGCCCCAGTGTGCCTTCGCTGAGCGAGGCCGAAGCCAGCAGGCCGATTGAGCCGACGCACATCGAGGCCTGATCGGACAGGATATCGCCAAACAGGTTGCCGGTCACCACCACGTCGAACTGCCCCGGAGAGCGCACCAGCTGCATCGCGGCGTTATCGACATACATGTGGCTGAGCTCGACATCGGGATAGTGGGCCGCAACCTCGCAGACCACATCGCGCCAGACCTGGCTGGTTTCGAGCACATTGGCCTTGTCGACCGAACACAGCTTGCCCTTGCGGCCCTGCGCGGCCTTGAAAGCAACGTGGGCGATGCGGCGCACTTCGTCTTCGGCATAGGCCATCATGTCCCAGCCCTGGCGGCGGCCATCGGGCAGCGTGCGGATGCCCTTTTCACCGAAATAAACATCGCCGTTGAGCTCTCGCACGATCAAAAGGTCGATTGCGCCGGCCACTTCGGGGCGCAGCGCGGAGAAGTCTTCCATGCCGGCAAAGACCTTGGCCGGGCGCAGGTTGGCGAACAGGCCCAGTTCCTTGCGCAGCCCCAGGATCGCCTGTTCGGGGCGCAGACGGCGCTCCAGATTGTCGCAGGTAGGATCGCCGACCGCGCCAAACAGGATGCCATCAGAATTGCGCGCGATCTCCAGCGTTTGGGCGGGCAGCGGGTGGCCGTGGTTTTTGTAAGCCACGCCGCCGACATCGGCATAGGCCAGCGTGAGGCCAGGCAGGCCCAGCGCTTCAAGCACGCGCACTGCTTCGCGCGTTACTTCGGGGCCGATGCCGTCACCGGCCAGTACTGCAATCTTCATCGAAATCCCGCCTATCCGATCCGCGCCAGCCGCTCTCGCAGCATGGCGCGCGCGCCCATAACATCTATGCGGCTTTCGGCAAGCGGATAGCGGTCGAGCCGCTGGCCCAGCGCATCGAACGCGGCGAGCAGCGCGGGCATCTCGCCATCGCCCGGCGGGGCATACTCGCCATAGCCCAGCTCGCGCAGCAGCAGCGTTTCATAGGCCAGCAAAGCTGGCAGCCAGCCCCGCGCCGAGGGAGCATGGCACACTGCATCAAGCAGCGCCGCCAGCGCGCCATAGAGCGGGGGATAGGCATGGCGTTCTGGCAAGGCGGCGGCGGTCAGCGATGTGGCCCAACCAATCGCTGCGGCCGGCAGCGGCTCACCCAGCCAGGGCCCGCGGCTGGTGATCAGTTCGAGCTTGGCGTAAGGAAGCTGCCCTTCCACCCGGGCGCGCAATTCGGCCTCAACCACGTTGCCGGGCACCAGCACCGGCCTGAGCTGCCGCCCACGCCCGCCCGCGACATAGCCTGCGATCAGCCCGTGGCTCTCGGTCAGCAAGCGCACAATCGCCGCAGTCTCGCCATGCGGGCGGCTGGCGCAGACGATGGCTTGGGCGGTGATGTGCATGGGTAGCGTGTGGGGTCAAACGCCGCGCTTATCAACTGGGCGTGGAATGGTTCACGCAGAGAGCGCAAAGAAGATGAAGAGACGCAAAGATGTAGCTGAAGCCGCAGGCTTCCATCAAATTGCGATCATTCGATAAAACGCACAGGAAGGAACTCAGAGCGGCTTTGCCGCATGGGCGACCTCTTTGCGCCCTCCCTTTCCTCTGCGCTCTTTGCGTGAACCCTTACTTCTTCGCCCTAAGCGCCTTCTCCAGCGCCTCAACCCGCGCCTTCAGCGCATCGTTTTCTTCGCGCGCCTTGGCAGCCATGTCCTTGACCGCGTCGAATTCCTCGCGGGAGACGAAGTCCATGCCGCCAACCGCTTCGCGTACGCGCTCACGCGCGGCGTCGCGGGCTTCGCGGCCCATTCCGGCCATGGTTCCGGCCGCGCTGTTGAGCAGCTTGGCAATATCGGCGATCAGGGGGTTTTCGCTTTGCATGGTGCCTAGATGGACCTTTGGCCCGCGCGGTTCAAGATCACGCGCCGGGATTGGCGACAAGAAACTGCCAGTTGAGCACAGTCGCGAACAGCACCCAGGCGAAGTAGGGCAGCAGCAGCCAGGCGGCGATCGGGCGGACCTTGCGGAAAGCGATGATGGTCGCCAGCACCGCCAGGTCAATTGCCACCAGCAGCGCCAGCGCCGCAGCGATCTTGTGCATGCCAAAGAACAGCGGCGACCAGGCCAGGTTGAGCACCAATTGGAACATGAAAAGCGAGATCGCATAGCCTCGCCCAGGGGCGCCCCGCGCGGTGATCACCAGAGTCAGCGCGATCCCCATGACCAGATAGAGGATCGTCCAGACGATCCCGAAAGTAGCGGGCGGCGGATAGAGCGAGGGCTTGACCAGGTCGATGAACCACGGATTGCCCGAACCGCTGCCGCCCAGCCTGCCCGCAAAGAACCCCAGGAACATGATGCCCGGCACGATAAACAGTGCCCAGCGCAGGAACGCCGCGCGCAATTGGCCGGGAGACGCAAGTTCAGTCATCAACGAAGGCCTCGATTCGTAACCCTGTTGGGGGAGGGTATGGCGGGGCCAAAGGGACGAGGCAACGCCCCTCCTGCAAGTTCCTTCCCATTTTGCGAAGCCAAATGGGGAGGTGGCGCCGCGAAGCGGTGACGGAGGGGTAAGGGCGCCAGCGTAGAAGCCCCTCCGTCAGCCGCCTTCGGCGTCTGCCACCTCCCCATTTGTGGCCGAGGCCAAAAATGGGAAGAAACTGGCTAGCTCCGGCTAGCCGAGATCAGGAATTCCACATTTCCTTCAGGGCCCTTGATCGGGCTTTCGACAATCCCCTGCACATGCCAGCCTGCGCCCTCCAGCCAGGCCCGCACTTCATCGCAAACCCGCGCGTGCAGCGCCGCATCGCGAACCACCCCGCCCTTGCCCACTTCGGCGCGGCCAACTTCGAACTGCGGCTTGATCAGCGCGACCAGGCGGCACGGCGTGGCGGCCAGTTTCAACGGCACTTCCAGCACCTTGGCCAGCCCTATGAAACTGGCATCGCACACCACCCAATTGCAGAGCCGGTCGATCTGCTGCGCCGTGAGCACCCGCGCGCTGGTCTGCTCCAGCACGGTCACCCGCGGATCCTGGCGCAGCTTCCAGGCGAGCTGGTTGGTGCCTGAATCGACTGCGAAGACGTGTTCCGCACCTTTGCTGAGCAGCACATCGGTGAACCCGCCGGTCGAACTTCCCACGTCGATCGCTGTGACGCCCGCCGGATCAAGCCCGAAATGTTCGATCGCATGGGCGAGCTTGATCCCGCCGCGCGAAACCCACGGATGGTCGCGCCCGCGCACTTCCAGCGGAGCGTCAGCAGCGATCGCCTGCCCCGGCTTGGCAATCTTGGTTTCGCCCGAGAACACCGTGCCCGCCAGCACCAGCGCCTGCGCCCGGGTCCGGCTTTCGGCCAGGCCGCGCTCGACAAGCAATTGATCCACTCTGGTTTTGGGCACCTTGCTCATTGCCGCGCCTCCTTCCATAGAAGGCGGGTGAAGGCAAATGCTCCCTCTCTGCGCGATGGCGCAATCGTGCTTGGCTTGCTGCTGGTGGCGTCCTGCGCTGCGCCGCCCAAACCTGCGCCAGTGCCTGCCCCGGTGCCAGCACCCGCACCTGCCCCCGCGCCGCCGCTGCCGCTGCCCAAGCCGCCGGCCGACTGGCGCGATGCCGCGCAGACCGCCGGGACCTGGCGCTGGGGCATGGTCGCGGGCCGTTCGACCGCGAGTTTCGTCGGTGTGGGCGGAGCGCCGCTGGCTACTCTCACTTGCGACCGCACCACTGCCCGCGTCCTGCTGGCCCGGCGCGGCGATGCGGCGGCCTCGGTCGCGATGACGCTGACCAGCACGTTCGGCACGCGCCCGCTGTCCAGCGATCCCTTGCGCGGCGCACCCGGCTGGGTAGTGGCCGAGCTCCACTCGAACGATCCGATGCTGGATTCAATCGCCTTTTCGCGCGGCCGCTTTGCGTTTGAAGTGGCGGGGCTCGATCCGCTTTACCTGCCCAGCTGGCCGGAAATCAGCCGCGTGGTCGAGGATTGCCGATAGGAGCTGTGGAGAAGGCCCGAAGGTACGGATTCTGACAGCAACTTTTTTGAATGCAAGACTTGTTGTGAAGGCCAGTTTGATTCACACATAGACCCGTGGCCGCCAGCGATCCCCGCGAAGCGGTCCCGCCGATCCGGACGGGTCGGCAAATGGCTCAACAGCGTGAAAGGAGGTGACCGATGTCTCATGGTTCAGCAGGGAGGTCGGTAACCCGTTCCATGGAGCATTATCGCTGATCATCCTTTCAGTGATAGAGGCTTCGTGAGCGGCGCTTCCGGCCGCTGACCATGCGAAGGGCCACACAGTTAGGCTGTGTGGCCCTTCTCATTTCTTGCCCTGCGGGGGCTTGGGGGCGGTTCTCGGGATACCGGGGCCGCCCTTCTCATTTGTGGCGCAAGGTTCGATTTGATCACGCGGAGACGCGGAGGCGCGGAGAAGGAGTTCGCGCAAAGATCGCAGGGGACGCAGAGACTTTGCGTGCGCCGCAGGCCATTTCGACAAGATTGGAGTGAACTCGATACAGACAGCGGCTTCGCCGCATACGGGCCGGCTCTGCGCGCTCTGCGTCCTCTGCGCGAACCAACTTTTTCCTGTCTCCGCGTCTCCGCGCCTCCGCGTGAGCAAGACCGGAAAACCACCGTTGACGCAGCCCGCGCTTTGCAGGAAAGTGTTACAGCGCCTTTTCGTTAATTGCACACGGGTTGCATTGAACGTAATTTTCGTTCAAGACCCGCGCTTCGCTCTCAAGGATTCGTTTTCGATGGCCACGCTTGCCGATTCCGCGACCCGCTTCGCCCATACCCCGCACCCCGCCCCCACCCCGGCTGCGGTGCGCGATGAAGTGTTGGCCAACCCCGGTTTCGGCCTGCGTTTCACCGATCACATGGTCTCGATCGACTGGAGCGAAGAGGCGGGTTGGCACAATCCCGCCGTACTGCCCTACGGCCCGATCGCACTCGATCCGGCGGCTTCGGTGCTGCACTATGCGCAGGAGATTTTCGAGGGGCTGAAGGCCTATCGCCACCCCGATGGCTCGATGGCGCTGTTCCGGCCTCAGGCCAATGCCGCGCGGTTCAACCGTTCGGCCCGGCGGCTGGCCATGCCCGAACTGCCCGAAGAGCTGTTTATCCAGGCAATCCGCGAAATAGTTGCGGCCGACAAGGACTGGTTCCCAACCGTCGAGGGCGGCTCGCTCTATCTGCGCCCCTTCATGATCGCGACCGAGGCGTTCCTGGGCGTGCGCGCGGCCAAGAGCTATCGCTTCATGGTCATCGCCAGCCCGGCCGGCAATTACTTCAAGAGCGGCGCTCCGGCCGTGTCGCTGTGGGTGTCGGACTATACCCGCGCGGCGCCGGGCGGTACCGGCGCGGCCAAGTGCGGGGGCAACTATGCCGCCAGCCTGGTGCCCACCGCCGAAGCCTTTGCCAGGGGGCACGACCAGGTGCTGTTCCTCGACGCTGCCGAGCGCAAGTGGATCGAGGAACTGGGCGGCATGAACGTGTTCTTCGCCTTTGCCGATGGCAGCCTGCTGACCCCGGCACTGTCGGGCACGATCCTCGAAGGCGTGACCCGCGACAGCCTGATTGCGCTGGCCCGCGATGAAGGCCTGACCGTGCGCGAGGACAAGTACAGCCTCGACCAGTGGCGCGCCGATGCCGCCTCGGGCCAGCTGGTCGAAGCCTTCGCTTGCGGCACCGCCGCGGTGGTTACCCCGATCGGCAAAGTCGCTGGCCATGACGGCGAGTTCACCATCGGCAGCGGCGGCCCCGGTCAGCTCACCGGCAAGCTCAAGGCCCGCCTCACCGCGATCCAGCGCGGCGAAGCACCGGACCCGCATGGCTGGGTGATGCGGATCGGCTAGTCTTGCGGCCGCAAGATCCCGCGATAGTGCACCACTGGCCCGACCAGTGGCATCGCCACCGCGACATCGAACTGGAAGGCATCGCCCTGGGCGGTCTCGCTGGCGGTGATTTTGGGGCCGAATGCGCGCGGCATGGGCACGCCGAGCGCGGTCCATTTCTTGAGCACCATGATCAGGCCGCCCTGCCCATCCACCTCCAGTGCGAAGTGAAAGCGCATCGGGCCGAAGCGTTCGGTCAGCAGGTTCTGCGCTGATACGCCCATCTCGCTGGCAAAGCGGTGCGGGCCAAAGCTGCGAGTCCAACGCTCGCGGCCGTGGCGCGGTTCGAAACGGACCTCAACCGGATAGCTGCCCGCCGGGGGGAAGCCCATGATAAGGCCCAGCAAGCGGGCCAGCAGCGATTGCCCGCGTTCCACCGTCCCCTCACCGCGCACCACCGTTTCGGCCTGCGGCTGGTGCATCCGCTGGATCGGCGCTGCGAGCTGGGCGAAGCGGGGGCCCAGCACGCGGCGGTAGGGCAGTTCGGGAGTCTCCGCAGTGGTGGCGTGAGTGACTGCCAGATCGGCAAACAACGGCTCGAAATCGGCCAGCGCCAGCTCCTCCCCGCCATGGCACGCGCCCGGTTGCAGCTTGCCCTCACGCAGGCGACGGGCGAGCAATTGCGCGGCGAGCGTCGGGATCTCCTGCCCCTCGCCCTTGCGCGCGATCAGCGTCCAGCGGCGCAGCTCGGGCTGGCCACCCGCGAGGCCCGCAAGTTCAACCACCATGGCCGAACGATCCCCGCCCAGCTGCGCGGTCCATTGCTGCAGCGGGGCTAGCCAGCGCGCCAGCGGCGCAGCACTGCGCAGCAGCCCTAGCCGCACCAGACAGCCCAACGCGCCCAGCGCCAGCATCTGGAGCGAAAACTCAGACCCGCCGCGAAAGGTTGTGGCGG
>JAGXTB010000164.1 GCA_018334165.1 Sphingomonadales bacterium | reverse complement strand
GCGTCTTCGAGAATCATGCCGCCGGCATCGAATTCGACGTACCAGGTATCGTCGCGTGCCAGGGCTGGCGTCGCGAGGGCCGTCGAGGCCAGCGCCATCCCAATGATGAGTTTGCGCATTAGTGTTTTCCCCTTTTTGATAGGATTGAGCCACCGAGTGGGGAAACGTCTAACTGCAACGATTTGCGCGCGCAAGCGGGCAAAGTTCGCAACTGTTGCAATTATGTCGCGTTTTCGCGCGCCAATCGCATGAAACGACAGGAATTCGCGCTGACCGGCGCAAGGAATCGATTCTGCCGCGCAAAATTGGACATGTGAAGGTCAATTGGCGGGGATGATTCCCGCAGTTGTCAGGCTGGCCATTATTGCGGCGATGGCAGTGCGGGCTTCGGCATCAATGGTGGTCCCGCCGCTGGGTGTAGCCGGACGGCTCGCGGCCTGCCAGCCGGCGTTGAACAGCATGTCCTGGTCGGAAGCGCGGTTGAACAGGCGCATCCCGTCGCGCGGCTGGGCATAGAGCCAGTTGCCGGCCTGGCGCATGGCGATCTGGCCGGACTTGCCACTCCACTCGCCGCTGGCACTGGTCGCGATCAGCCAGCATTGGCCATCCACCGGGGCAGTCGGCGGCGCTGTCTGTTCGGCTTCGACCGCGCAATGCAGCAAGGCATCAAGCCGCGCGGTGATTTCATTGACATAGCCTTCCTTCTGAGACTGTCCGGCGAGCATGGCTGTGTTGCGGCCCGCGCAAACTTTCGGGCTCACCAGCCGAATAGAGCGTGGCCTGTGCGCCGTTGGGCCATTGCAACTGCCGCTTCGACGGCTCGTACTTCGGTCGCTTGCCGTGCGGGGCGACGGCCATCAGTCCGCTGCCGCCTTCGACCATCACACTGCGCGCCTCGCCCAGCGAAGCGCCGACCAGCGCGATCCGCGCCTTGCCATCGGCTTCGGCCACCGCGCGGACCCATTCGGCTCCGGCGCGGGTCTTGCCAAAGCCGCGCCCGGCCAGGATCAGCCAGCCCAGCCAGTCGCTTTCGGGTGCCAGCTGGCCTTCGTGCGCCCACAGCTGCCAATGGCTGCGCAGCGCATGGCACTGACGCTCGCTCATCTTCGCCAGCAGCGCACGGCGTTCATCGGGCGGCAGGCTTAGCAGAAAGGCCGCGCGGCTGTCGCTACGCTTGCTCATCGCTTTCGTCCGGTTCGTCCGCCAGCGCGGCATTGGCTGCGGCGCGGTTGCGCATTTCGTCGATCATTGCGTCGATTGAATCGAGCACTTCCTGTTCGCTGCGGTCATCGCCCTGTGCGCGGCTCTGGGCCACGCTCTGGCGGTGCAGGGTCAGCAGGCGGATCGCGCTAGCAACGTCCATTTTGCGATCAGGATTTGGGTTCCTGAGGTAGGCCAGCAGGTCCATCTCAAGGTTCTTGTAGCCTTCGGCCAGCGCGGCATCCCACTGCGCCGCGAACAACGGGTCTTGCTTGCGGGTGCGATAGACCCGGCTCGGCACGGTCTTGGCATAGGCTGCCGAAGCGGAGACGTTCGAGGTTTCGATCAGGTGCTCCAGAAAATAGACCCGCCAATGGCCGGTCCCCGGATTGTCGCCTTCGGCGCGGGTCCGTTTGGGCAGCCGCACTTTCGGCTTCTGCTCGATAATGGCGGCCTTGCGGGCACGCGTGGTTTTCTTCGGCGCCTGAGGGGCCGTCGTCATGGGCATGCTCCTGATGAATGGGGGCGGGCCGAGTGCCTGGCGGCGAATCGGTCTATCGCGATGTTCCCTATTTGTGCCATAACAGCGTGACGATGTCAAGGATAAAGAACCGAAATGGTTAGTTGAAGCTGCACAGATTGCCCACTTGCCGCCATTGGGGCCGCTCTCTAAGCAGTCCGCAACCAGAATCCGGGGGCAAAGGGACGCGAATGCTGCGCAAGTTGTACGATTGGACCATGGCCAAGGCGGTCCATCCGCATGCCGAATGGTGGCTGGCGCTGTTTGCCTTTGTCGAAGCAAGCTTCTTTCCGATCCCGCCGCACCCCTTGCTGGGGATCATGTGCCTGGCCGAACCCAAAAAGGCGATCCGCTTTGCGATGATCGCCACTTTCGCGTCGGTTGCGGGCGGCCTGCTGGGCTATGCGATCGGCTGGGGGCTTTACGATACCTTGGGCACGCAAATCCTGGCATGGCTCGGCCTGACCGCCAGCTTCCCCAAGGCGGCCTGTTACCTCAACGAATATGGCTTCTGGCTGTTCGTCGCCAAGGGCGCGACCCCGATCCCGTTCAAGCTGCTGACGATTACCGCCGGGTTCATCGGCATGGACCTGCTGCGCTTCATCGCCGGGTCGATCGTCTCGCGCTCGATCAGTTTCCTGATTGTGGGCATCCTGTTCCGCCTGTTCGGGGCACCGATCAAGGCCTTCATCGACAAGTATCTGGGGCTGGCCACGGCGGGCTTCGTTGCGGTGGTGCTGGCCGGGTTCGCCGCGATCACGCTGCTGGGCGGCGGCCCGGAAGAGGGCGGACACAAGTGCGATGCGGTCTCCAGCGTGGAACAGGTGGCGTGAGCGCTGCCATCAAGCTCTACCACTGCCGCGACGCCCGCTCGTTCCGGGTGCTCTGGGCGCTGGAAGAGCTGGCATTGCCGTACGAGCTGGAAGTGATGCCCTTCCCGCCGCGCTTCACCGTCGAAGGCTACCGCGCAATCAACCCGCTCGGCACGGTCCCGGCCTGCATCGTGGACGGCGTGCTGATGACCGAAAGCAGCGCGATCCCGCATGTCCTGGCCACCCGCTTCGGCCCGTCGGACCTGGCAGTCGCACCGGACGAGCCGGGCTACATGGCCTATATGAACTTCCTGCTGATGGGCGAGGCGACGCTGACTTTCCCGCAGACGATCCATTTGCGTTACACCCGGCTCGAACCGCCCGAGCGGCGCGTCGCGCAAGCGGCCGTGGACTATGCCCAGTGGTTCGGGTCGCGGCTGAAGAATGCCGAACTGCTGCTGGAAGGCGAGCATGCCTGCGCCGGACGCTTCACCATGGCCGACATCTCGCTGGGCTATGCGGTGATGCTGGCGCTGAGCATCGGGCTCGAAGAGCAAGTCACGCCGGGTATGGCGGCCTATTTCGACCGCCTGAGCCAGCGCGACGGATTCAAGCGCGCCAAGGCGGCACAAGGCGCAGGAGCAATGCTCTAGGGCATATTCGTGGCTAGCGGCCATACCTGTGTAATAGCGGTCAGCGATGCTTCGAGCGCCGCCGATCCGGCAAAAAACCGTCTGACACGGGCCCGGCTGAGGGTCAGGCTAACCGTGGGTTCAAGCGAACGCGCATTGCGCAGATGGGCCACGGCACTTTCAGTCCGGCCTTCGCGCTGCTCGATGCAGGTCAGAACCAGCAAGGCGATGAAATTGCCCGGGTAGAGGCTGAAGTTGTCATCGAACGCGGCGCGGGCGGCGTCGAACTCGCCCAGGCGGGCCCGCGCAATTCCGCGCCAGGCGTGAGTGATGTAGTGCAAGTGGCTTTCCGGCTCGACGCTGAGGAACTGGTCGAGGTGGTCGATTGCCTCTTGCTCTTGCCCTAGCAGCAGCGCGTTCACCCCGGCGGCGTAGTAGCCCATTCCGTGCCCCGGCCTCAGCCGGATCGCGCGCAGGGCACGCGGCAGCCCTTCGGCCGGGCGGCCGATATAGGCACTGGCGGTGGCGATCGCGGCCAGCACCCCGGCGTGATCGGGATCGAGTGAAAAGGCCCGGTCAATTCCTTGCTGGATCTCGCGCTCGCGCTCAGGATCGGGCAGCTCGATCGAAAGGTAAGCGCCCGCAATGGTCTGGGCATGGATCGCGTGGGCCAGGCCATAGTCGGGCGCAATGGCGATCGCCTTGGACGATTCCTCGATCGAACGGAACAGCGCCTCGGCCCCGTACTCGCGGATCGCCGCGATCGCCCTGGCGGTGCATTCCCAGGCGGTCAGATTGGCCGGCTTGCGCAGCGCGCGGTCCATCTCAAGTTTGTAAATCGTCGCGCCAAGCGCGGCGGCCACTTCGGTCACCAGGTCGCCCTGAAGCTCAGCGAATTCGCTCAGCGGCCGTTCGAAGCGCTGGGTCCAGACCAGCGCGCTGCTCGCCGCTTCGATCAGCCGGGCGGTAACTCGCAACTTGTCGTCGGCCTGGCGGATATGGCCTTCGAGGAAATAACGCACCCCCAGCCGTTGTCCGGCTGCGGGAAAGTCAGTGACGGGCTTATCGCGAAAGCGTGCGGTGGCGGAGCTGGCGATCACTCGCACGTTGACACCCATCGCCAGGGCATCGACCAGGTCTTCGGCCATGCCCAGCGCGAAGCCTTCATCGGCGGCCAAACCCGAGCGGTTGCGGAACGGCAAGACCGCCACGCTGGGGGCATCGCCGCGCCCGCCATCACCCTGGCTCAAGATATCGACCAGGCGGTATCCGGCCTTACTGATGGTTTCGATCTGGAACAGGCCGGAACGCGCGGCAACCTTGCGCAGACGCTGGATCACCCGCTGGATCGCATCTTCGCCAACCACAGTGCCGCGCCAGCAGGCGGCCATCAGATCGTCGCGGCTGAGCACTTCGCCGCCCACGCGGTGCAGCGCGACCAGCGTTTCCATCACCCGCGGTTCAAGCCGTTCCTGGGTGCCGTCCGGATAGCCAATCTGGCGAATGGCCGGATCGACCCTGAGCCCCCCCAGCTCAAACGCCGAGGTGGTCGCCAGATCGACCGGTTGGAGCCGGGTAACGCCATCCCCATTTTCAAATTCGCCCGATGGCACCGCGCTTTGCTCCCTGGTCTGCCCGGACTATCGGGTGGCGCGCCCCGACTTGCAACGAGAAATCTGCACTTTTCTGCCTGTGACTCAGCGATTTCCTTCTAACCCAAGCAAGGATCATCGGAAAATCATCGGGTTGAGGCCCTGTCGGCTTCAGAACAGCCATGACATATGCTTACCAACCTCCAGTCAGCAATAGCCGACGGTAGGCGGTGGCCGCCCGTTATGCGACCCAATGGGCGGCCACCAACTTTCCCTTCGCCCCAACAAGCCGCCGCACAGCCAAATTGGCACAAGACTGGGTCATCATACTGTCATTTAGGTTAGCGGAAAAATCATTCCGCACTGCCACTCGCGATGGGCCGTCCGTCCTCGGTGAAAGCGCCAAACTCCCAGCCATCGTCTGACTTGCGCATCGCCAGGTGCAGCGCCTCGCCGCAGATCGCGGGCGACAGGCCCCTGAAAGCAAAGGACTTCAGGGCATTATCGCCCAACTCGCGCCGGGCCAGATCCAGCAGCAGCGTCGCGGTCAGCGGGCCGTGGACCACCAGACCGCGATAGCGTTCGATATCGCGCGCGTATGGCAGGTCATAGTGGATCCGGTGCGAATTGAAGGTCAGCGCCGAATAGCGGAACAGCAAAGCCTCGTTCGGCACGATCGTGCGGTGTGCGTGCCATTCCGCAGGACTGAACTGCCCGGCTCCCGGCGGCGGGCTCGGCGGCGCATCGCTGGCGGCGGCGGCGCGGTAAACCAGCGACTGCTCCTCGCGCACCACCAGCGCGCCATCGGCCTTAGTCTCGTGCCGCAGGGTCACGAAAACCAGCTCGCCGCTGGAACCCTGCTTGGCCTCGATCGCCAGCACGGTGGATCGCCGTTCGATCGCAGCGCCAAGGCGCAGCGGGCCAAGGAACTCCAACTTGCTCGACGCCCACATCCGCCGCGGCAGATGCGGCAAGGGCGGCAGCAGGCTGGCGGGACCGGCATCGCGCTGCGGGTGGCCATCCGCGCCCAGGCCGGCGCTCGGCGCATCGGGCAGGCACAGGCACCAATGGAAGCCCTGCGGCATGGTTCCATCCGCCGGAGCCGCGCGGTCAAGCGTGGCCAGCCAGCGTGCGGCATGACCGGGATCGATGCGGTCGGTGCGGAGCTCGCTGCGGCCGATCCAGGCCTTCATTGCTGCGGTCCGTAGAAAGCCGGGGCATAGCGCAGCGTGCCCTGCGGGGTCTCGCCCGCCAGCACTTGCGCGCGAAAATAGGGCAGATCGTGCTCGCTTTCCGGGGTCAGGCCATCCTGTACGGCAAAGCCGAAGCGTTCGTAGTAGACCGGGTTGCCAACCACCGCGACGCCGCCGGCACCGGCAGTGCTAAGCTGCTCAATCCCGGCGCGGATCAGCGCGCTGCCGATGCCTTGGTGCTGCAGTTCGGGAGTTACCGAGACCGGGGCCATCTGGAACCAACCGCAGGCCTTGTGGTCGATCGTTACCGGGCTGAAGCCGACGTGGCCGATCACCGTGCCCTCCGCCGATACAGCAACCAAGGACAGCGCCAGATCGCCCGCATCGCGCAGCGCATCGACCAGGTCCTGTTCGTCGCCATCCGAAAAGGGCATCGGCGCAAAGGCGCGTTCCACCAGATCGTGGATCGCGGCCTGATCGCCCGCAGCTTCGGGGCGGATCGAATAGGAGGGGCTCACAGCAAGTGCCCGGTGCGGTCGCGCTTGGTATCAAGGTAGCGCGCGTTGTGGGGGTTGGGGGGAAGCCGGTGCGGCACCCGCTCAGCCACTTCCGCCCCGGCGCCGCGCAGCGCCTCGACCTTGGCGGGGTTGTTGGTCATCAGCCGGATCGGTCCAACCCCCAGCAGCGCGAGCATCCGCGCTGCGACCGGAAAATCGCGCGCTTCGCTGGGCAGGCCCAGCCGGTTGTTGGCATCGACCGTGTCGAAGCCCTGATCCTGCAGCTGGTAGGCGCGCAGTTTGTTGATCAGGCCGATTCCACGCCCTTCCTGGCGCAGATAGAGCAGCACGCCCCAGCCGCCCGCGCTGGCCTCGTCGGCCATCGCCCGCAGTGCGGCATCGAGCTGCGGCCCGCAATCGCATTTGAGGCTGCCGAGGATATCGCCGGTCAGGCATTCGGAGTGCAGGCGCACCAGCGGGGCGCGGTCGCTGCGCTGCTGGCCGATCACCAGCGCGACATGTTCGCGCAAGTCATTGGCCGAGCGGAAGGCGACGATCTCGGCGCTCTCACAAGCTGCCACCGGCAGGTGCGCGCGGCTGGCGATGGTTAGGTGGATGACATCGGACCAGGCGGCCAGATCGCTCGAGCGGGCTTCCTGCGCTTCGCCCGCGGGCTCAGGATCGACCAGAAAGGCCGGCAGGATCCCGGCCAGCCGCGCCAGGGTCATCGCCGCGACAGCCGCCTCGCCGTGGGCCAGTGGCTCGGCCAGGAATGGGCCCTTGAGCGGTGTGGCCAGGTCCAGCGCCGGATCGGCCAGCGCCCGCGCGGAAGCAAGATCGAAAGGATCGGCGCCGCGGATCAGCACCGGGGCTTCGGGCACCGCAGCCTCGCGCTGGTTGGCCAGCTTGAGTGTCACTGCCCGCGCGCAGGAGATCAGCATCTGGCCCGCAGCAACCCCGTCGCCCAGCCCGGTTTCGGCGGGCAGCAGGGTCAGGCAATCGTCGAGCCGGATCGGCCAGCCGTGGCGCAAGGCGTCGATCGCCAGGGCAACACGGCGTTCGGGTGTCACAGGGCAAATTCCGTGATCAGCGGCACATGGTCGCTGCATTGTTCCCAGCGGCGGGTTTCCTCGACGATCCGGTGGCTGACCGACTGCGCGGCGAGCTGAGGCGAGGCCCACATATGGTCGAGCCTGCGCCCGCGATCCTTTTCCTGCCAGAAGGTGCGATAGGACCACCAGGTCCAGTTCCGCTCAGGCGCGGGGATATGCTTGCGGCCGAGGTCAACCCAGCCATGGGCATCGGCCAGGCCTTGCAGGGTCTCGACTTCAATCGGCGTATGGCTGACGACCTTGAGCAAGGCCTTGTGATCGTAAACGTCTGACGGGAGCGGGGCCACGTTGAAATCGCCGACCAGCAGTGTCGGGCGTTCGAGTGTCTCCGCCCAGCGGGTCATCCGCTCGAGGAAATCGAGCTTCTGACCGAACTTGGGATTGGCTTCGCGGTCAGGAATGTCGCCGCCGGCCGGGATATAGACGTTCTCCAGCACCATGCCCTGTCCGGGTCCGAGCAGCTCCACGCCCACATGCCGCGCCTCGCCATTGGCCTGCCAGTCGTTGCGCGAAAGCTCGCGGATCGGGATCCGGCTGACCGTGGCCACGCCGTGATACCCCTTCTGCCCATGCACCGCGCGATAGGTGTAACCGGCGTCCTCGAATGCCTCGTGCGGGAAAGTCGCCTCGACCGTCTTGATCTCTTGCAGGCACAGCACGTCCGGCTGTTGCTCAGCCAAAAACCGCACGACCTGATCGACCCGCAAGCGGACCGAATTGATGTTCCATGTAGCAATCGAGATCATGCCCGCGGCTTTAGGTGGCACAGGGCGGTGCGGCAAGGGGCGGTGGTGCCAAGCAGCGTGGAACCCCCACCCCAACCCCTCCCCATCGGGGAGGGGCTATGTTCGCAGCCCGGCATGGGCCGCCACAGCCCCATCCAAAGAAAACCCTCGGTCCGGGGGCATTGGACCGAGGGTTCCTTTGTGCGTTCGTCACGCTCGACATCGCGCCCTGTTAAGGAGGCTCGGGCAACAGGGGGGAAACCCGCCTCAGGCCGCGCTGTCAGTTACGGTTTTAGGCGCATTTGCCTTTCGCCGCCATGAACAATCGCGAAAGCCTCGTCGCAAATTGTCGCAACTTTCGCACAGTCCGCGACAGGCCGTTGCCCGCTATCGACGAGTGGGGTTGCGTGGGTCGTTGTAGCGGAACGTGTTGTCCGAAACCGCCACGCCGTACTGCTGATTCGTCAGACTCACCACGGTGCGGGTGTTCTGCGAGTCGAGCGTGGCCCAGCTCGACAGCTCCAGTCCGCCCGGTGCGCCGGGCTTGCGCACGAAGACCATCGTGATCACGCCGTATTCAGGATGCTTCTTGTCGCGCACTTCGACGCTGACGATCGATCCGTTGGTGGCCGGGGTCAGCTTGCCAAACTGCATCACATCGCGCTTGGGATCGAGCAGCGCGCCCAAGGGGCTGCCGCCGATCGGCCAGCGCTGAACCTGGCGAACCGAATAGTCGATGAAGGTCAGCGCCTTGCCGTCCGAAACGATCAGGATCGGCACGCCCTTCTGGTATTGGAAGCGGATCTTGCCCGGCCGCTTGAGCGTCAGCACGCCGGAGACGCGTTGACCCTTGATGTCGGTCTGGACGAAATCGGCGCGCATGGTGGAGATCGCGCGCAGCGCGGTCACGGCATTGGTGAGGTCGCCGGGCTGGGCCTGGGCCACCGCCGGGCTGGGCGCGACAAAAGCGAGGGGTACAGAAACGCCAAACGCCGCCAAAGCGGCGGCGCCTGCGAGCGATCGGAAGGAAGGTTTCATGGTGTTCATGCCCCGCGTGCTAGCCGCACCGGCTTGAACTCGCAATGAACCCCTTACTTGATCTTGGCTTCCTTGAATTCGACGTGCTTGCGCACGACCGGATCGTACTTGCGGAAGCTCATCTTCTCGGTCGTGTTGCGCGGGTTCTTCTTGGTCACATAGAAGAAGCCGGTGTCGGCGCTCGACACGAGGCGGATCTTGACGGTTGCGGGCTTCGCCATTGCTTAAGGTCCTGAACTCTTGATTCGGGCCAAAAAGCCCATGAAACTGCAAGAGCGGCACACAGGCGCCGCCCCGGAAGGCCGCGCCAATGCGTCAGATGGGGGTCAAAGTCAAGGCTTGTAGGGGGGAATGGGCTTGAGGATGGTATAGCCTTCGGCCGAGGGTTCATGACCCAGCGGTTCCAGCACAACCTCCTCCGGTTCGACCTTGGTATCGGGCAGCCGGTCGAGCAGATCGCGGATCAGGGTCAGGCGGCCGCGGCGCTGGTCGTTGAAATCGACCAGGGTCCAGGGCGCATGATCGCTGTGCGTCGCCTTCAGCATCTCCTCGCGCGCGAGGGTATAGGCATCGTACTTGTCGCGCGCCGCCGTATCGACCGGTGACAGCTTCCAGCGCTTGAGCGGGTCTTCCAGCCGTTCCTTGAAGCGTTTTTCCTGCTCGGCCTGGTCGGTGGTCAGCCAGTATTTGAACAGCAGGATCCCGTCATCGACCAGTTGCTGCTCAAACGCCGGCACGGCCTTGAGGAAGGCTGCGACCTGGGCAGGGGTGGCAAAGCCCATGACTTTCTCGACCCCGGCGCGGTTGTACCAGCTGCGATCGAACAGCACGACTTCGCCCGCGGCAGGCAAGTGCTGGACATAGCGCTGGAAGTACCACTGGGTCTTTTCGCGGTCCGAAGGTTTGGGCAGAGCAACGATCCGGCACTGGCGCGGGTTGAGCGGATCGGCGACCGCGCGGATCGCCCCGCCCTTGCCGGCGGTGTCGCGCCCTTCAAACAGCACCAGGATCCGCGCGCCGGTCGCTGCCGCCCAGCGGGCCATCGCCACCAGCTCTTCTTCGAGCGGGGCATAGAGCTTTTCGAACTTCTTGCGCTTGAGCTGTTTCATGCCTTTGAAAATGCGCCTGTCGGGCCGGACTGGCAAGCAGGTGAATTGGGCGTTGCCGTCCCGTTTCGATAAAGTTACAAATGCAACCATGTCCGAGACTGACTTTACCCGCCTGCCCGATCTGGGCCCCGAAGTGTTCACCGCGCCGCTGAAGCGTCCGGCGCATCTGGGCGAGGATTGGCTGGAACCCGGCCAGCGCGTCTATGGTGCCGATGAGCACGCGGTCTGGAACGAGCTGTTCGAGCGGCAAGTCCAGGTCCTGCCCGGCCGCGCCGCCAGTGCCTTCCTGAGCGGCCTTGAGCGGCTTGACCTGGGCCGCGGCGGAGTGCCGGACTTTGCCCGGCTGTCCGAGGAACTGGGCACCCTGACCGGCTGGTCGGTGGTGCCGGTGCCGATGCTGATCCCCGATCACGTGTTCTTCTGGCACCTGGCCAATCGCCGCTTCCCGGCCGGCAATTTCATCCGCAGCCGCGACTGCTTCGACTATATCCAGGAACCCGACGTGTTCCACGATGTCTTCGGCCACGTGCCGATGCTGGCCGACCCGACCTATGCCGATTACATGCAGGAATATGGCCGGGCCGGGTGGAAGGCGATGCGTTACAACCGGCTCAAGGCGCTGGGCGCGCTTTACTGGTACACGGTCGAGTTCGGGCTGATCCAGGAGGCCGATGGCCTGCGCGCCTATGGTGCGGGCATCCTTTCAGGCCCGACCGAAGCGGTCTATTGCCTCGAGGCGCAGAGCCCCAACCGGATCATGCTCAACGTCGACCGGGTGATGCGCACCGACTATGTGATCGACGATCTGCAGCCGACCTATTTCGTGATCGAGAGCTTCGACGAGCTTTACCACGATACGGTGGACCGCGATTTCGACCGGCTCTACCGCAGCCTGGCCCCCAGCTTCACTTATGCCAACACTGCCGTGATCGATATCGACGACGTGCTCCATCGGGGCACGCAGGAATACTTCCTGCGTGGCGGGCGGGGGAGTGGGGCCAAGCCGGTTTAGGCCATCGCCCAATTCCTCCCCATTTTCGCGTAGCGCAAATGGGGAGGTGGCAGACGCCGAAGGCGGCTGACGGAGGGGCAAGGACGCCTGCTCCGAGAC
>JAGXTB010000163.1 GCA_018334165.1 Sphingomonadales bacterium | reverse complement strand
GGTGAGCGCACCAGTGGCGGCCCAGCCGCTCCCCATCGAACGCGTCTTTGCCAGTCCGGGCCTGAACGGCGCGGTGCCGCGCGGGGTCAGGCTTTCGCCCGACGGGCGCTGGCTGACCGTGCTGAAGAACCGCGCCGAGGACCGCGAGCGCTATGACCTGACCGGACGCTTTCGCTGGCGGCTGTGACGCGCTAGGGGCTTTGCCTCACACGAAGCGAAGGACGATGCGGTGATTCAGGGATTGGGACCAAGCGGATCGCCGCAACTGGTCGAGGAACTTCGCGGCAAGCTGGCGCGCGATCCGTCCGACCGGATCGCCCGGCACAACCTGGCGGTCGAACTGCGCAAATGCGGTCATTCTGTTGAGGCCCTGGCCGAAATCGAACGGGCCTGGAACGACGGGCTGCACAAGGCCGAAACCGCGACGATGTTTGGCCACTTGCTGGCCGATGTGGGGCAGTTCGACGCGGCAGTAACCGCCTACCGCGAAGCCGTGCGGATCAAGCCCGAGCTGGTCGAGGCCCATGCTGCGCTGGCCAGCCTGCTGCCGCAGCTGGGGCTGGGCGATCAGGCGATGCGCAGTTTGCAGGACGCGCTGCTTCGCGCGCCTGAGCACGGCATCCTGTGGGTCGAAGCAATGGCGCTCGCCAAGGGTCACGGCGCGCACGAGCAGCTGCTCGAATGGGCCGAGCTGGCCGAAGCGCGGTTTGGGTCCGACACGATGATCACCGCTTTTGCGGCCAATGCGCTGTCGGCGCTGGGCCGCGATCAGGAGGCACTGGCGCGAATGGATGCAGGCCTGGCCGTGCAGCACGATTACACCTCGGGCCACGTGATCCGCGCGCATTGCCTGCTCAAGCTGGGCGATCCCGCCGCTGCTGCTGCCGCGGCTGAGGAAGCAACCCGGCTCAACCCGCGTGACCAGTCGGGCTGGTCGCTGCTCAGCGTCGCCTGGCGGCTGCTGGGGGACGAGCGCGAGCATTGGCTGTGCGACTATGACAACCTGGTCATGCCGATCGAGATCGGGCTGGATGAGGACATGCGCGGCGTGCTCGAAGCGCGCCACGATGTTGCCGCCCACCCCGCCGACCAGTCGCTGCGCGGCGGAACGCAAACCCGGGGGAACCTGTTCGAAGCCAAGGATCCGGTGATTTACGGCCTGGCCCTGGCGGTGCGTGACACGATCGAGAACCGGATCGCGCGGCTGCGGCCCGATCCCACCCATCCGTTCCTCTCGCGGATCACCGGTCGGGTCTGTTTCCCGACCTCGTGGTCGGTGCGCCTTGCCAGCCAGGGCTTCCACGTCAGCCACATCCACCCCGCCGGGTGGCTAAGCAGCGCCTATTACGTCAGCTTGCCCGATGAAGTGCAGGCGGGCGCAGGGCAGGGGCAACTGGCCTTTGGCGTGCCAGATGCCGCGCTGGGGCTCGATCTGGCTCCGCGCCGGGTGGTTCAGCCCCAGGAGGGCCAGCTGGTGCTGTTCCCCTCCTATCTGTGGCACGGAACCACTCCCTTCGAGAGCGAAAGCCCGCGCATCACGGTCGCCTTCGATGCACTGCCGGTGGACAATACCGCGACGCTGCACTAGCCGCAGCTGAACAACACTGAATGCTATTGATCCAAACCCGACTTTGCTGAGCTTGTCGAAGCACTGTCTTGTCCTTCGTGCAGCGCGCGCGACCGCCCGAAGAAAGGGCAGTCCTTCGACAAGCTCAGGATAGACGGATTTTGGGGTTAGGTGTTTTTAGCAAACCAACCGTCGCGGCTGGCGGCGGCTAAAGGAGCAGGCAATGGGTTATCGGGTCGTCGTCGTAGGGGCCACCGGCAATGTCGGGCGCGAGATGCTCAACGTGCTGGCCGAGCGCGAGTTTCCGATTGAGGAACTGGCCGCGGTTGCCAGCTCGCGCTCGACCGGGGACGAGATCGAGTTCGGCGAGACCGGCAAGATGCTCAAGGTCAAGAATATCGAGCATTTCGATTTCACTGGCTGGGACATTGCCCTGTTCGCTGCCGGATCGGACGTGTCGAAAGTCTATGCCCCCAAGGCCGCCGGGCAGGGCTGCGTGGTGATCGACAATAGCTCGCTGTTCCGCATGGATCCGGACGTGCCGCTGGTCGTGCCCGAAGTGAACCCCGATGCGATCGACGGCTACAAGACCAAGATGATCATCGCCAACCCCAATTGCTCGACCGCGCAGATGGTGGTTGCGCTCAAGCCCTTGCACGATGCCGCCACGATTCTGCGCGTTGTGGTCGCCACCTACCAGTCGGTCTCGGGCGCGGGCAAGCAGGGCATGGACGAGCTGTTCGAGCAGAGCCGCAACATCTTCGTCGGCCAGGCCAACGAGCCGGTGAAGTTCACCAAGCAGATCGCCTTCAACGTGATCCCCCATATCGACAGCTTCCTCGACGATGGCTCGACCAAGGAAGAATGGAAGATGGTGGTCGAAACCAAGAAGATCATGGGGTCCAAGATCAAGGTCAGCGCAACTTGCGTGCGGGTGCCGGTCTTCGTCGGCCACTCCGAAGCGATCAACCTGGAGTTCGAGGACGAGATCAGCGCCGAACAGGCCCAGCGCCTGCTGCGCGATGCGCCCGGCGTGATGCTGGTCGATAAGCGCGAGGACGGCGGCTATATCACCCCGGTCGAATGCGTCGGCGACGGCGCCACATACGTCAGCCGCGTGCGCGAGGATCCGACCGTGGACAACGGCCTGTCGCTGTGGTGCGTATCCGATAATTTGCGCAAGGGCGCGGCGCTGAATGCGGTGCAGATTGCGGAGCTGCTGGGGCGGCGGCATTTGAAGAAGGGGTGATCTTGGCGCTCTCCAGAGCCCAGACCCGGATGGTGGCGGCGATTGCCGTGGCGATCCCGCTGAGTGTGATCGGCGCGCTCTATCCCTCGAACACCTGGCTTCAGGTCGGCCCGGTCGCCTTGCTGTTGCCCGCAGCCTGGTGGGCCTTGCAGCGCTATCCGATCTCGGACGCGGCGGCGGGTTGCCTCACCGCATTCGTGCTGCTGCACCTGTTCGCCGCGCGCTGGTCGTACAGCTTTGTGCCCTATGACCAGTGGCTTCCCGGGCTGGGGAGCGGACTTGGCTTCACCCGCAACATGTTCGACCGGCTGGTCCACTTTCTGTTCGGCGTGCTGGCGGTGCTGCCCTTTGCCGAGATCGCCATGCGCTATGGCGGGCTGCCCCGCCGCGCGGCGTTGATCGGGGCGGCACTGTTCGTGCTCGCAGTCGGCGGGCTCTACGAAGTGTTCGAATGGACGCTCACCCTGACGCTCGCGCCCGCTGATGCCGGAGCCTACAACGGCTAGCAGGGCGACATGTTTGACAGCCAGAAGGACATGGCCTTGGCGGTGCTGGGCATGCTACTGGCGCTGCCGTTTGTGCGACGACGCCTCTGACGCTTCCCGAACACCGCGCGCGGCGCTAGGCTGCTGCCATGACCCAGACCATGACCGGCGGCTGCCAGTGCGGCCGTATCCGCTATAGCGCCCTGATCGAGAGCGATGAGGCCTATTGGTGCCATTGCCGGATGTGCCAGAAGGCCACCGGCGGGATCGCTGCGGCCTTCGTGCAAGTGGAGCCGGGCAAGGTCACCTGGCTGGCCGAGCCGGACTGGTACCAAAGCTCGCCGGTTGCGCGGCGGCCGTTCTGTTCGACTTGCGGCACGCCGTTGGGCTTTGCCTGGGTCGATGGCGCTGGCGATATGGACCTGACCGTCGGCAGCTTCGACGATCCTGCGCATTTCCGTCCGGCGGCCCATGCCGGGTGCGAATCGATCCACGAGGCCTGGCTCGATACCCGTGAGCTACCGCGCCACTACACCGCCAGCACCAAAAGCGTGGCCGAACGCTGGCAGGCCGCCGGGCTGGAGGTGCCGGAGTGAGCGGCGAATTCTACCCCGGCTTCGATGGCACCCGTCTGGCGCTGCACCGCATGGGCAGCGGGCGGCCAGTGGTGATGCTCCACGGACTGTTCTCCAATGCCGAGATGAACTGGGTCAAATGGGGCCATGCCCAGCTGTTCGCCGATGCCGGGTTCGAATGCCTGATGCCCGATCTGCGTGCGCATGGGCAAAGCGATGCCCCGCACGATCCGGCGGCTTACCCGGACGATGTGCTGGCCAAGGATCTGGCCGCCTTGGTCGCGTACCTTGGCCTGACCGACTACGACCTGTGCGGCTTTTCACTCGGCGCACGCACTTCGGTACGCGGGGTGATCGCCGGGCTGACACCGCGCAAGCTGGTGCTGGGCGGGATGGGGCTGGAAGGCCTGGCCGGCTGGACCGGGCGGGGCGCTTTCTTCATCGATGCGATCGACCGGTTCGATGCGGTCAAGCACGGCGATCCGGCCTTCCCCGCAGTGTCGTTCATGAAGACCATGCAAGTGGACCGCGTGGCCGCGCGGCTGTTGCTGCAAACTTTCGCCGATACCCCGCCCGAGGCTTTGGCTGCGATCACCATGCCCACGCTGATCGTCAACGGTGATCAGGACCGTGACAACGGCGATCCGGCCGCTCTGACCGCACGGCTGCCCAATGCGGTGCAGGCAGTCGTTCCCGGCACACATATGAGCTGCGTGACCAAGCCCGACCTGGGCCTGGCGATCCGGGACTTCCTGCTGCTTTAGATCCTCTCCATTTTTCGCGAAGGCGACAAATGGGGAGGTGGCATTTGCTGAAGGCAAATGTCGGAGGGGCCTCGCACGTTGCGCCAAAGCCCCTCCGTCAGCCGCTTTCAGCGTCTGCCACCTCCCCAGATGTGCTTCGCAAATCTGGAGAGGACCTTTCTACCTAAACGGCGGCTCGTTAAACGCCCGCAGCTTGCGTGAATGCAACCGCGCCCCCTGCGCACGCAGCAGATCGACCGTGGTGGTGCCGATCAGCAAGTGCGAGGCGATGGTCTCTTCGTAGAAGCGATTGGCCTGCCCCGGCAGCTTGAGCTCGCCGTGGAGCGGCTTGTCCGAGACGCAGAGCAGCGTCCCATAAGGCACCCGGAAGCGGTACCCCTGCGCGGCGATGGTCGCGCTTTCCATGTCGATCCCGATTGCCCGGGCGAGCGAGAGCCGCTGTGCCGACTGGGTAAAGCGCAGCTCCCAGTTGCGGTCATCGGTGGTGGCGACCGTGCCGGTGCGCATCCGCTTTTTCAGGTTCGATCCCATATCGCCGCTGACCATCTCGGCGGCCTGGGCCAGCGCGATCTGCACTTCGGCGATGGCCGGGATCGGAATTTCGGGCGGCAAGACGCTGTCGAGCACGTTGTCGTCGCGCAGGTACGCGTGGGCCAGCACGAAATCACCGATCCGCTGAGTATCGCGCAGACCCCCGCAGTGGCCGATCATCAGCCAGGCTTCGGGCCGCAGCACCGCCAGGTGATCGCAGATCGTCTTGGCGTTCGACGGGCCAACCCCGATATTGACCAGGGTGATCCCCGACTGGTCATCGCGGCACAAGTGATAGGCCGGCATCTGGTGCCGCCGCCAGGCGGTGTCGGACATCAATTCGCGGGCGTTGTCGCAGCGTTCCTCGACCATCAGCCCGCCTGCGCCGGACAGGTGGGTATAGCCATCCTTGCCCAGCTGCTGCGCCGCCCAGTCAACGAATTCATCGACATAGCGGTGATAGTTGGTGAACAGCACGAAGCGCTGGAAGTGCTCGATCTGGGTGCCGGTATAGTGCGCCAGGCGGGCCAGGCTGAAATCGGTGCGCAGGCCATCGAACAGCGCCAGCGGGATCAGCTCGTCAGGATCGTCGATATGAATCCCGTCGGCCAATTCGTCGCCGATCGCGGCCAGTTCGGTCGAGGGAAAATGCCGGGCCAGGTCCTGCGGGCTGATCGTGCCCAAAGTGGCGCTGGCGTCGATCACGTAAGGAAAGGGGATTTCCTGTTGCGAGCGGCCAACCTCGACGTCGATTTCATAGTCGTCGGCCAGCAGGCCGAGCTGCTCGGTCAGGTATCCGGCGAACAGTGCCGGGCGGGTGACCGTGGTGGCGAAAGTGCCCGAATGAGCCAGCCGGCCAAAGGCGCGGGCGAGGTCTGGGCGGGTCTCGACCCCTTCGTAGTGGATCCGAAGCTCAGGATAGCACCAGGCGTTCTCACTGCGCCGTCCAGGGGGTGGAAGGGTGCCGTTTTGCGCGAAGGCGGCGATGTCACTGCGCAGGGTTGAAACGGCAGTCTCGTATACGCGGACCAATTCCGCGATGATTGTCTCTGTCTTTATCATCGTGGGCCTATAACCAAATCTGCGCGACATTTCAATGACAGGGCTGGCGCACCAACGAAAAGGGGGTGCCGAAGCACCCCCGATCCGTATCCAGAAGGACGGAAAACCTTAGGCTTCGTCGCCCTCAGCAGCGTCTTCGCTGGCCGGAGCTTCAGCAACCGGAGCCGCTTCGTCTTCGGGCAGTTCGCCGTTGCCGGCTTCGAATTCGCTGACCGCATCGGCAGCGGCTTCGTCTTCGAACATCGCCTTGATCACGTCGACGCCGGCCGCTTGCTGCTCGGCTTCGTCAGGCGAACGCGCAACGTTGACCTTGACGCTGACCACCACTTCGGGGTGCAGCGTCACTTTGACGTCGAACACGCCGATCGTCTTGATCGGGCGTTCGAGCACGACCATCGACTTGGCAATGCCAGCACCGTCGGCGTTGAGTGCATCGACGATGTCGCGCACCGAAACCGAGCCATAGAGCTGGCCGGCGTTCGACGAAGCGCGGATCAGAACGACCGACTTGCCTTCGACGTTGACCGAGTGCTTTTCAGCTTCGCCGCGGCGGGCATCGTTGTCGGCAACGATCCTGGCCTTGTTGGCTTCGAACAGCTTGCGGTTGGCTTCGTTGGCGCGCAGCGCCTTCTTGCCCGGCAGCAGGAAGTTGCGAGCGAAGCCGTCCTTGACGGTCACTACGTCACCGATCGTGCCCAGCTTCTCGATCCGTTCGAGGAGGATGATTTCCATGTCGTCTCTCCCCTTACTTCACGAGGTAGGGCAGCAGGCCCAGGTGACGGGCGCGCTTGATCGCCTGACCCAGTTCGCGCTGCTTCTTGGCGGAAACGGCAGTGATGCGCGAAGGCACGATCTTGCCGCGTTCGGACATGTAACCCTGCAGCAGGCGCGTGTCCTTGTAATCGATCTTCGGCGCTTCCTTGCCCGAGAAAGGGCAGCTCTTGCGGCGGCGGAAAAATGCGCGGGCCATCTCTTAGTACTCCTCGCGTTCGCGGCGCTTGGTGCGCTCACGGTCTTGCTTGCGCATCTGCACCGACGGGCCGGTTTCATGCTCGTCAACGCGCACGGTCAGCCAGCGGATCACGTCTTCGTTGATCGCGGTCTGACGCTCCAGCTCGGCCACGACGCCGGCGGGGGCATCGATGTTGAGCAGCACATAGTGTGCCTTGCGGTTGCGCTTGATCTTGTAAGCGATGTTCTTGAGGCCCCAGGTTTCGGTCTTGGTGACCTTGCCCTGTCCGGCTTCGACAATCTCGGTAGCGGTGGCAGCCAGCGCATCGACCTGCGCCTGGCTGAGATCCTGGCGCGCCAGGAAAGTATGCTCGTAAAGCGGCATACCAAGCCTTTCATTTCTCTAACCGATCGCTGGCTGATCCGCACCATTGCGGGGCCCCTCCGGCTTTCTTCGATTTCCGTGCGTGAATGCGCGGAAGTGGCGGCCCTTAGCGGGATTCGCCGCAAATGCAAGCTTGAACCGCACGCAGCTCTGCCCCACAGCGTAGCCATAGACCATCAGGGAGTTCCCATTCCATGCCCAGCGGCCTAGTCGCCCTGCTCGACGATATTTCGGTAATTGCCAAGGCTGCGGCCGCCTCGATCGACGATGTTGGCATGGCCGCCGCCAAGGCCGGGTCCAAGGCCGCGGGGGTGGTGATCGACGATGCGGCGGTGACGCCCAGCTATGTCACCGAGTTCACTCCCGAACGCGAGCTGCCGATCATCTGGCAGATCACCAAGGGATCGCTGTTCAACAAGCTGGTGATCCTGCTGCCGGCCGCACTGCTGCTGAGCCAGTTCGTGCCCTGGGCAATCACCCCGCTGCTGATGCTGGGCGGGCTGTTCCTGTGCTATGAAGGCGCGGAAAAAGTGATCGAAAAGCTGGGCGGCGAGAATCACGGCGAAACCCTGGCTGATCCGATCGAGGATATGGCCGAGTTCGAGAAAGAGCGGATTTCGGGCGCGGTGCGCACCGACTTCATCCTTTCGGCCGAGATCATGGCGATCGCGCTGTCCACCGTCGCGGACAAGCCGCTGCTGAGCCAGGCAATGGCACTGACGCTGGTGGCGGTGGTGATCACCATTGCCGTCTATGGCACGGTCGCGCTGATCGTGAAGATGGACGATATCGGCCTGCACCTGGTCGAAAACGGCTCGGCCGCTGCGAAGAAGCTGGGCCGCGGCCTGCTTCACGCCATGCCGCGGCTGCTGGCGATGCTCTCGGTTGTCGGCACTGCGGCGATGCTGTGGGTGGGCGGACAAATCGTGATCCACGGCGCGCACGAACTGGGCCTGCACGGCCCGTCCGATCTGGTTCACGCGGTCGAGAAAGCCGTGGCCGGAGCAACCGGCGCGCTGGGCGGGCCGCTTGGCTGGCTGACCAATGCGGCATTGTCGGGCGTGGCCGGCCTGGTGCTGGGCTGGATCATCGCCACGGTGCTGCACAAGGTGCTGAAGAAGGAAGTTGGGGCGGAGGCCTAAAGCCTCGCCAGCAGATCCCGCGCGAACAGCGACAGCGTATCGTCGCGGGCACCCATGATGACCACGCGGTCGCCGGGGCGGGCGAGCTGGGCGATACGGGCGGCGCAGCCTTCGCGGGCCGGAACGTACTCGGCCGTGCCGCCGTGTTCCTCGATCAGCGCGACGATCCGCTCGCTGCCCTCGCTGCGATCGACGGTGCCGCCGAAATAGACCGGGTCGCACAGGATCGTGAGATCGTCGGCGCCCAGCTCGCGGGCGAACGTCTCGGCCAGTTCGTGGCCCATTTGGCGCAAGGGGCCATAGCCGTGCGGCTGGAAGAACGCGATGACCCGGCCAGGGTGGGCTTTGAGTGTGCGCAAGGTGGCGGCGCACTTTTCGGGGTTGTGGCCGAAATCGTCGATGACCGTGATGCCGGAGGTGCTGGTGCCGACGATGTCGAACCGGCGGGCGAGGCCTGCAAAGCTGGCCAGCGCATGCACCGCTTCCGCCACCGGCACCCCGGCGGCATTGCAGGCGGCAATCGCGGCGAGCGCATTGGCGAGGTTGTGGCGGCCGGGGACCATGAGCTGGAGCGGGATCGCGCTACCGTCGCGGCGGTCTTCGATCACGGCGGCAAGGCTGGTCGGCCCCTCGTGGATCGAGCCGGGCTGGACGCCGATCATCGCTTCTGCGCTGTCGATTCCGAAGCTGACCAGGCACTGCGCATGCGGTGCCAGCGCGGCTGCCTCGGGATCGTCGAAATTGACTGACGAAACTTCGGCCCGGGCCAGAAAATTGCCAAACAACTCGCGCAGTTCGTCCATGCTCTTGTGATCAAGGCTGACGTTGAGCAGCGCCGCAACCGCCGGATTGTAGAGCGCAATCGAACCATCGCTTTCATCCACCTCGGAGACGAACACGCCGCCGTGGCCGACCCGCGCGCTGGCGAAGGGCGCGTCGGGCGAGACGAAATTCTTCATCACCGCGCCGTTCATGATCGTTGGATCGCGACCGGCGCTGTGCATGATCCACCCGGCCATGCCGGTGACGGTCGACTTGCCGCTGGTCCCGCCAATGGCGATCCCGGCGGGGCTGGCGTTGAACAGCCGGGCCAGCAGTTCGGCGCGGCTCATGCGCGGGCAGCCCAGTTCCTTCGCGCGGACCATTTCGGGCACGGTGTCCTCAACCGCAGCCGAGGCGACCAGCACCTGCGCCGCCGAAGTGACCCCACTGCCGTCCTGCGGGAACAGCGTGAAACCCAGGCTTTCCAGCCAGGCGAATTTTTCCGGCGTGCGGCCCTGATCGCGGCTGCGGTCTGATCCGGCAACTTCCGCTCCGGCCCCGCGCAGGATCAGCGCCAGGGGCAGCATGCCCGATCCGCCAATGCCGCAGAAGAACCAGGGGTGGGAAGTGAGGTCGCTCATCCTGCCTTCGCTAGGCAGCATTTGTCGGCAACTCAACCTTCATATCCGTCACCCTGAACTTGTTTCAGGGTCCATCTGTCGTTTTGACTGATGGACTTTGGTGCAAACCGCGGAGTTGGCCTGGGTGCCGGACAGGTCCGGGCTGTGTTGCGAAATGGACCCTGAAACAAGTTCAGGGTGACGAGACAGTTTTTGGGTGTGTAATAGGGATACTATGCAGCGTATCGCCATCTGCGCCCCATCGCGTTCGATCACCGAAGAGGATGCCGCACGCGTGACTGCGCTGGCATGCGAGTTCCCCGGGGTCGAGCTGCATTTCCACCCGCAATGCTTCCTGGAGGAGGGCCATTTCGCCGGCCCCGATGCCGCCCGGATCGCCGCGCTGGTCGAATGCGCCAACGATCCTGCGTTCGATGCAGTTTGGTTCGCGCGCGGCGGCTATGGCGCCGCGCGGGTGGCTGAGGATGCGATTGCGGCGATGGACCGCGAGGCCGACCGCAAGACGTTCCTCGCCTATTCCGACGGCGGCATGGTGCTGGGCGGGCTCTATGCGCAAAGGCTGGGCCGCCAGGTTCACGCCCCGATGCCGGTCGACGTGCGCCGCGAGGGCGGGGAAGCAGCGGTGCGGCGCACGCTGGGCTGGCTGGCTGGCGAGCGCGGCGGGTTGGAGCCAGTGCTCGATCATCATCCCACCGCCGCCTTCAACCTCTACACCCTTGCCATGCTCTGCGGCACGCGGCTGATGCCGGGACTGGCGGGGCACGTGGTCTTGGTGGAGGAGGTTGCGGAATACCTCTACTCGGTTGACCGGCTGTTTTTCCACGCCACCGCGCACCTGGGCGGAATTGCCGGGCTGCGTTTGGGCCGGGTCGGCAATGTCCCCGAAAACGACGCGCCGTTTGGCCACGAGGTGGAAGACATCGCCCGCCACTGGTGCGCCCGGCATTCGATCCCTTACCTTGGTCGATGCGGGATCGGCCACGATATCGACAACACAATTGTACCCTTTGGGGTTGCAGGCGAGGCCGCAGGCCAATAACCGCGCCAGCCAAATCGGAGGACCAAGATGAGAGCATTCGTTTTCCCGGGGCAGGGCAGCCAGAAAGTCGGCATGGGCGTGGATCTGGTCGCAGCCAGCCCTGCTGCGCGCGAGGTTTTTCAGGAAGTCGATGATGCGCTGGGGCAGAAGCTCTCCGCGATCATGGCCGAAGGGCCGGACGATGCGCTGACGCTGACCGAGAATGCCCAGCCGGCGATCATGGCCAATGCCATCGCGACGCTGCGGGTGCTCGAAAAGGAAGGCGGGATCAGCCTGGCCGACAAGTGCGATTTTGTGGCTGGTCACAGCCTCGGCGAATACACCGCGCTGTGTGCGGCCGGAGCCTTCTCACTGGCCGATACCGCGCGGCTGCTCAGGCTGCGCGGGCAGGCGATGCAGGCCGCCGTGCCGGTCGGCGTGGGCGCGATGTGCGCGCTGCTTGGTGCTGACGTGGCCAAGGCCCAGGCGCTCGCCGATGCCGCTGCCGAGGGCGAGGTTTGCACCGTCGCCAACGACAATGACCCCGGCCAGGTCGTGCTTTCGGGCCACAAGGCCGCGATCGAGCGTGCGGTGGCGATGGTCAAGGACTTCGAGATCAAGCGCGGCGTGCTGCTGCCGGTCTCGGCCCCGTTCCACTGCCCTTTGATGCAGCCGGCCGCCGACGCCATGGCCGAGGCACTGGCCAAGACCCCGCCGGGCGCGTTGCGCGTCGCCCTCTACGCCAACGTCACCGCCGCAGCGGTCAGCGACCCCGCCGAAGTCCAGCGCCTCCTCGTCGAACAAGTAACCGGCCGCGTCCGCTGGCGCGAAAGCGTGATCGCCATGCAGACCGCTGGCGTGGACAGCTTCGTCGAACTCGGCGGCAAAGTGCTGGGCCCGATGATCGGCCGCACTGTCAGCGATGTCAGCGTTGCGAGTGTGGTGGCGATGGCCGATATCGAGGCGCTTTTGGCAGGGTTTTAAAGGGTTATCGCAAAGATCGCAGAGCGAACGAAGATCGCAAAGAGGTTGGTGTGGATCGGATTGACCATCTCAGTTCAATCGTAGTGGACGAGGCGATCAGGATTCATCGCGAGCTTGGACCCGGGCTGTTCGAGTCAGTTTATGAAACGGTTTTGGCCGGTCGCCTTGAAGCGCGCGGCTTGAAAGCCGCGCGGCAGGTTTCCGTTCCGGTTATTTTTGATGGCCAGACGTTTGATGCCGCTTTCAAGGTGGATATTCTGGTTGAGGAATGCCTGGTTCTTGAAATCAAGGCGGTGGACCAGTTGACCAATGCGAACACCAGGCAACTGCTCAACTACCTGCGATTGCTCAGGCAGCCCCTAGGGCTGCTTCTGAATTTTTCAGGCGCGACGATGAAGGAAGGTATTCGAAGGCTTGTGAACGATCATCGTCCTAGCGCATAGACCTTTGCGATCTTTCTTCACTTTGCGCTCTTTGCGTGAACCCCCTCTTGGAGCTATCCCATGGAACACCGCCTTTTCGACCTTACCGGCATGACCGCCCTCGTCACCGGCGCCGCTGGGGGCATTGGTTCGGCGATCAGCCATGCGCTGGCCCGGCAGGGCGCGCGGTTGGCGCTTTCGGGGACCAATCCGAGCAAGCTGCGGAGCTTTCGCGAGGAGCTGAACGACACTTATGGACACGATCATGTCGAGATTACTTGCGACCTCTCCAACACCGAACAGGTCGAGCACCTGATCCCGGCCACGGTCGATACTTTGGGCAAGATCGACATCCTGGTCAACAACGCCGGGATTACGCGCGATAACCTGGCCATGCGGATGAAGGACGAGGAGTGGGACGCGGTGATCAAGGTCAACCTTGAAGCCGCTTTCCGCCTGATGCGCGCCGCCTGCAAGCCGATGATGAAGGCCCGGCATGGGCGGATCATCACAGTGACCAGCGTGGTTGGTGCCACCGGCAATCCGGGCCAGGTCAACTATGCCGCGGCCAAGGCCGGGCTGGTCGGCATGTCGAAGAGCCTCGGCCAGGAAGTCGCCAGCCGCGGGATCACGGTCAACTGCGTCGCCCCTGGCTTTATCCGCACCGCGATGACCGAAGTGCTGCCCGATGCCCAGAAGGAAGCGCTCAATGCGCGAATCCCGATGGGGCGGATGGGCGAGGGCCAGGATATCGGCGCGGCCGTGGCTTACCTTGCCAGCAACGAGGCGGGCTATGTCACCGGGCAGACGCTGCATGTGAACGGCGGCATGGCAATGCTCTCCTGATCGCGTCAAGCTCAGGATTTATCCCCAGATTAGCCCGGTTTTGCCGGGTCCAACCTTGCCGCGAGGCTGCGCATCGCTAAGGAATAACGACCGCAAACCAAGGCGCGCGGGGCGATTCCCCTTTGCGCGTCCCACGGGGATACGAGTCGACCATGAAGGCCACCATCGAACGCGCGACGCTGCTCAAGTGCCTGTCGCACGTCCAGTCCGTCGTCGAACGGCGCAACACGATCCCGATCCTCTCGAACGTGCTGATCGAAGCCGCGAGCGACGGCACGGTCAAGGTCATGGCGACCGACCTCGACCTGCAGGTCGTCGAAAGCCTGGGCGCGGTTTCGGTTGAGGGCGCGGGCGCGATCACCGTTTCGGCGCACTTGCTGTTCGATATCGCCCGCAAGCTGCCCGATGGCAGCCAGGTCAGCCTCGAAACCGCCGACAACCGCATGGCGGTCAAGGCCGGGCGCAGCCGGTTCAGCCTGCCGACACTGCCGCGCGATGATTTCCCGGTCATCGTCGAAGGCGATCTGCCGACCAGCTTTGAACTGCCAGCGGCCTTGCTTGCCCAGCTGATCGATCGCACCCGCTTTGCGATCAGCACCGAGGAAACCCGCTATTACCTCAACGGCATTTTCCTGCACGTCACCGATGACGAACTGCGCGCTGCCGCCACCGACGGCCACCGCCTGGCCCGCTTCACGATCAAGCGCCCCGACGGCGCCGAGGGCATGCCCGACGTGATCGTCCCGAGGAAGTGCGTCGCCGAACTACGCAAGCTGCTCGAAGAATCGCTCGATTCCAACGTGCTGATCGACCTGTCGGCCAGCAAGGTCCGCTTTACCCTGGGCGGCGAAAACGGCGTGGTGCTGACCAGCAAGCTGATCGACGGAACCTTCCCCGATTACAGCCGCGTGATCCCGACCGGCAACGACAAGCTCCTGCGGCTCGATCCCAAGAGCTTCTGGGAAGGCGTTGACCGCGTGGCCACGATCGCCACCGAAAAGACCCGCGCGGTCAAGATGGCGCTGGAACCGGACAAGGTTACCCTCTCGGTCACGTCGCCGGACAACGGCACGGCCGCCGAAGAGGTTCCCGCAGACTACAAGTCGGCCGGGTTCGAGATCGGCTTTAACGCCAACTACCTCAAGGACATCCTGGGGCAGATTGAAGGCGATACGGTTGAGCTGCATTTGGCCGACGCCGGCGCGCCGACGCTGATTCGGCAGGATGAGAAGAGCCCCGCGCTCTATGTGCTGATGCCGATGCGGGTGTGACCCAGGCCGCACCTGCCACCGTCAAAGGGCGCAGCTGCGGAACTTGCACGCTGTGCTGCAAGGTCCTGAAAATCCCTGAAACCGATAGCGGCAAGGGGGAGTGGTGCAGTCATTGCGCGGTCGGCAAGGGCTGCTCAATCTATGGGGACCGGCCCCTTCGGTGCCGGGAATTCATGTGCGGCTACCTGATCTGGGATGCGGTGCCCGATCACTGGCATCCGGCCAAATCCCGGATCGTGGTCGTGAGCGAGCTGGGCTTCCGGATCAACTTCACCGTCGATCCCGGCGCGCCCGGGCGCTGGCGCGAGGCGCCGTGGCATAACGAAATCAAGGCCCTGGCCGTGCTGGGCTTTCAGGAAAACCGCCAGGTTCTGGTGACAGTGGGCAACAAGGTGACCGCCTTGCTGCCCGACCGCGAGGTGGAACTGGGCGTGGTCGGCGACAACGAAGTGATCGTCACCGGCCGCCGCCCGGATGGCACCTGGGGGGCAGCCAAGGTCCACAAGGACGACCCACGCATAGCCGACGGCGGCACCACGGTGCCGCTGGGCTAAAGCAGCGTGCAGATTTTCCGAAGCATGGTATCCAACTCCGTTCGCCCTGAGCTTGTCGAGGGGCTGCTTTTTCGTCGTGCGCCAGATCGCAACGCACGAAGAACCAGGACAGCCCCTCGACAAGCTCAGGACGAACGGGATTTGGGGCTGGGGTCTGAGGGTGGAACTTGGGGTCAGGAATTGGGGCGGTGGTTCCGGCCTTCCGGCCACCGCCCTGAGCGAGCCTACTCCGCCGCCTCCAGCATCGCCGCCCGTTGCGGCCCGCGGATCAGGCCGCCCGGCGTTGCGCCGGTCCAGGTGCCGTCCTTGAAAGTGACCACGCCGCCCTTGATCGTGCAGACATAGCCTTCGGCCTTTTGCAGCAGGCGCTTGCCGCCGGCCGGCAGGTCGAAGGCCAGCCAGGGCTTGCCCAGTTTGACTGCGTCCATGTCGATCACGTTGATATCGGCGAGATATCCCGGCGCGAGCACGCCGCGATCGTCGAGGCCATAGAGCCGCGCGGTATCGCGGCATTGGCGCTTGACCGCGTTCTCCAGACTGATCTTGCCGCCGCGCTTGCGATCACGGACCCAGTGCTGGAGCATGAAGGTGGGGCTGGCGGCATCGCAGATCGTGCCGCAGTGCGCGCCGCCGTCGCTCAGCGAATTGACCGTATCGTCGCTGTTCTGCAGCGCCTCGAGGAAATCGAGGTTGCCATCGGCATAGTTCAGGATCGGCAGATAAATAAAGCCCTTGCCGTCGCCTTCGCACAGCAGGTCATAGGCATACTCATCGCCCGATTTTCCGGCTGCTGCGGCGCGGGCCAGGATGCTTTCCTCGGCTGTGGGTTCATAGTTGAACTCCGGCCCCATTTCGTACTGCATGTTCCAGCCGCCGCAGACGACCATGATCAGGCCGATGATGTCCTGATTGACCTCGGAAAAATCATGCTCTTCGGCCAGGACCTGGGCCTTGAACGCCGGGTCGAGCAGCTTGGCCTTCTGTTCCTCCCACGGCAGTTCGGCGATGGCCTGGATGCTGGGCTTGAGCCGGAAGGGATGGACCGTGCCCTGCCAGGCCATGATGATCCCGTTGCCGCGCAGCGCGATCTGGGCGACAATATTGGCGCCGTTCTCGTTCTCGGCGCGCATTGCCGCGATCTGTTCGTCGAGCGGCATTTCCTTGGCGATCGATTGCAGCGCGGCGTAAGTGCAGGGCAGCCCGGTCTCGCGGCTGAGTGCGCCCATCCAGCCGAACTCGTCCCATTCGCGGCGCATGTCGCTGGCCATTTCGAACACGCCGTAACCGACCCGGCCCATCGCCCGGCCGATCGCGATCAGCTCTTCCTTGGTCGCGGTGGTGCCGGGCACCACTTCGCCGTCGATCGAGCGGTGGAGCACGGTGCGGCTGGTGGAGAAGCCCAAGGCCCCGGCGCGCACGCCTTCCTCAACGATATCAGCCATAGCCGCGATATCGGCATCGGTCGGCACAGCGCCCGGTTTTTCGCGATCACCCAGCACATAGGCGCGCACCGCGCCGTGCGGCACATGGGTGCCGACATCGACCGTGCGCGGCATTTCCTCCAGCGCGTCGAGGTATTCGGGGAAGGTCTCCCAGTTCCACTTCATGCCCTCGGCGAGCGCAGTGCCGGGGATGTCTTCAACGCCTTCCATCAATTCGATCAGCCACTTGTGCCGGTCCGGCGCGGCGGGGGCAAAGCCGACGCCGCAATTGCCCATGACGACCGTGGTGACGCCGTGCCAGCTGGAGGGTGCCATTTCCGGATCCCAGGTGGCCTGGCCATCGTAATGCGTGTGAACATCGACCCAGCCGGGGGCGACGACTTTG
The DNA here is from genome assembly GCA_018334165.1 of Sphingomonadales bacterium. Taxonomy (GTDB): domain Bacteria; phylum Pseudomonadota; class Alphaproteobacteria; order Sphingomonadales; family Sphingomonadaceae; genus Novosphingobium. Next base: position 16,444 of record JAGXTB010000163.1, on the reverse strand, counting down.
CCGCCCGCGTCGATTTCCTCGGCGGCATCGCCATGAACCTTGCCTACAGCAGCGATCAGCCCGTCCTTGACCGCCAGATCGCCGGTGAAGCGCGCAGCTCCGGTGCCATCGACGATGGTGCCATTGCGGATGATCAGGTCGTAAGTGGGCATGGGCTCTCTCCCGCTGGCGCGACTCTGTGCGGTCGCAGCGTTAACCGGGCGATTAAATCATGGACTGGTGGTGGGGGCAAGGGCGAATGGGGCGGGCCAAGTTCCTTCCCAAATTCGCGTAGCGCATTTGGGGAGGTGGATCGCCGAAGGCGAGACGGAGGGGTAATGGCGATAGGGCAGAGGCCCCTCCGTCATTTGCCTTCAGCAAATGCCACCTCCCCATTTGTCGCCTTCGCGAAAAATGGAGAGGAACTTGAAGGGACTAATCCCCCCGCGCCTTGATCATCTCGGCCACATCGACGAACTTCTCACGCGGCGCCCCATCGCGGGCGCGCTTTTCTTCTTCGGCTTCGATCTTCTTCCAGTCGCGGAATGTCACCACGTCGAGTTTGCGCTCCTCGGCCAGCTTGTCAAAGCCGGGGCGGCCGAGCTTGCCGGTGCCGACGCCGATGTCCGCCGCGATGGTTTCGACCACGCTGTAGCCATCGGGGCGGTTGGTGCCGATCGTGCCCGATGGCCCGCGCCGGGCCCAGCCGACGCAGTAGAGGCCCGGCAGAATGCGGCCCTCATCATTGGCGAAGCGGCCCGCGCTTTCCTCGAAGGGCACGCCGGGGATCGGGCTGCTCTTATAGCCGATGCAGGTCACCACCAGATCGCAGGGCACCACGTAAGTCTCGCCGGTACCGCTGGCGCGGCCATCGGCGTCGAGCGCGGTGCGTTCGACTTCAACCCCGGTGACTTGCCCATCGCCGAGCACCGCCCTGGGGCTGGCGAAGAAATCGAACTCGATCTCGACCGGCTTGTCGCTGCGGAACGCCTCGGGGATCGCGGCGAAGCTGCGCAAGTGGCCGACCGACTTGCGCTGGCCGGGTTCGAGGAACAGGTCCTCTTGCTCGTCTGGCAGGTCGGCGGGATCGACGCGCGGGCAGGCGCGTTCCAGGTGGGCCAGCTCGCCCAGTTCCTTGGGCGTCATCGCGATCTGGTGCGGACCGCGTCGGCCAAGGATCGTGACATGCTCGATCCGCGACTTCTCGAGCGCATGGAGCGCGTGGGCAACGATGTCGGAGCCGGTGAACTCACCCGGTGTCTTGGTCAGGATCCGCGCGACATCGAGCGCGACATTGCCGTTGCCGATCACCACCGCGCGGCGGCCCGACAGGTCCGGGCCTAGTTTGGCAAACTGCGGGTGGCCGTTGTACCAGCCGACGAAAGCCGCGCTGCCAAAGACATTGTCGAGCCCTTCGCCGGGGATCCCTGCGGGCTTGTCGTTGGGTGCGCCGGTGGCCAGCACCACCGCGTCATAGAGGCTCATCAGTTCAGGAATCGTGATGTCTTCACCGATCATGACGTTGCCGACGAAGCGGACATTGTCGAGGCTGTTGGTGCTCTCATAGCGCCGCGACACGCCCTTGATCGACTGGTGATCGGGCGCGACCCCGGTGCGGATCAGGCCATAGGGCACCGGCAGCATGTCAAAGATATCAACCCGGACGTCATCGCCCCACTGCTTCTGCGCGGCCTCGGCCGTGTAGTACCCCGCGGGGCCCGAGCCGATGATCGCGATCTGCCGCATCCGTTATGCCGCTTTCCTGTCTGGCCGGTCGGGTGCATCAAGGAACCCGCGCAAGCTTGATATCGTCTGCTCGCGGTGGGTCAGCATGAACAGGTGCCCGCCTTGCTCAAAAATCTCCAGCCGCGAATTGGGGATCAGCGCCTCCAGGATCTTGCCGTTGGCAATCGGGACGATCTGGTCATCCTCGCCCATCATGATCAGCACTTCCTTCTTGAGGAACGGCAGCACCGGGGCGCTGGTCCAGCCCAGCATGCACAGCAGTTGATAGACATAACCGCGCGGAGTGGGCGGGGTCAGGCGGCTGATATGTTCCTGCTTGCCGCCGGTCAGCCCGCCGTAAAGCGTGCGGAAGTGCTTTTCCATGAAAGCCGCATCGACATAGCGGCGCGGGTTGACCATCTTGCTGAGCGCTGCCGGGCTGCCCGGCACCATGAACATCCCGGCGGTGGTCGCGGCGAGCACCAGGCGGCGCACCCGGTCGCCATGCTGCAGCGTGAAGTGCTGCGCCATCGCGCCGCCCCAGGACACGCCCATCACGTCAACCTGCTCTGCCCCGAAGCGGTTGAGCAATTCCTTGGCGGTCCAGCTCATCGTGAAGGCGTTATAGGGCACCAGCGGTTCGGGACTGCCGCCCACGCCCGGCATGTCGAACATGATGAAGGGGCGGTCGGTCAGTGCTTCGGCAAGCGGGGCGACCGCCTCGATATTGGCACCGATCCCGTTGAAGAACAGCACCGGCAAGTGATCGCTCGGCTGATCCCAGCGCCAGCGCGCAACGCGCAAGGTGCGCCCCCCGACCTGTTCCATCGAGAATTCGGCGGTGATATCTAAACTCACTAGGTTCGCATTCCTCAGGCTTGATCGAGCACGTAGAGACCGGGTGCCGCTTCCTTGGGCGGGTGCTTCTTGCTGCCCAGCCCCTTTGGTGCCGCCACCTTCTTCCCCGCGCGCTGCTGCAGCCATGCCATCCAGTACGGCCACCAGCTTCCGGGTACTTCCTCGGTCCCCTTCAGCCAGTCGTCAACATCGGCGGGCGGCTGTCCACCCTTTTTCGACACATAGTATTTGGCCTTGGGATTGCCTGGAGGGTTGAGGATCGCCTGCATGTGCCCGGCCTGGCTGAGCACGAAAGTCACGTCCTTCGATCCGAACAGCTGGGTTGAGCGATAGCACGCGCGCCACGGGGTAATGTGATCGGTAGTTCCGCCCAGGATAAACAGGTCACTGCTAACCTTGGACAAATCGATCGGATGCCCGGCCATTTCGACTTCGCCTCGCTTGGTAAAGGCTAGCGTTTCGAACAAGTGCAGGAAATCGCCCATCAGGCTGGCCGACAGGTTGGTGGCATCAGCATTCCAGAACAAGACGTCAAACGCGGGCGGATCATCGCCCATCAGGTAATTGTTGATCACATAGTTCCAGATCAGGTCATTGGGCCGCAGCCAGGCAAAGCCGCGCGCAAGGTCATTGCCCTTGATGATCCCGGCCTTGGCGGCGCGCTTCTTGGCCAGTTCCAGGCCATTGGCGGTCATCAGCGATCCGGCTTCGATATCGTTCTGCTTGGGGTGCAGCACGGTCACCATATAGGTCAGCGCGCCCAGCCGCTTGTCGCCGGTCGCGGCCATCTTGCTGGCCAGGATCGACCCGGTCTGCCCGCCCGAACAGGCGCTGGAGATGTTGACCCTAGGCGCGCCGGTAATCTCGCAGACCACGTCGACCGCCTTGAGGCACGAGGCGATGTAGTCGTCCATCCCCCAGACGCCTTCCTCCTTGGTCGGGTTCTTCCACGAGATGACGAAGCACTGGATCCCATTGTCGGTCTGCCACTTGACCACCGACTTTTCAGGGCTCAGGTCGTTGATGTACATCTTGTTGATCTGCGGCGGAATTGTCAGCTGCGGGATTGCGTAAACCTCGTCGGTGGTCGGGGCATAGTGGATCAGCTCGAACATGGCATCGCGGTACACCACCGCGCCTTTGGCCGTCGCGACGTTTTCGCCCAGCTTGAACGGCTTCTTGTCCACCATCGAGACCATGCCGTGGTTGTGGACCGCATCGTTGTAGGCATTCTTGAGGCCCTTGATCAGGCTCAGCCCGCCGCTGTCGATCAGCCGCTTTTGCGCCGTCGGGTTGCCGATCAGGCTGTTGGTCGGGGCCAAGCCGTCGAGAATGATGTTGGAGATGAAGTTGGCGCGGTCACGCTCCAGCTCGTCGAGCTCGAGGTCCTCCAGCCAGTTCTTCGCTGACTTCTGAATCGCCAGGTAATATTGCGCTCCGGCGCGGAAGAACGGGTTGTACTGCCAGGCCGGGTCCTTGAAGCGCTTGTCCTTGGGATCGGGGGCCAGATCGCTCTTGCCGGTCAGGATCTTGACCACATCCTCACCAAAGCCCTGCATGTGCTTGATAGTCCGCTGCGGATCGCTGGCCGTCTCTCGCAAGAGCAGCGCCACCGCGCCGACGAAGTCCTCGCGCGCCAGGCCAACCAGCGGCCCCAGCGCGGTTGTCGATTGGGCGGCTTCATTCTCGAGCGACGGTCCCTTGGTCATTCTCTGCCCCGCTAAGTGGTTTTGCTTGTTGTCGGCGAGCATGCCTTGCTCACCCGGTCATTTCAAGGCGCGAACGATTTGCACCGCCGAGTAACGGAAATCTGCGGATCAAAATGGTAAACTTAACGGTTTTTCAAGGCCGTTCGTGGCATTTGCAGCACCATGTCAGCCGAACCCCTGAGGCAGGCCGAGCCCGAGCCGGAAGCGCCGCAAGGCCGCGCGCCCGTTCGTGCGCCTGGTGTTGCGAGCCTCAGGGCGCTGCCGGTAGAGCCCCCGGAATCGGTCGAATTGCGCTCGCGGGCGGCGCATACCAAGGCCCCGGCTCGGCGGCGCGGCGCGGGCAGCAGCTTGCGCGATCTGATCGAACACAACTGGATCCTGATGGCACCGATTTTCGTCGGAGCCGTCCTGCTGACCGGAATCGCAACGCTGACCGTGCCTGGCTTTGGCACGGCCGCGCTCACTTTGGGCGCGGTCTGGGGCGCGGCACTGACCCCGATCGCCAGCCGGATCGAACGCGAACGCCTGCACGATCCCGCCATGCGCACGGCCTTGAGCGCGGTCCACATCGGGCTGCCGATGTTCCTGTTTGGCCTGGCCATGGCGAGCTGGAGCGAAGCAGCCGGGGGCCAGTGGCAAAACTCGATCGGGATCCTGGTGATCGTCGGCTCTTTGGCCACGATCATCCTCCATCGTCGGGTCGTCGGCATAATCATCGCGCAAGTATCGCTGTGGATGGGTGTCGCGGCGGTATCCGGAGTACGTGGAACCTATTTTGCCATGGCGATCGGCTGCGCGGTGGGGATTTACACCTCGATCCGCCAGGCCCGCGCCGATGCCAAGGCCGAGCGCGAAGACCGCGACCGCAAGCGCGCCCAGCTGCGCGCCGAAGAGATTCTCAATGACTTTGAACAGACCGGGCAGGGCTGGTTCTGGGAAACCGACCGGCGCGGCATACTGGTCTATGTTTCGGCACCGATCGGCGACATCCTGGGCTGCAAACCCAGCGATCTGGCCGGCCGGCCATTTGGCGAGCTGTTCGAACCCGATCCGCAAGGCCAGGAGAACGAGCGCACACTGGCTTTCCACCTGACCGCGCGTTCGGCCTTCACCGAACTGGCGCTGCGGGCTGCAACCCGGCGCGAAGAACGTTGGTGGTCGGTCAACGGCCGCCCGCTCTACGATGGCTTCGGCAACTTTGTCGGCTTTCGCGGATCGGGCCATGATCTGACCGAGAAGAAGCGCTCGGAAGAGCACGCTTCGCGGCTGGCGCACTACGATTCGCTTACCGGCCTGTCTAACCGGCTGCAGATTGCCCAGACGCTTGAGAAGATTTTGGCTGCCCCCAATATCGAGCACCGCGCCTGCGCCGTATTCCTGCTCGATCTCGACCGGTTCAAGCAAGTCAACGATACCATGGGACACCCCGCGGGCGACGCACTGCTCAAGCAAGTGGCGAGCCGACTCGAGCGGGCGATTGGCGAGCATGGACGGGTCGGACGGCTGGGCGGCGACGAATTCCAGGTGATCCTACCCGGGCGGCACCGCCGCGAAGACCTGGCCGGACTGGCGCTGCGGGTGATCCGCGACCTGTCCGAACCCTATTCGATTGAAGGGCACCGGGTAGTTATCGGCGCCTCGGTCGGGGTCGCGCTGTCCCCCGAAGACGGGCTGACTGCCGAAGCGATTATCCGCAACGCCGACCTGGCGCTCTATGCCGCCAAGGATGGCGGGCGCGGCCGGCATCACTTCTACGCGGCGGACCTGCACTCCGACGCCGAGGAGCGCCGCCAGCTGGAGCAGGACCTGCGCGATGCGCTGTCCCAGGGCGGGCTCGAACTCTACTACCAGCCGGTCGTCCACACTTCGACCGAACGGATTACCGGGTTCGAAGCACTGCTGCGCTGGACCCATCCGACCCGCGGACTGCTCTCGCCGGCCAAGTTCATCCCGATTGCCGAGGATTCGGGCCTGATCGCCCCGATCGGCGAATGGGCCTTGCGCCAGGCTTGTCAGGATATGGCCAGGCTGCCTGAATCAGCGCGTGTTGCGGTCAACGTTTCGCCGCTCCAGTTCGCCAATCCGGCGCTGCCGGCGATCATCACCAATGCCCTGGCCGCGGCTCAGGTCAATCCGGCGCGGCTTGAGCTGGAAATTACCGAAAGCGTCTTCCTTAACGATGACGAGGGTACCGATGCCATGTTCGCCGCGCTCAAGCGGGTGGGCGTGCGGCTCGCGCTCGACGATTTCGGGACCGGCTATTCCTCGCTCGGCTATTTGAAGAAAGCGCCGTTCGACAAGATCAAGATCGACCAGAGCTTCGTGCGCGGCGCGACCATCAACGGCAGTCGCAACGCGGCGATCATCGCCTCGATTGTCAGCCTGGCTGAAGCCCTGGGGATGGAAACCACCGCCGAGGGGGTGGAGACGCTCGACGAGCTCGATCTGGTCCGCATGCTCGGGTGCAGTCACGTGCAGGGTTATATCTATGAAAAGCCGCTGAGCTTCGATCACGCGGTTGTACGGCTGCAAACCGGGCTGACCGCGATTGCCAAGGGTCCGCGGGCGGCGCGCGCCTCGCGCCAGACCATGCTGCGCAAGGTCCTGCTCGATCATGGCGGCCAGCACTATCACGGGACGATCCGCAACATTTCCGCCACCGGGGCAATGGTTGAAGGGCTGTGGAACGTGCCGCCTGGAACGATCTTCCGGATCATGCTGACCGAAGGCCATATCGTTACCGCGACTGCGCGTTGGTGTCAGGAAGACCGCATGGGCGTGGAATTCGCCGCTCCGCTGGAGCTTGACGAATCGGGCCGGATCGCGGTCATTTCCGCCCAGTCCCAGCCGGGCACGGGGCGATCGCCCCTGCTGCGTCCTCGGGCCGGAGAAGCGGCATGAACCGGACCAGCCAGGGCATTGGCATCGTTAGCGAAATCGCAACCATGTTTCGTTATGCGCAGGCAATGGGTCGCGTGGTTGATAGATTGGAACTTGCTGTAGCCTCATGACTGTGACTGGCGCCTCGACCTTTGGACGTTTTCGCAGCTTGCTGGGTGCCGGCAACGACGGTGGGTCGCGTTCGGGTTCCGCGGGTCCGGGACCGAACCTGAGCGGCACCGAACAGCAGCAGGCATTGCTGCTGCTGCGCGACTATGAGACTTCGGGACTGGGCTGGTTCTGGGCGACCGACCACGAAGGCAAGATCACTTACATCTCCGATTGCATCGCACAGCGGATGGGCTGTCCGCGTCCAGAGCTGCTGGGCCGCGCGGTGCAATCGCTGTTCATCCTCGAGCGCGATGAGGACGATCAGCACGAACGCACGCTCCCGCTGATCCTCAGCGCGCGCAAGACCTTCGCCGATCTCCAGGTTCGTGCCGCGCTTGATGGCGAAGAAATCTGGTGGTCGATCTCGGGCCGCCCGCAGTTCTCCTCGAACGGAGATTTCGTCGGCTATCGGGGCAATGGTTCGGATATCACCGCGACCCGTCAGAGCCAGAAGGATGCCTCGCGGCTGGCGCAGTACGATTCGCTCACCGGCCTCGCCAATCGCCACCGCATGGGCAAACGGCTTCACGCGACGCTCACCGCCTACCAGTCGGCCAAGCGCTGCTGTGCGCTGATGATGATCGACCTTGACCGGTTCAAGCAGGTCAACGACACGCTGGGCCACCCCGCCGGTGACGAATTGCTCAAGCAGGTTGCCGGCCGCTTGCAGCGCGTAGTGACCGACAAGAACTGCGAGATCGGCCGTCTGGGCGGCGACGAATTCCAGATCATCCTGCCCGATATCGACGATCGCGGGCGGCTGGGCGAGATTGCGATGACGATCATCACGATGGTCTCGCAGCCCTATCAGATCGATGGCGCGCGCTGCGTAATCGGGGCGTCGGTCGGGATCGCGATCGCGCCGTACGACGGGATCAATGGTGAAGAGCTGATCCGCTCGGCCGACCTTGCGCTCTATGCCTCCAAGGGCGGCGGGCGCGGCCAGTTCCGGTTCTATTCCAGCGACCTCCATTCCGAAGCCGAACGCCGCCGCCAGATTGAGGAAGACCTGCGCGATGCGCTGGCCAGCGATCAGATGCGGGTCGCTTACCAGCCAATCGTTGATACCGTGACCAACAAGGTGGTCACACTGGAAGCGTTCACGCGCTGGGAACATCCCGAAATGGGGGACATTCCGCCTAGCGTATTCATCCCAATTGCCGAGGAAGCCAACCTGATTGGCGCGCTGGGCAACTGGATCCTCAAGCAAGCCTGCATCGATGCCGCGCAGTGGCCTGGCTCGGTGCGGGTCGCGGTCAATGTCTCGGCGGCACAATTCGCCAACGCCGGGTTCGCCACCCTGGTCGCCCAGGCCCTTGCCCAATCCGAACTTCCGCCGGAACGGCTCGAACTGGAACTGACCGAATCGATCTTTCTGGGCGATCAGGCCGCAACCGAGGATATGTTCAATTCGCTCAAGCTGCTGGGCGTGCGCCTGGCGCTTGACGATTTCGGCACCGGCTATTCCTCGCTCAGCTATTTGCAGCATGCCCCATTCGACAAGATCAAGATCGACAAGAGCTTCATCCGCGGGGTGACCCAGGAAGGCAACCGCAACGCCGCGATCATCGCCTCGATCGTCAGTCTGGCCGAAGCGCTCAAGATGGATACCACCGCCGAGGGGATCGAGGCCCACGACGAGCTGGAAGCGATGCGCAAGCTCAAGGTCAAGCAGATCCAGGGTTTCATCTATGCTGCGGCGGTCGGCAATGACGATGTCACCGAAGCGCTGCTTTCGGGCGAGTGGGTGATCGAACCCGATGGCCCCAGCAAATACCGCCCCGAACGCCGCACCGTGCTGCGCAAGGTTGGGCTGATCCACGAGGATCACCGCTATGAAGCGACCATGCGCAACCTGTCGCGCGGGGGCTGCATGGTCGAGGGACTGGTCGATGTGCCGATCGGCACGCCCTTCGTGGTCGATTTCGGCGAAGGCCAGCTTGCGGTGGCAGTGGTCCGCCGCTCAGCCGGGGCGATGCAGGGGCTGGAATTCGAACAGCAACTGGTCGACGACGGGGCCGGGGGGCTGTGCACCCGCCACCGCGTTTCGCCTTATATAATGGCGCAAGCCGGCATGCCGCTCCAGGCGCTGCCGACGGGTTCCTATCCGATGCAGCTGATCCAGGAGCCGGGCGCGGCGCTGAGCCTGCCCAGGTTCGGAACGGCCGATATGGGCAAGTCCAAGATCAAGGTCGCCTAACAGACTGGCTGACAGGGCGGGCAAGCGCTGCTAACGGGCGCGGATGACTGACTTGGCCAAGATCCGCAATTTCTCGATTATCGCTCACATCGACCACGGCAAGAGCACCTTGGCGGACCGGTTGATCCAGTTCACCGGTGGCCTCTCCGCGCGCGAAATGAGCGAACAAGTCCTTGATAACATGGACATTGAGAAGGAGCGCGGGATCACCATCAAGGCCCAGACGGTGCGCCTCAATTACACCGCCGACGATGGCGAGCTCTATGAGCTCAACCTGATGGACACCCCCGGCCACGTCGACTTCGCCTACGAAGTCAGCCGCAGCCTTGCCGCTTGCGAAGGCGCACTCCTCGTTGTCGACGCCGCGCAAGGGGTCGAAGCGCAAACGCTGGCCAACGTCTACCAGTCGATCGAGCACGACCACGAAATCGTCCCCGTCATCAACAAGATCGACCTCCCCGCCGCCGAGCCCGACAAAGTCCGCGCCGAGATCGAGGAAGTGATCGGCCTCGACGCCAGCCAGGCCGTCCTCACCAGCGCCAAGTCAGGCATCGGCATCAAGGAAGTGCTCGAAGCCGTCGTCACCCGCATCCCGCCCCCCAAAGGCGACGCGGCGGCCCCGCTCAAGGCCATGCTGGTCGATTCCTGGTACGATCCCTACCTCGGCGTGGTGATCCTGGTCCGGGTGATCGACGGCGTGATCAGGAAAGGCCTCCAGGTCAAATTCATGGCCGGTGGAACCGAACACCTGATTGACCGCGTCGGCTGCTTCACCCCCAAGATCGAGCAGCTGCCCGAATTGGGCCCCGGCGAAATCGGCTTCATCACCGCGCAGATCAAGGAAGTGGCCCAGGCCCGCGTCGGCGATACCATCACCACGGTCAAGAACGGCGCGCTCCAGGCGCTGGCCGGCTTCAAGGAAGTCCAGCCGGTGGTGTTCTGCGGACTGTTCCCGGTCGACGCCGCCGATTTCGAGAAACTGCGCGAAAGCATCAGCCGCCTGCGCCTCAACGATGCCAGCTTCAGCTTCGAAACCGAAAGCAGCGCCGCGCTCGGCTTTGGCTTTCGCTGCGGGTTCCTCGGCCTCTTGCACCTTGAGATCATCCAGGAGCGCCTGACCCGCGAATACGACCTCGATCTGATCACCACCGCGCCCAGCGTGGTCTACCGCATCCAGCTGCGCAAATCGAAGACCGACGACGCGCGCGAGATCCTGCTCCACAACCCGGCCGACTATCCCGATCCCAGCCGGATCGAACAGATCGACGAACCCTGGATCAAGGCGGTGATCTACACGCCGGACGAATACCTCGGCTCGATCCTCAAGCTCTGCCAGGACCGCCGCGGGATCCAGACCGGCCTCACCTATGTGGGCGGCCGCGCTCAGGTGAGCTACGAGCTGCCGCTCAACGAAGTGGTGTTCGATTTCTATGACCGCCTGAAAAGCATCTCCCGCGGCTATGCCAGCTTCGATTACGAACAGATTGGCCTGCGCGAAGGCGATCTGGTCAAGATGGGGATCCTGGTCAACAACGAGCCGGTCGACGCGCTCTCGATGATCGTCCACCGCTCGGTCGCCGAAAGCCGCGGCCGCCACATGTGCGAACGCCTCAAAGACCTGATCCCCCGCCACCTGTTCAAGATCCCGATCCAGGCCGCGATCGGCGGCAAGGTAGTGGCGCGCGAAACCATCAGCGCCATGCGCAAGGACGTCACCGCCAAATGCTATGGCGGCGACATCACCCGCAAGAAAAAGCTGCTGGAAAAGCAGAAGAAGGGCAAGGCAAGGATGCGCGAATACGGCAACGTCAGCATCCCGCAGGAAGCGTTTATTGCGGCGCTAAGGATGGGGGAGGAGTAACCTCTTAAAGTCCCCCTCCTCTTCAGAGGAGGGGCTAGGGGTGGTGCCTTCCTTCAAAGGAGGGGCACGCGCGAGTGATCCCAACCCCGCTTTACATCGCCACCACCCCCAACCCCTCCTCTGAAGAGGAGGGGGGAAGCAGAAATGTTCCCGCAAAGCCCAAAACTGCCCTAAGGCGTGGGATCACCGTAGATCCTCCCTGAGCTTGCTCGGGGAGGGGGACCACTGCGAAGCAGTGGTGGAGGGGCCCTCAACCCCCACCAACCAAACCAAAGAGACCCAGAAAGCGAACACCCCCCCAAAATGGCCAGCTACAAAGACCCCACCTTCCAGGAACGCACCGCGCTAGCCCAGGCCGCCCGCGCCAAAGCGCTGCAAAAGCTGGCCGCCAAGCCCGCCCTCGACGAAGCGACAATTGCCGAACGCAAAGCCGCCCAGGCCGCCCGCGACCAAGCCCAAGCCGAAAAAAGCGCCGCCCGCAAAGCGGCGATTGCTGAGGCCAAAGCCCAAAAACGCACCGCCGCGCAGGCGCCGGTGAAGCCGGGGCTCAGCGAAGCCGAGCAAAAGGCGGCGCGCGATGAGCGCTATGCGGCTAGGAAGAAGCGGAAGGGGTGAGGGGGGGGTGCCCTGAACTCTTGAAACGAAGTTGCCGCTGGTTGAGGAATCCCGCAGTCTCGCTGGTTGATATCTAGTGCAATACCCGTCCACTGTGTTCCCGTAGTTCTTAGCCTTTTCGCATTTGTATTTTCCAGTTCATTTCATTCTTGCTTTGTTCCGCCAAGCTCGATAACTTAGGTGGTTCCGGAGTAAAGGCATGCTGGAGTTGGCGTCCGATTGCGAGATTCGACTCGCTGGCAAGCGCCGGGATGGCAAGCCGCGTTTCTGGTGCCAGAAGCATCAAGCGTCGGCGACGGGAAAGTACGGGATCAAACTAGATCGCTGTGAAGGTTCATACCGTTCTCTAGATTCTAAGCGTGTTTTGAGGCTCGATCCTCTCCAATTTGAAGGAGGGGTGGCGCTTTGGGGAGCTGTAGATCCCGTCTATGACACCACCGGTCTTGTCGAGAAGGAAGGAATTCATGTCCACGCTCGTCATGCAGATGGCGGTGAAAAGGACATTGACGATACCTTTGACGCTGTGGAACTCGAAATCAGGGCTGATCTTTTTGAAACCAAGATCACTTATGTAACTCGAGAGACCGCAGTCTCTGCCTACATTGCTCGATGTGTTGGAAATACTCTAGATTCACTTTTTTGTACGTATTGCGGCGAACCTCATCTGGATTCGGAGTGGTTTGCGGTCAAGCCACATAGGCGGCATCTCTGTCACGCTTGTGGTGAAGTTTTTATAGCTAACCATAGGGGTGTCTCAAACCCACTTGAGCGACTTCGTCTAGTGTTCGGAGACAAAGAAGTGTCGCGGTCGATCGAACGCGCACCCCAGTCCCTCGATGCAAAGCAATCTGACTTTCCAGGTGGCGTTCAGCTTTGGGCCTCGAATCCGGCTTTGTTGTGGACGGCTCCCCGCCCGGAGCAGGAAGGAATTCACTTCCACGGCTATGCGGAGGATCGGATCACCAGAATTGTGGATGAGACTTTTTCCTCTGTCACTCTAGACGGTGTTCATTTGAGCGAGGAGCAGTTGCGCTACTTCATGGCTCAACAATCGTTGGCGCACCTCCAAAACCGGATCGTATGCCTCACTTGCGAATGTGGAGAGGAGCTATTTGATCGCGGGCTGCCTGCATTCATGCCGCACGCAAAGCATTCATGCGAAAAATGCGGTTTGAAGCTGGCCTCTCCGATTTCGAAGAAAAAGGTTGTAAGCAATCCATTCTTGCTTGCCATCGAGGCTCTCAAACAGGCTCAGAGGAATTTATGAAAGGCTACATCTACATCACTGGGACGGGTGCCGATCCCGCAGGACTCGACAACATCAGCGATCCGCTTTTCGGAGAAGTGCCGACTTTGGGGGCATGCATGACCAATCTCCGCACCTTTGTGGATATAGGTGACTACCTCTTCGTCGTATCGGGAAAGACTAAGGACCTTGCGCAATATGTTTTTGGCGGAATGAAGGTGGCTGAGAAGATCGACCACCTTGCTGCTTATGGACGCTTCCCTCAGAATCGCTTGCGCAAGCGCGAAGATGGAATCGTTGTGGGGAACGTCATTGTAGACGCGAAGGGTAATAAGCATCGATTGGATCATCATTCCGATGGGAGTTTTGAGCGTCGAATAAAGAACTTTATCGTTGGAGCCGATCCGCTAGCCATCCAATCTCCTAAGGAAGTTGAACTCGCCAGACAGCAAACGCTGAATAAACTTTCGGATATTTTCGGCAAGCAGGGCAATCGACCCATTGACATACTTGGGCGCCAACGAAAACTGAGTGAAGAGCAAGTCAATGAAATGATAGCTTGGCTTCGTGGCATCAAGGAAGACGCTCGGAAATGAGCTCGAGACTTGCCGAACGACTCAAAAGCTTGGGGATATCGACCGAATCTTTGGTCTCCAAAACTACGCTGAGTCGACAAAGGGCTTCCGAGATAATCGGAGGTTCCAAAGCAAACGTATCTGAGATCCGTGATATCTGTTCTGGTCTAAGGCTCCCAGTCCAGATTTTCGCTGAAGGGGGGGAACGGAAATCTAAGATCAATTTGGCTCCCCTCTTCCGGGAGGTTCGATCCGCGTCGAATGAGTATGACATAACCGTCGAACGAATTTCGATATTTGTCGAGGCTTGCTTAGAAATCCTTCCAAGAAGAAATTCACTGCCGGATTGGCTAGATCAATTCCCGTCAGAGAATAAGACTTATGCAGCTGCGGATCGCCTCTCTAAGGTCGCGAGGTTTGTCATTGATCCAGAAGATCCAAATGGTCCCTTGCCTGATTTAGGGCTGCGGCTAGGAAATCTGGAAGGTTTAATTGTATCCAAATTGCCCCACTCTCGATACGAAGGCATTTCGCTGATTGCTGGGAATTATTGCTTCATATTTGTATCCCCTCGATTTCCGGCCCGAATGCTGTTCACCCTTGGGCATGAGTTCGGGCATTTGATCTCTGATCATACTGATGGGGGTTTCGTTCGATTCGAAAAAGCAAAGCAAATTGGCTCCTTCGGTGAAAGTTCAAAGGTTGAGTCTTTTGTGGATGCTTTTGCCTCATGCCTTCTAATTCCAGATACCGGCTTAGGTAAATTCTTGGTTTTCGCGAGAGAGCATCTCGAATTAGATACCGACCGGATAACCGATCGAGATATTCTGCTAATTTCTCGTTTTTTTGGAGTTAGTTTTGACGTCGCTGGTTTGAGGCTTGAGCATCTTGGACTTATTCCTCATGGCCTAACTTACAGTTTGGGTGATTATCTCCGCAAGGAATTTAAATCTCCGGAAAAACGAGCCGATATGCTCGGAATAAGTCCCAGAGAGAAGATCAATTTTCCAAATATATCACCGCAACTTTCTGTATCCTTGCTAGCAGCACTTCGTTCTGGTGATGTTTCAATTGGATGGGCTTCAAATAGTTTCGGATTTTCCATCGGAGAGATTTTCGCTGAACAGGCGAAAGTGCAGTGAATGTGGTTATGGACGCGTGCTCGGTGATAAACCTCAACAATGGGGGTGCGCTTGAGACTGTTTGCTCGATCGCGACAATTGACGTTCAGATTGGGCCAATTGCTGGGGGGGAATGCTCAGAAGGTTGTGCATCAGCATTGGCTGAGTTGCATCAGGCTGGCCTAATTCAATATCTAACCGATACACCGCTTGATGCAGATGCGTTCCTCGAATTCGTCGAAGAGCATGGGTTGGGTGACGGAGAAGCCGAGTGCATAATGTTAGCAGATCTCGATGCTGAAACTGTTATCTGCTGCGATGATATGAAAGGCCGCAAGAAAGCTAAGTCCATACTCGGTGAAAATCGTATTATTGGATCAATAGGTCTTTTAAAATGGGCCGTTGATGATGGATTAATCTCGGTGACTCAAGCGCATGAGTCTTATGTGCTTATGAAAGACGCGGGTGGATTTCTGCCCGACGTAGATGCGCATTATTTTGGAGACAGTGGCGCAAACTAGCGTGTGCCTGTTTCACTCACCCTCCTCCTCCCCACCATCCCCTCGGCTCAGCGCCCCGAACACCACGTCGATCACCCACCACACTTTCGCCCGGCGTTCCTGGGTGAACCATTCGGCGTATTCGGCCTCGGCCGCGGCGCGGTCGGCTTCGTGGGCGGAGCGGGTGCGTTCGGCGAGGGTCACGGCGTCGCGGGCCTCTTCCTCTTCCCAATGGTCACCGGCCTGGGCGAGGTCTTCCTGCGCGATTTCCAGGTCGATGTCTGACCAGCGCATGTCGCGGCGCTCTTCCTCTTCCGCCAGTTCGATCTCGCGAAAGCTGCGGTAGGCGGCGCGGCTGCGGGGGCCGAGCTCGGTGAACCAGCGCTGGTGCATGCTGGCGATGCCTTCGATCAGGTTGCTCTCGCTCTGGCGGGCCTGTTCATTGTCGCGAATGGCGCGTTCGCGCTTGCTTTCCGCCTCCCATTCCTTGCGCCATTGCTTTTTGAGGCGGGTCAGCTCCATCTGATCGACCGCGTTCATGGCTTTGGCCTGGCCGCCGGCAAAGCGTTCGGGGGCGCGGTTCCTCAGCATGAACATCAGCAGGTAGTCGTTATAGACGCGGCGGGTGCCGACCAGCTTGCCGTAGGAATAGACCGGGGTTTCGACCCCGTGGAGCGCTCTGTCCATGGCGACGTCCTCGATCCGGCGCATGCCGATATCGAGCGCGATGTCCCAGGCGGCGCGGAATTCATGCGCTTCGGGGTGGCGGCGGAGGAGATAGGCGCCGACTTCGGCGCGGCCGACGCGGCGCGCGGCGCTTTTGACGCTGCCGGTTTCGGCCAGCGCCTCAATGAACGCGCGCTGGACTTCGGGCTTCCAGCCGTTGTGGCGATCCTTGGCGCGGGGGACGGGGGTGAACTGGGGGAGGAACTGCTGCGGCTTGGGTTGATCCATGGGAAGTCTCGCGGGGGGGGCAGGGGACCGGCGAGCATGGCCGAGGTGGG
>JAGXTB010000162.1 GCA_018334165.1 Sphingomonadales bacterium | reverse complement strand
AAGCGACCGCCCGCAAGCTGAACATCGCCGCCGATCCAAGCCGCCCGCCAACCGAACTTGGCACCGCCAACGGCACCATCTCTGCCCGCTTCGGCCTGGCCGACGAGCTGCGGCTGGGCGCGATCAACGCACGCAAGGTTACCGTGATCATCATCCCCGATACCAACCGCCCGGTCGCGGTGATCGGGATGGACCTGCTCTCGCGGCTCGAAGGCTGGCGGGTGGAGAACGACAAGCTTATCCTCAGCCCGCCGCGCCAGTAGGCCTCAATCGAACTTGTTGTCCCGCGGGAACCCGGTCGGCGGCAAGCGGCCTGCCGCGCCGCGAGCCACTTTCCACAAGCGCATATCGCTCTCGGTCCGGGTCCGGCCGCTGTCGCCACCCATCTTCCAGCTGAGCCCTTCATCCAGCTTGAGCGTGGTCGCGTCGGCCAGGCCGCCGTCGCGGTAACGCTGGAGCGTCACGCCCTGGCCCTTGGCCATGACCGGCATTTCCTCCAGGCTGAAGATCACCAGCTTGCGGTTGTCGCCCACCACCGCGACATGATCGTGCTCGGGCGGAATCTCGCGCACCACCGCCAGCTTGACGCCGGGCTTGGTGGTCATCACCCCCCGGCCCTTGCGGGTTTCGGCAAGCAGTTCGTCGGCTTCGGCCGCGAAACCGCGCCCGACGGTTGAGGCCAGCAGCAATTGCGCCTTGGGGCGATAGACCAGCAGCGCGACAATCTCGGCCCCGGCGTCGATATCGAGCATGGTCCGGATCGGCTCGCCAAAGCCGCGCGCAGAGGGCAGCTTGTCGGCCCCCAGCGTATAGAACCGCCCATTGTCGCAAGCGACCAGCAGCTTGTCGGTGGTTTGCGCGTGGAGTGCGAAGGCCGGGCCATCGCCTTCTTTGAACTTGAAGTCCTTGTCGAGCGCCTCGTGCCCGCTCGCGCCGCGGATCCAGCCCTTGGCGGAGAGGATCACGGTGACCGGCGCCTTCTCGATCATCGCATCCATGGAGAATTCAACCGTCGGCGCGGCCTCGGCAATCGTGGTGCGGCGACGGCCAAGCGGGGTGTCTTCGGCATAGTCCTTGCGCAAATTCGCCAGATCGCGCTTCAATCGGGTGCGTTGGCGGGCCGGACTGTCGAGCAGCTTTTCGAGCTCGTCCTTCTCGGCCAGCAAGTCATCGCGCTCGCGCCGCAGCTCCATTTCCTCAAGCTTGCGCAAGGAGCGCAGCCGCATGTTGAGGATTGCTTCGGCCTGGCGGTCGGTCAGCCCGAACTCTTCCATCATCAGCACCTTGGGCTCGTCCTCGGTACGGATGATCTCGATGATCCGGTCAAGGTTGAGGTAGGCGATGATATAGCCGTCGAGCAGCTCGAGCCGGTTCGCGATCTTCTCCAGCCGGTGGCGGGTGCGGCGCAGCAGGATGTCGATCTGGCTCTTGGCCCATTCGAGCAGCACCAGCCGCAGCGACAGCACCCCGGGCGTGCGCTTGTCATCGAGCACGTTGAGATTGAGGTTGAAGCGCGTTTCGAGGTCGGTCAGCTTGAACAGCGACTCCTTGAGCAGCTCAGGATCGACGTTGCGGCTCTTGGGCACGAAGACGATGCGGATCTGCTCGTCGCTCTCGTCGCGCACGTCCTCCAGGATCGGCAGCTTCTTGTCGGCGATCAGCTGCGCGACCTGTTCGATCAGCTTGCCCTTGGCGAGCTGGTAGGGGATTTCGGAAATGACCAGCTGCCACTGCCCGCCGCCCAGCCGCTCGATCCCACTCTCTTCCCACGAACCATCGGCCTCGCGCCCGGTTGAAAACCGCCCGCGCACGCGCAGCGCGCCTTTGCCAGTCTCGTAAGCCTTGGAGATCGTTGCCGCGCTTTCGACCACAACCCCGCCGGTGGCGAAGTCCGGCCCCTTGAAGTGCTGCATCAGCTCTTCGTGTTCGGCGGTAGGATTGTCGATCAGCAGCAGCGTGGCGTCGATGATCTCGGCGACGTTGTGGCTGGGGATATTGGTCGCCATCCCCACCGCGATCCCGCTCGATCCATTGGCCAGCAGGTTGGGGAACAGCCCGGGGAAGATCTCAGGCTCTTCCTCTTCGCCGTTGTAGGTCGGGATGAAATTGACCGTGCCTTCGTCGAGCCCGGCCATCAGCTGCACCGCGGTCTTGGTCAGCCGCGCTTCGGTATAACGATAGGCGGCGGCGTTATCACCATCGATATTGCCGAAGTTGCCCTGCCCTTCGACCAGCGGATAGCGCAGGCTGAAATCCTGAGCGAGGCGGACCATTGCGTCATAGACCGACTGGTCGCCATGCGGGTGGTACTTACCGATCACGTCGCCAACCACGCGGGCCGATTTCTTGAAGGCGTCGTTGGGGTTGAGCTTCAACTGCCGCATCGCCCAGAGCAAGCGGCGGTGGACCGGCTTCAGCCCATCGCGCAGGTCCGGCAGCGAACGCGCGGTGATCGTCGACAGGGCATAGACAAGGTACCGCTCGGACAGCGCGCTATCGAACGGCGCGTCGACGATTGAGTCAAACGGATCGGGATCGGAAGGCGTTTCAGTGGTCATGCTGGCGAGGCCCTAGCAGGGGGATTCGCTGCGTTCCATGCGGGTTTTGGGGTTTTGCGCAGGGAAATCCTCCCCCTTGGGGCCGGAATTAACGCCGCTGCATATCGTGGCTCTCGCCAGGGATCCGCACCTCAAGCCCCTCCAGCTGCGCCGTCAGCTCGATCTGGCAAGCCAGGCGGCTGGTCGGGCGGACCCCGGCGGCGAGGTCGAGCATGTCTTCCTCGTCCTCGCTGGCGCGAGGTAGCTGCGCGAACCAGTCCTTTGCGACGACCACGTGGCAGGTCGAGCAGGCCATCTGGCCCTCGCAAGTACCCTCCAGCGGCATGCCAGCGGCCTGCGCCACTTCGAGCAGCCGTGCGCCGAGGCGGCCCTCGGCCTCGATCTCTTCGCCGCGGGCGGTGATGAAACGAACTTTGACCATTAAACTCCCTGCGCCTGTGCTGCGGCCTCGATCGCGTGACACGCCGTCTCAACCTCTTCCCGGGTGGTATAGCGCCCGAAGCCCAGCCGGATCGAATTGCGCGCCTCCTTTGCTTCCAGCCCGATCGCGCTGAGCACCCGGCTGGGCGCCCCGGTGCCGCTGCCGCAGGCTGAGCCAGCCGAGAAGGCGATCTGGCGGCAATCGCTGAGCAGGCGCGGGAAGTTGAGCCCGTCCAGCCGCAAGTTGAGGTTGCCGGGCCAGCGCGCGGTCTCGCTGCCATTGACGCTCCAGCGCGACAGGATCGAGCGGGCGAGTTCCGCGAGGCCCGACAAGTGCTGGAAATCCACTTCCATTCGCTCTTTCGCCAAGGCAGCCGCGGCCCCGAACCCGGCGCAGAGCGCGGGACTGAGCGTGCCCGAACGCAGGCCCCCTTCCTGCCCGCCGCCGTGGATCAGTTCGCCCACCTTGACCCCGTCACGCACCCACAGCGCGCCGATCCCTTTGGGGCCGTAGAGCTTGTGCGCGGTCACCGCGATCAGGTCCGCGCCCTCGGGCGGGGCGAGCTTGCCCGCGCCCTGCACCGCATCGCACAGGAACAGCGCCCCCGCTTCGTGTGCGCGGCTTGCCAGGCGCTCGACCAGCTGGATCGTGCCGATCTCATTGTTGACCTGCATCACCGCGACGAGGCCGGTCCCCTCGGCAAATTCGATTTCCGGGTCGACGAGCCCAGAAGTGCTGACCGGCAGCTCTTGCGCCGCCTCGCTCGTCGCCAGGACCGCATTGACCACCGCCGAATGTTCGATCGCTGAATAGGCAATCGGCCCGCGTGGCACCGAACGGATCGCCTGGTTGAGCGCCTCGGTCGCGCCGCTGGTGAAGATCACCCGGCCGCCTTTGGGGAGCAGGCTCGCCACCTGTTCGCGCGCCACTTCAACCGCAGCGGCAGCCGCCCTTCCTGCCCGGTGCATCGAGTGCGGATTGGCAAACCCCATGCTTTCCGGCCCGGCCAGCCACGGCAGCATCGCTTCGCGTGCCTCGGGGGCCAGCGGGGTGGTCGCCTGGTGGTCAAGATAGATGAAATCAGCGGGCATGTTCGCAATCGTTGCTTTTCAGTCACTCGTTTCTATATAGCGCCTGCTTCCCGATCCTAGTCCAAAGCGGTCCGGCATCCGAGAAATCCCCGGACGCCGCGCCATGGGCCAGCAAGAACAGGCGTCAATTCTTATGCCCGCAGTGATCTTTCCCGGACCCGAAGGCCGCCTTGAAGGCCGTTTCCAGCCCGCCAGCCGCCCGCGCGCGCCGGTCGCGATGATCCTTCATCCGCACCCGCAGGCCGGGGGCACGATGAACGAGCGGATCACGCAGTCGCTCTACAAGACCTTTGCGAACCGCGGTTTCGCGACGCTGCGCTTCAACTTTCGCGGCGTGGGCCGCAGCCAGGGCAGCTTCGACAACGGAATTGGCGAGCTTTCGGATGCCGCCGCCGCGCTCGATTGGGTCCAGTCGATCCATCCCGAAGCCTCGACCACATGGGTCGCGGGGTTCAGCTTTGGCGCGCTGATCGGCATGCAGCTGCTGATGCGCCGCCCGGAGATTCGCGGCTTTATCTCGGTCGCGCCACCGGCCAACATGTACGATTTCAGCTTCCTCGCCCCCTGCCCCGCCTCGGGCATCCTGATCCAGGGCGCGGGCGATACGGTGGTTCAGCCCAATTCGGTCCAGAAGCTGGTCGACAAGCTGCGCACGCAAAAGCACATCACCATCCACCACGAAGAAATCCCCCGCGCCAACCACTTCTTCGAAGCGGAAATGGAAGACCTGATGCGCTCGGTGGACAATTACCTGGATATGCGGTTGTCGCCGGATTGTCCGATTAGGTGATATTGGCAGGCCTTGCGCCTGCCTTTCGGCTGAGAATGGTTCGCGCAAAGGCGCGAAGAGCGCGAAGGTGTTGCTTTTGAGGCGAAGCCTCAGCTTATTCCTGCACGCCAATCGAACACATAAGGCCTGCGGCGCTGGCACAACCTCTTCGCGTCCTTCGCGCCTTTGCGCGAACCCTCTAAAACCCTACTTCAAATCCTCGCTCACCAAGGCCTTGCCTTGCTGGTCGGGCACCACCCAGATCGCGACATTGGCGGCGACAATCGCCGCCAGGACCAGCATAAGCACCACTTGCTTGCGCTGCCCGCCCCGCCGCCACAGCGCCAGCGCGCCCAGCAGCAGGGCCAGGCAGGCCAGCACCATGACCGACAGGACGGTGTCAGTGGTCATCAGCGGGCGAGCTTGCCCGCCATGCCGATGATATCGTCAAGCGGGTTGCCATCACCGTCCATGTCGAGCAGCGAGCCGAGCGAACCCAAACCGCCACCAGCCGGAGCGGCCTGCTGACCGCCGCCGCCAAGCACCGAGCCCAGCACCGAGCCGAGCATACCGCCCGCGCCGCCCTGCTGACCGCCGCCCAGCACCGAACCAAGCACCGAGCCGAGGATTCCGCCCCCGCCTTGCTGCCGTTGACCGCCGCCAGCCTGGTGCGACATGTAACCGGCGACCAGCATGGCCAGGATCGGCAGCATCTTCTTGAGGATCGCCGGATCGATCCCGGTCTGGCCCGAGGCATGATCAGCCACAGTGCGGCTGACTTCCTTCGAGCCGAAGATCTGACCCAGCACCGAATTGCCGGCGTCGACATTGGTCGGTTCCGGTCCGAGCACGTTCTCGGCCAGACCCGTCCCGCCCAGCGAGCCCAGGATATTGATCAGCCCGCCCAAGCCGCCTTCACCGCCGCCCTGGGCCTGGGCCTGCTTGCTCATACCGCCGACAATCGCGGGCAGTAGCGCGCCTGCACCAGCCTCGGCCATTTGCGGTGGGATGCCCAGCTGCTGAGCAATCGCGGTAATCCCGCCGGTCTGTTGCAGCATATTGATGATGTCGGAAGCGGCCATGATGCGATCCTTGGGTGCGGCCGGGATTGGCCGTGTGCCTGCTTGGTTTAGCCCCGGCGAAACGACCCGGCCAGAGCAAAATCTTGCAGGTGTTTGACTCGGACCCGCCGCCGCAGCATCACTTGCGTCATGATCGATCCGCACAGCATTTCCCGCCGCCAGACACTCGCCTTGCTTGGCGGAGCCTCCGCCACGCTTGCGCTGGACTCCGTCCACGCGGCACCACTGGCCAAGCCCGACCCTTCGCAGGCCGCCAATGCCTATCTGGACTGGGTTGCCTGGCAGCTGGTCAAGCTCTCGCCCGAAAGCGCTACCTCGCTGAAAATCGATACCGGGATTCACGCCGGGCTCAGCGCGAAGCTGGGCGATCGCTCGGCCGCCGGGCAGGCGCGGATCGCGGCACTGTTGCGCATGGCGCAAAGGGGCATTGCCCGCCACAATCCGGCGCGGCTCGATCCCACCACCCGCACCTCAATGGCGGTGGTCAAAAGCGCCTTTGCGGTGGCGCTCGATGGCTTTGCCCTGCCCTATGGCGATGTCGCGGTAGGCGGCTGGCGCAACGCGCCCTATGTGGTGATCCAGAACGTTGGCGGCTATATCGACGTGCCGCGGTTCCTCGACAGCGAGCACAGGGTCAAGGACCGGGCTGGGGCCGAGGCCTATCTGGCGCGGTTGGCCTCTTTCCCGGCGCTGCTCGATGGCGAGCTGGGGCGGATCAGGGCCGCGCGCGGCATGGGCGTGGTCCCGCCCGCCTTCCTGCTCGACAAGGCAATCCGCCAGCTGGAAATGACGCTCAAGGATGCCAGCGGCGGCGGCGGACTGGTCGAATCGCTGACCCGCCGGACCAAGGATATTCCGGGCAACTGGGGCAGCCGTGCCAAGGCACTCGCCACTGGCCCGGTGACCCGAGCGCTGGCGCGCCAGCTGGCCGAGCTCAAGCTTCAGCGCGCCAAGGCGACCATGGATGCGGGCCTGTGGGCGCGCGCGCATGGCGACGAATGGTACGCCTGGGCCCTGCGCGCCAGCACCACCACCCGCAATTCGCCCGAAGAAATCCACGCGCTTGGGCTTGAGGCGCTGAAAGACCTTCACGGGCAGATGGACCCGATCCTGCGCGGTCTGGGTTTCACCAAGGGCACCGTGGGTGAGCGGATGACCGCGCTGGGTGAAGACCCGCGGTTCCTGTTTTCCAACGATGACAAGGGCCGGGCCGAAATCATCGCGACGATGCAAGGCAAGATCGACTTCATCCGTAGCAAGATGCCGCTGGCCTTCCGCACCTTGGTGCCCGGCAAACTTGAGATCAAGCGCCTGCCGCTGGCCGAAGAAGACGGCGCGCCGGGGGCCTATGGCGGAGCGGGATCGAAGGACGGGACCGAGCCGGGCAAGATCTGGCTCAACCTGGGCGATGTGAACCGCCACAGCCGCTATTCGCTGGCCACGCTGGGCTTCCACGAAGGCATTCCCGGCCACGTCTGGCAGGGCGAATATGCCAACCGCCTGCCCTTGATCCGCACCCTGCTGGCCTTCAACGCCTATAGCGAGGGCTGGGCGCTCTACGCCGAGACTTTGGGCGACGAGCTGGGTGCCTATGAGGGCGATCCGATCGGGCGGCTGGGTTACCTGCAATCCATCGCCTTCCGCGCTTGCCGGCTGGTGGTCGATACCGGGCTCCACGCCAAACGCTGGACCCGCGAACAGGCGATCAAGTGGTTTGCCGAAACCAACGGATCGGGGCTCAGCGAAGTCACACCCGAGGTCGATCGCTATTGCTCCTGGCCGGGCCAGGCCTGCGGTTACAAGATGGGCCACACCGAAATCCTGCGCCTGCGCGAAGGCGCGAAAACCGCGCTGGGCGCAAAATATGATTTGCGCGACTTCAACGATGCCGTGGTCGGCGGCGGCAATGTCCCGCTCGACGTGCTGGGTGAAAATGTTGCGCGCTATGTAGCTGAAAAGAAAGGTATCTGATCCCGCACGAATTTTCTTCTCCTGTCACAAACCGCTGTTAGGCTTCTATCCAGCAGGGGTCGGCGGCTCATCCGAGTCGCGCCAAGTCAGGAGCATAACCCATGGGTTTCTTCAGCAAAATCAAAGACGCGATCTTCGGCAGCAAGGCGCAGGCCGCCACTCCGCCGGCCGATGCACCGGCAATTCCGATGGCCGAAGCCGCTCCGGCCCCGGCCCCCGAACCGGTTGACGTCGAAGCCGTGCTGGGCGGCATGAACGGGGCTGCCGATCTCAACTGGCAGAGCTCGATCGTCGACCTGATGAAGCTGCTGGGGATCGATGCCAGCTTCGAAAACCGCAAGGCGCTGGCGCAGGAACTGGGCGATGCCGACTATTCGGGCAGCGCCGAGGAAAACATCGCGCTGCACAAGGCAGTGATGAAGGGCCTGGCCGAAAATGGCGGCCGCGTGCCCGCCAGCATGCTCGACTGAGCTGACCTCCAGCCAAACGAAAGGGCTCCGCGCCGCCTGGTACGGAGCCCTTTTTTTGTGCCTGGCTTGTGCGCTTTGAGTTGGAGGAACCCAAAAAGCCCTTCCCCGCTGGGGAAGGGTTGGGATGGGGGTACAACGCCAGCGTGGAACCCCCACCCCCAACCCCTCCCCATTGGGGAGGGGGGATTCAACCCAAACGGGGCCGACTCTAAGCCTTACTTCTTGCCGAACAGCCCGCTGGCCATCCCGGCGATGTCGTTCAGCGGATTGCCGTCGCCATCGCGGTCCAGCATGCCGGTCAGGCCCGAGAGCGCCGAATTGCCCTGGAGCAGCTCGGACAACTTGCCCAGGCCGCCTTCGCCGCCCAGCTGCTGCGCCATCTGGCTCAGCGTCGCGGGGTCGAGCCCGGTCTTGGCTGCGGCGCCTGCGATGGTGTCGCCCGGTTCGGCATGGCTCTGTCCCAATGCGGCGACCGCCTTTTCGGCCATTTCCGGCGGCAGACCGAACTTTTCGGCGAGCCCGCCAATGTTGGCTCCGCCCAATTGGCCCAGGATTCCGTCAAGCATACCCATAATCGCGACTCCTTACTGCGAAGCGGGGAACATGCGCCTCAGGCTCGTCCTCGCCAAGTCAAAATGCGGCCAAGTCCGGCTCAACCCAGCCGCGCCGAGCGGGTGCCGAGAACAGCAATTCACGGGAATAGAACCGCAGCGGCCAGTCGCGCGGGGCCATGTCGCTGGCCAGCAGTGCGTTGACTTTGGCCAGCAGTCCTTCCGCTTCGCAAGTGGCGAGGAAGCGGCGCACGCCCTTGATGTAGAGCTGGGTCAGCGTCTCGTGATAACCCGCGCTGTCGGTGTTCTCGCCCCCGGCCGCCACGTTATAGCTGCGGATGATCTCCGGCATGTCGGTTTCGGGTGCGATGTCGGGCCGCTCGAGCACCAGCCAGGCGCAGGCCGCAAGGTGGGCTTCGTGGGTCCACTCAGGCCGGGGAAGCGTACGCGCCAGCAGCCCTTCGCCGACATGGCGAATGGCTTCTGCGCTATCAAAAAATCGAATCGAATGGTCAGTCATGATCTGGAAACTCCGGGTCATTGGCGA
Organism: Sphingomonadales bacterium; assembly: GCA_018334165.1. Taxonomy (GTDB): domain Bacteria; phylum Pseudomonadota; class Alphaproteobacteria; order Sphingomonadales; family Sphingomonadaceae; genus Novosphingobium. The sequence continues at coordinate 7,664 of JAGXTB010000162.1, read as the reverse complement.
CCCGGGTTTCCGGGTCAATCAGGCGGCTTGCGGGGCCGAATCGAGCACGCTTTGGTCGACGTAGTCGGTGAATTGCGCGAAGTTCTGGACGAACTTGGCCACCAGTTCCTGCGCGTTGCGGTCATAGGCCTCGCCGTCAGCCCAGGCCGCGCGCGGATCGAGCAGCTTGGCATCAACGCCTGGCACCGCGACCGGCACTTCGAACCCGAAGTTGGGGTCCTTCTTGAATTCGGCATTGTTCAGGCTGCCATCAAGCGCGGCGCCCAGCAACGCGCGGGTGGCCTTGATCGGCATGCGCTTGATGCCTGGCTCGGTCGCCTTGCCGCCGCTCCAGCCGGTGTTGACCAGCCAGCACTGCGCTCCGCCCTCGGCGATCCGCTTCTTGAGCAGGTTGCCATAAACGCTGGGGTGGCGCGGCATGAAGGCAGCGCCGAAGCAGGTGCTGAAAGTCGCTTCCGGCTCGGTCACCCCGATTTCGGTGCCGGCGACCTTGGCGGTATAGCCCGAGAGGAAGTGGTACATCGCCTGATCCGGGGTCAGCCGGGCGATCGGGGGCAGCACGCCAAAGGCATCGGCGGTCAGCAGGATGATGTTCGACGGCGGCGGGCCGAGGTTCTTCTCGCTGGTGTTGGGGATGAATTCGATCGGATAGGCGCCGCGAGTGTTCTCGGTCTTGCTGGCGTCGGTGAAGTCGAGCTCGCGCGTTTCTGCGTCCATCGCCACGTTCTCAAGCACCGTGCCGAACATCTTGGTGGTCGCGTAGATCTCCGGCTCACCCTCGGCCGAGAGGTTGATCATCTTGGCGTAGCAACCGCCTTCGAAGTTGAACACCGCCTGGTCCGACCAGCCGTGCTCGTCATCACCGATCAGCGTGCGGCTGGCATCGGCCGACAGCGTGGTCTTGCCGGTGCCCGACAGGCCAAAGAAGATTGCGCTCTTGCCGTCGGCGCCAATGTTGGCGCTGCAGTGCATCGGCATCACGCCCTGCGCGGGAAGCAGGAAGTTGAGCAGGCCGAACACGCCCTTCTTCATTTCGCCCGAGTATTCGGTGTTGCCGATCAGGATCAGCTTTTCGGTGAAGTTGACCGCGATCACGGTGTCGCTGCGGCAGCCGTGGCGATCCGGGTTGGCCTTGAAGCTGGGCAGGTTGAGGATGGTGTATTCGGGCACAAAGCCCGCCAGCTCGTCCGCCGTGGGGCGAACCAGCAGGGTGCGGATGAACAGGCTGTGCCAGGCCATCTGGGTGACCACGCGCACGTTGACGCGGTATTCTGCCTGCGAGCCGCCGAACAGGTCGGCCACGAACAGCTCGTCCTTGTCGTTCAGCGCGGCGAGGAAATCGGCCTTGAGATTGGCCCAGTGCTCAGTGGTCATCGGCTGGTTGATCGCGCCCCAGTTGATCGTGCTTTCGGTGACACTATCGCGGACGACAAACTTGTCCTTGACGCTGCGCCCGGTGAAACGGCCGGTATCGACCAGCAGTGCGCCATCCTTGGTCAGACGCCCTTCGCCCCGCAAAAGCGCCTGCTCAACCAGCGGCGCTGTGCCGAGATTGGCGTGAATCGTCGCACCGGTAGCGAAGCCCTGCTTTTCAAGCGGGTAGGAAAGCGTGCACAAGGTGATCTCCATGGTCATTGCCCCATTCCGCATACGAATGCGGCGGGCCCTTGCGGCGCGCATAGCGGGGACAGGTGATTCCGTCAAACTGGCTGATAGTTACCATTACTGCTCTAATTTTCAGCATCTTGAGCCTGAATCCCGGCACAATTGCGCGACTGGACGTTAACGGCTAACCCCTTATTCCCAGCAATTCAGCCGATTGCCCAACCATGTCCGAGCCCGATCCGCCCAGCCCTGAAGCGCCACGCCAGCAAGTCATCGCGCTGGTGGACGATGATCGCAACATCCTGACCACGGTTTCGATCGGGCTCCAGGCCGAAGGTTTTGCCACGCGGGTCTATTCGGACGGGGCGGCGGCACTGAAGGCCCTGCTCGACAATCCGCCCGATCTGGCGGTCTGCGACATCAAGATGCCGCGGATGGACGGGTTGGAACTGCTGCAAAAGCTGCGCGAGAAGAGCGCACTGCCGGTGATCTTCCTGACCAGCAAGGACGAGGAGCCGGATGAGGCGCTGGGCCTGGCCATGGGCGCCGATGACTATATCACCAAGCCGTTCAGCCAGCGGCTGCTGGTGGCCCGGATCCGCGCGATCCTGCGCCGCAGCGAACTGGTGCGCGGCGAGGTTGAAGCGCAAGACGAGGCCGAGAGCACCGAGACCATCGAGCGCGGGCGGCTCAGCATGGACCCGGCGCGCCATCAGGTAACCTGGGATGACAAGCCGGTCTCCTTGACCGTCACCGAATTCCTGATCCTGGAGGCGCTGGCCACGCGGCCGGGCGTGATCAAGAACCGCAACCAACTGATGGACGCGGCCTACAGCGACGATGTCTTCGTCGATGACCGGACGATTGACAGCCACATCAAGCGCCTGCGCCGCAAGTTCCGCAGCGCCGATCCGCAGTTCTCAGGGATCGAGACGCTCTACGGCGCGGGCTATTCGTTCAGCGATGGCTGAAGCCCTGCCCCCGCCGCGCCTGACCCGCAGGCAGTGGACCCGGCGAACTTCGCTGACGGTCCGGATTCTGGCGGTCAACATCATTGCGCTGGGGCTGATGGCGGGCAGCCTGTTCTACATCGATTCCTACCGCAAAGGCCTCTTGGCCGAGCGGTTCCAGCTGGCCAAGTCCGAGGCCGAGATTGCCGGAGCCGCGCTGGCCGCCGCACCGCCGCGCGCGCGGGCGGCGCTGGCCGGGCGGATCGGCCTCGACCAGAAACTGCGGCTTCGGCTTTACGATGCGAAGGGCAAGCTGGCGATCGACAGCTTCAAGGTGACCGGTCCGGCCTATATCTTCGCCGATCCCGCCGAAGACCCCAGCCTGATCAAGGTCGCGCGCGCGCTTGACCATTCGATGAACTGGCTGCTGGGGGCCGATCCGATCCCGTTCTACGCCGAGCCCGCCGCAGACAGTGCCACGGCCTGGCCCGAACTGGTCCGCGCAGTCCAGAGCAACCAGACGATCATCACCCAGCGCGCCGCGCCTGACGAAACCCCGGTGATCAGCGCTGCGACCAGGGTGGGCAGCGAGGGCGCGGTCCTGCTGGTTACCCGCAACGCGCCCGATGTGACTCAGGCCGTGCGCGATGCCCGGGGTACGCTGGCGATCGTGCTGGCGGTGACGTTCCTGCTGTCGATCCAGCTCAGCCTGTTTCTGGCCCGCACCATCGTCCAGCCACTGCGCGCGCTGGTCCGCGCGGCAGTGCGGGTGCGGCTGGGCCGCGACCGCGCGGTCGAAGTCCCGCGCCTGCCCGAACGCGGCGACGAGATCGGCCTGCTCGCCCGCGCGCTCTCAGACATGACCGCGGCCTTGCGCCACCGGATCGACGCGGTCGAACGCTTCGCCGCCGATGTCGCGCATGAGATCAAGAACCCGCTCGCGAGCCTGCGCTCGGCGCTCGAAAGCCTCGAAAAGGTCAAGGACGATGGCCTGCGCGCCGAGCTGACCGCGATCGCCGCACACGACGTCAAGCGGATCGACCGCCTGGTCACCGAAATCGCCGAAGCCAGCCGGATCGACGCCGAACTCAGCCGCACCCAGTTCGACGAGCTCGACCTGATGAGCCTGGCCCAGGCCCTGGCCAAGGCCCGCGACGAACGCGGCGACAATGGCCACTGCAAGATCAGGGTCGAACCGCACGATGCCGGGCCTTGGACCGTGCTGGGCGATGCTGCGCGGCTGGAGCGGGTGCTGGTCAATCTGCTCGACAACGCCTGCTCGTTCTCACCACCCGGCGGAACGGTGACCGTGGCAATCGAACGCCACAGCGACCGCATGACCCTCTCGGTCAGCGATGAAGGCCCCGGCATTCCCCTCGAAGCGCGCGAAAAGATCTTCGACCGCTTCCACTCGCTGCGCCCCGAAGGCGAACAGTTCGGCAGCCACTCTGGCCTGGGCCTCGCCATCGCCCGCACGATTGCCGAAGCGCACGACGGCTCGCTGACGGCGGAAGATCGCGCGGACGGCAAGCCGGGGGCCTGCCTGGTGCTGGAACTGCCGGTGCCCGAGGAAGCGGAGGAGGATGAGTGATGGTTTGCTGTCTCGCTTCCCTCAACCCATCCCCCACCCCCCGTCACCCTGAACTCGTTTCAGGGTCCATTCCTCCGCACGCCCAGGTGCTGGAATTTCAAGGACCAGGGCGGAGTTCAGCTGCGGCAAGGGCTGGGCTATCGGCACGATGGACCCTGAAACAAGTTCAGGGTGACGGGTTTGGTTTGGAGGGTGTCGGGTGACCCAATTCCCCCACTCCGCCACTTGCGTCGCGCTGGGGGATCGCGCGCTGCTGATCGAAGGCGCGCCGGGCAGCGGCAAGAGCACGCTGGGCCTCGCGCTGATCGACCGCGGTGCCGTGCTGATCGGCGACGACGGCGTAGCCTTGGAAAAACGCGGCAACCACCTGATCGCCAGCCCCCCGCCCAACATCGCGGGCCTGCTCGAAGTCCGCAACCTGGGCTTGCTGCAATTCCCGGTGGCGAGCGATATTCGGGTCGCACTGGTGCTGCGGATCGACCCCGCAGCCCCGCGATTTATCGACGCGGCCGAGCGCGTGGAACTGGGCGGTGTGGACCTGCCCATGGTGCGAGTCTGGCCGGGGGGCAGCGAGCTCGCGCTCAAAGCCGAACTCGCGCTCAAACGCTATGGGGCGGGATAGACCCCGCCCCAAGGCAGCCTACATCCCGTCGAGGCCCTTGCTGACCAGCACGTTGACCGAAACACGGCGGTTCTGGGCCTTGCCTTCGGGGGTGGAATTGTCCGCCAGCGGGTCAGCCTCGGCCATGCCGGTGGGGGTCAGCATGCGGTAGGGCTTCCACTTGCAATACTGCTGCAGGTAATTGATCACCGCTGCCGCGCGCTTTTCGCTGAGTACCTGGTTGTATTCCTCGCTGCCGACGTCGTCGGTGTAGCCAACCACCAGCAGCAAGGCATTGTTGGTGCTTTCGGCCGAGCTTGCTGCGGTGCACAGGTCATTCTTGGCTTCCGGGGTCAGCGCCCATTTGCCGGTGGCGAAATAGACGTTGGTGGTGCCCTTGATATTGTACTTGTCGATATCGGCCATCCGCCCGCGCAGCGCCTCGGTTGCGGCGGTCTGTTCGGCGAACTGCTGTTCGGTGCCCTGACGGATCATCCGCGCGGTCTTGAGGTCACCGCCCTTGAAGCTGATCTGGCTGGCGAACAGAGCGCCGCCTTCGCCCAGCTTGGTCTTGACCGTTACCGGCAGGCCGTTGAGCAGCGCATCGGCACCCAGCTTGGCCCCGCCACCGAACAGGCCGCCGCTGGCCTTGATCTTCGTCTCTTCTGTCACGGTGATCACCGATGCGGTGCCATCGGCTGCGACAACCTTGATCTTGTCCTCATTGCGCGCAGCGATGATGCCCTTGACGTCGGGCCCGGCCGACATGCGGATTCCGCTGACGACGATGTTGCTGTTGGCTTGCGGCGCTTCGGCGGTCTGCGCGGCAAGCGGGGCCGCAAGCGGCAGGCTCAGCGCGGCGAGCAGGACAAGCGCTCCCGGCTTGAAGGTTAGTGCATGCATCAATCAATACTCCTTCGCACCGCGCGGGTGCGGCGAACCCTGTTTGTGGTCGCCGCTGTCATCAAGAGACCCTGCAAAGGCAAGCGCCGAGCGGACCATTCGAGCGTCAGTTGCGACAAAGCGAGCTTTTGCAGGCCAGAGCAGTGCGTCCCCATCGGGGACAGGGCACTCTCGGTCCTTCACATTCCAGCCATCCAGGCCCATCTATAAGCGCAGGACCATGCGCGAATCCCCTTCACCCACCCGCCAACGCCTGTTGCTGGTCACCGGCCTGCTGGGCGCGGGCAAATCGACCGCGCTCAAGGTGCTGGAAGATCTGGGCTGGGAAGTGATCGACAATTTCCCGATCCGCCTGCTCGGCCGCCTGATCGACAGCGCCGATGCCCCGGCCAGCGAGCTGCGCGCGCCTTTGGCGATCGGGTTCGATTCGCGGACCCGCGGATTCGACCCCAACAAGGTGATCCAGCAGGTCAAGCCGCTGTCCCGCCGCGAGGACCTGGAGATCACCACGCTGTTCCTTGACTGCGCCGGGCGCGAGCTGGAGCGGCGCTATAACGAGACGCGGCGGCGCCATCCGCTAGCCCTTGATCTGCCCGCCGCCAGCGGGATCGCCGCCGAGCGCGAACTGATCGAACCGCTGCGGCGCTGGGCCGACATGGTGATTTCGACCACCGACTTTACCAGCAACGACCTGCAGCAAGCGGTGCGCGAGCGCTTTGGCGAGACTGCGCCGGCTGAAATGACCGTATCGGTCAGCAGCTTCGGCTTTGCCCGGGGCATGCCGCCGATCGCCGATCTGGTCTTCGACATGCGCTTCCTGGGCAATCCGCACTGGGACGCTGGGCTGCGTGAGCAGACCGGTCAGGACGCGGAGGTCGCCGATCACATCCGCCAGGATCCAGCCTGGGACGAGGCGTTCGCGCGGATCCGCGATCTGATCCTGCTGCTGCTGCCGCGCTACAAGGCGCAAGGGAAGGCTTATGTAAACGTGGCTTTCGGCTGCACCGGGGGGCGGCACCGTTCGGTCTTTACCGCTGAGCAGATGGCAGCGGCGCTGCGCGATGCGGGCTATTCCCCCAGCGTGCTCCACCGCAACCTGTCCGCCCGCGCGGCCGACCTGGTCGAAGGAAAGCATTGACCGTGGCCGCGCTTGGCGTCATGGCGCTGCCCCATTCGCCCGTGCGACTCGCCGGGGTTCGGATTCGGAGTGCATCCCCCTCATGATCGGCATGATCCTGGTTACGCATGGCAGGCTGGCAGAGGAATTCGTCAGCGCCATGACGCATGTCGTCGGCCGGCAGGAAATGGTCGCGACCGTCTGCATCGGCCCCAACGACGACATGGAAGCCCGCCGGGCCGAAATTGGCGCGGCAGTGGAAGCGGTGAACAGCGGCGCGGGTGCGATCATCCTGACCGACCTGTTCGGCGGGACGCCCTCGAACCTGGCGATTTCGCTAATGGAAAAGGGCAAGGTCGAAGTGATCGCCGGGATCAACCTGCCGATGCTGATCCGCCTGGCCAAGGCGCGCAGCTGCATGGACCTGACCAAGGCAGTCACCGCAGCGCGCGATGCCGGGCGCAATTACATCACCGTAGCCTCGGAGTTCCTTGGCCAGGACGCATAATCGCGAACACACGCATAACAAGATCGCACAGGGGCAGCATGTCGGAACACCGCGAAAGCGTCGAGATCGTCAACAACCGGGGCCTCCACGCGCGGGCCAGCGCCAAGTTCGTCAATGCGGTGGCCAAGCTGGGCGACGGGCTGCAAGTCTCGGTCCACAAGGATGGTAACGAGGCCGCCGGGGCCTCGATCCTGGGGCTGATGATGCTGGGCGCGGCCAAGGGCGATTCGGTGGAAATCGTGGTTTCGGGCGAAGGCGCGGACCTGGCGCTGCTCAAGCTGGTCGGCCTGGTCAAGGACGGCTTCGGCGAGGACTAGGGACATGATTGTAACCCTAACCCCGTTCGTGTCGAGCGAAGTCGAGACACCGGCGCACTGTGTCTCGACTTC
>JAGXTB010000161.1 GCA_018334165.1 Sphingomonadales bacterium | reverse complement strand
CCGCCTTGGCGGCGGTGGCGGCAATCGGCTGATCGACCGCGGTCAACGGCGGCTGGGTAAAATGGACCAGCGGCGTATTGTCGAAACTGATCAGCGAGAGGTCCTGCGGCACCGCGATGCCCAGCGAGCGGGCAACCTCCAGCGTGGCCAGCGCCATCTGGTCATTGCTGGCGATGATCGCGCTGGGCCGGTCGGCCCGGTCCAGCAGCTCGCGCGCTGCTGCTTCGCCGGAGGCAAAGCTGAAATCGCCTTCGGCCAGCAGGCCATCGGTCGCAAGACCGGCTTGCGCCATCACTTTGCGCCAGCCGTCGACCCGCCAGCCGCTCAGCTCATATTCGTTCGATCCGGCGATGAAGCCGATCGCCTGGTGGCCGCGCTCGATCAGATAGCCCGTCGCCTGGCAGGCCGAGCCTTCGTCGTCCATCGAGACCGGGATGCCGGCGCCATTCTGCTTCGATCCGATCCGCACAAACGGGATCTCCTGCTCGTCGAGCAGCGCAACGATCTGCGGATTATCGGAGTGCGGCGGGGTCAGGATGATCCCGTCCGGGCGCAGCGCGGCAATCGCGCCCAGTAATTCGCGCTCGACGTGGTCGCTGTGGGTATCGACCAGTTCAAAGATCATCCGGTAGCCGTGCTCGGCGCATTTGAGCATGCCGCCGAGCAGCATCTGATCGACCCAGTCAGTCCCCAGCCGCGCTGTCCAGTCGGCAATGGTCCGGTCACGGTCGTTGATCGCCAGGATCAGGTATGACCGCGAACCGCTCATGCGCTGCGCCGCGATCGACGGGACATAGCCCAGTTTGTCGATCGAGGCCTGGACCCGCTCCTTCATTTCGGGGCGGACATTGGGCTCGTTGTTGATGACCCGGCTGACGGTCTGCAGCGAGACGCCGGCATCGGCGGCCACGTGCTTGATCGTTACAGCCTGGCGGCGGCGCACCATGACTCAATTTCCCCCTTTGCCGTCTTTCATGCAGGCCAGGCCAGTTTCCCGGTCCGGCCCGCATTGATAGACCCTGATCCAGTCGATCGCGAATTCAGCCGGTATTGCATTGAGATCGATCCCGCCAGAATTGTTCTCTTCGGCCAGCCTGCCCCCGATCGCCAGATTGGCCATCAGGTAGAAGTGCCGGTCGAAAGGCGCAAGCGGATTGCCCTTGGCCTTGGACGAGCCGGTCCGCCACTGACTGGCGGTAACCTGCCAATAGAGCTTGCCGTCGAGGTAGAAGCGCATCAGCCCCTGGCCCCATTCGAGTGTCCAGACGTGGAAATCGTCCGAAACCAGCGCCAGATTGGCCGGAGCCACGCGCATTTCGATGTGCTGGTTGCGGGGCGGCTTGTCGCCAAAGTGGAGCGCGCTGATCGACCGGTTCTCCCCAACGCCGCCCTTGCAGCCGGGGCACAGCGCGCCCTGGTTGACCGATTCCAGAATGTCGATCTCGCCCGATAGCGGCCAGGGGCCATAGTGATCCTCGGCCGGCATCATCCACACCGCGGGCCAGGCGCCTTGCCCTTTGGGTACCCGCGCGCGAAACTCGATCTTGCCATAGCGCCAGCTGGCGATGTCGCGGGTGCGGATCTTGCCAGAGGTGAACGGCTGGGTCCGGTTGGGGTTGGGCATCGAAGCAATTTCGGGCGGACGATCGGGGCCGGTGAAGTCCTCACGGAAGGCCTTCAGCTTCAGCATGCCGCCCTCAACCACGATATTCTTGGGCCGTGCGGTATAGCACTGGCGTTCGTCGTTGCCGCCGCCCCAGCACGATTTCTCGGGCTTCCATTTGGCCTTGTCGAGCTTGGTGCCGTCGAACTCATCGGACCAGACCAGCTGCCAGCCGGCCGGATCGGGCGTGGCTTCGCCTGCCCATGCCTGCGTTACAGTCAACAGCGATCCTGCCAGGATCAGAGCACCGGTTATCAGCCGCATTTTTCTCCCTCCAACAAGAAAGCGGGCCCCGGTCGCACGACTGGGGCCCGCCATTTCCTTATACCGTCCCAACCCGGCTTAGAAGTCGAAGCGCGCCAGGAACGTGAAGCGGCGATCGTTGCGGAAGGACGAGCGGGTTGCCCGGGTTCCGGCAAAGTCGATCACCTGGCTGGTGCGGGTCACTTCGTCGAGCAGGTTGACCCCCTGGACGCCCAGCTTGATATGCTCGTTCACCGTGAAGAAGATCGAGCCGTCAAGCTGCCCGGTGCTCTCACCATAGATCGGCGAGAACGGGAAGATCACGTCGCGCGGGGTCTGCAGGAAGTCCGAGCGCCAGTTATAGGCCAGACGCGCCGCGAAGGGTCCCTTTTCATAGAATACGGTCGCGTTGAGCGTGTGCTTGGAGACGCCGGCCAGCGGCAAACCACCCGCAAGCGGGCTTTGCTCGGAACCAAGGGTGGAATTGTTGAAATCACCCGCATCGACATAGGTATAGGTCAACTGCGAGCCCAAACCGCTCAGCAGGCCCGGCAAGAAGGTGTAGGCCTGTTGGTATGAAACTTCGACGCCCTTCAGTGTGCCGCCGTCACTGTTGACTGGCGTGTTGAAAAGCACGTCGGTGTTGACGCCCGCAGGTGTGCCGAATTGACGAACGATCGCACCGCTATTGATGATACTCTTCATGTCCTTGACGAAACCGGCAACAGACAGCGAGCCAACATCGGCCCAGTACCATTCGAAAGAAAGGTCAAAGTTCCACGATTCCACCGGGCGCAGGAAGCGATTCCCGGTACCGATCCCAATCAATGGGCCAGTGGAAAGTATCCCTCCCGCACGCAGATTGTTGGTGTTGTCAAAAGCGCCGCCGCCAGACGCAAAGGCTGAGAGGTCAGGTCTGGAGATCCCCTTGGAGATTGCAGCGCGGACCAGCATGCCGTTGCCGAAATCGAGCCGGGCATTGAAGCTGGGTAGCCAGTTCGAGAAACGGATGTTCAAAGGATCGGGAATGACCTCACCCGTGAACAGACTTGCGAAGTCGGCCTGGCGAGCGGGCGAGAGGCCGCAATAGCCCGGAACCGGCGTAATATTGTTCTGCAAAATGAAAGCGCAGGACCCTTGCACCTCAGCAAGCTGCACCACGCCGTCACGATTGCCATTGTCATCAAAGATCTTTGGCGAAGGCAAGCTGAACGACCCGCCACTCTGAACTGCGGTGCTGACATAACGCAGGCCGAAATTGCCAGTCAGCTTGATCTTGTCGCCCATATCGGCGCCAAAGTCGACGCGGGCATAGGCGGCGAAAGTCTCTTCACTGACGTCCGAAATTTCGCCGGCTGTCCACGGGCCGCCGGGCAGCGCATTTGAACGCGCCGAGATCGGGAACCAGGCATTCGGCGTCAGCGTAAAGTTGGTGATCGCACTGGCCTGCGGCCTGATCGCACCACTGAGATAGTCGGCGAGCATATTGTCGCCGCCAAAGAAGAAGGCCGAACCGTCGCCAAACGGCACCGGCGCGTTGCCGCGCTGGAAGTTGTCACCAAAAGGACTGCGCAGATTGGCCGAACCAGGGAAGTCGCGGACATAGGCGCCGCCGCAGCCAAAGGCTTGGAAATCACCGCAGTTCCAGTTGCCGCCGCGCCCGGTCCACGGCGCCCCCAGATTCCCCCAGTTCGAGAAATTGGCGCTGCGCGTCACGCGGTTGCGATCACCCCAACGCCCGCCGAAACGTGCCTTCTTGAAAAAACCGTCGTCGCTGACGTCATATTCGGCGTCAAAGCGCACGCTCGTCAGGCCGCCGTCATTCTTGACCTGGTTGTCGAGCAGGAACCAGTACATGGTCCGCGACGGATCGTTGAAATAGCTCGATGGTGACGTAGTCGAACCGGGCTGCAGAAACTCCACCAGCGGCGTCGAACCCCGATTGTCAATGCGGACGTCGGTATAGGTCTGCATGGCCGAAATGAAACCATCCTCGGTGCGGTCCGACTTGATATGCTGGAACTCAAAGTTCATGCGCAGCCGATCCGTAGGGTTCAGCTTCACATGTGCGGAAAAATCCTCGGTCATCGCCGTGTCTTCGCGCTGGAAGCGCAACAGTTCGGTCGGGATGCCGCGCCCGCCGGTGAACGGCTGGACCTGCGTCAGCGTACCCGCGACCCATTGGTTGCCCCTGAACTCGGGCGTCGTGCCTGGTGCCGTCACGGGGAACAGGCCATCGTCGTTGACCAGCGCCAACACCGCAAATTCGTTTAGCGTCGCATTGGTTTCAGCCCGCAGATACTCCAGCGTGAGTTGCGCGCGGCCATCATTGCTTTCCCACTGACCGACCGCCGAAAACGCGCTGCGTTCGCGTGTCAAATCGGTGGTGCGCACCCCAGCGCCCTTCGGCACGAACACAGAGTTTGCTGGCGGAAAATTGCTCGCATTGAAATTCTGCGATCCGCTAAATCCGCCCGAACCAACAGGGCGCACGCGCAGGCACGGCCCGGTCAGTGCGGCATCGCGATAGCACGGATCGGTAATCTGCGAAGCGTCGGTCTTGGTCACCAGTTCCGACTGGGCATAAGCCAATTGGATGCCGAAAGTGCCGATGTTGGATTCAAACGTGTTCGACGCGAGGATCGAGAAGCCCGGCGACCATTTCTTGGCCATGTCGCCATAATTGGCCTCTAGCGTGCCGGCAATGTTCAGGCCCGGCTTGTTGAGCGGCTTGCGGGTGACGAGGTTGACCGTGCCCGAAATCCCGCCGTCGATCATGTCTGCGGTGCTGTTCTTGAACACTTCGACCCGGCCCAGCAGTTCGGGCGAAACGTCGTTGAACGACAGTTCGCGTCCGCCATTGGCCGAGAAGATATCGCGGCCGTTCAGTTCCGAGCGGACATAGGGCAGGCCGCGGATGATCACGCCCGAACCTTCGACCGAGAAGCGATCGGGGTCGTTGCGCTGCTCGAAGCGCGAGATGTTGATCCCCGGCACGCGCTGCAGCGCTTCTGCCACCGAACGGTCGGGCAGGGCGCCGATGTCTTCGGCGGTGATCACATCGACAAAGGTATCGGACCGGCGCTTGATGCCTTGTGCGTTCCCCAGCGCCTGGCGGAAGCCGGTGACGGTGATTTCGGGTTCTTCGGCAGGGGCCTCGGCGGCTGCCTGGGGATCGGCTGCGTCCTGCGCCATGGCCGGCTGGGCCGCAATCGCGCACAGCGCAATCGTCGAGGCCGAAGTCAGCGCCGTCATGCGGCGGAGATTCATTGCGCTAAAAAGCCTGTTGCGAGCCATTCCTGTCCTCCCCTACCCGCGAATCTTCGCGAGGCGTGTTTTTACCGTCGCGAAGAGGCATAGATTCAATTGTGAGCGTTCACAAGGGGGAAAATGAACGTTCACAATTGCACCGCGCGCGTTATAATGCCACGCCGGGATAAAGGGAGCAGGGCGGCATGCCGATCGAAAAAATCGTGATTGTGGGTGGCGGGACCGCAGGCTGGATGGCCGCGGCAGCGTTGTCGCGGGTCAGGGCCGGGCGCGATGTGGCGATCACCCTGGTCGAATCCGAAGATATCGGCACGGTCGGTGTGGGCGAGGCAACGATCCCGCCGTTCCTCGATTTCAACCGCCTGCTCGAAGTGGACGAGCGCGAAATGCTGGCCGCGGCTCAGGGCAGCTTCAAGCTGGGCATCCAGTTCGTCAACTGGGGCAAGCAGGGGGACAGCTATATCCACCCCTTCGGCAATTATGGCTATCAGATGGGCGGAATCTCGTTCCACCATGTCTGGCAAAAGTACCGCCAAAGCGGCGATCCGCGCCCGATCCAGGTCTTCAATCTGGAAACCATGGCCGCGCATTTCGGCCGCTTTGCCCGCACCGAAGACTATACCCGCGAAGACTTGCCGCCGGTCAACTATGCCTACCACATCGACGCCGGACGCTATGCCCGGTTCCTGCGCGGCTATGCCGAAAAGCGCGGCGTGGTGCGGCGTGAGGGCAAGGTCCGCAATGTCGCGATTGCCGGGGACAGCGGCTTTGTCGAAGCGGTCGAACTGGAAGACGGAACCCGGATTGAAGGCGATCTGTTCATCGATTGCAGCGGCTTTCGCGGGCTGCTGATCGAACAGGCGCTGGGGACCGGGTACGAGGACTGGAGCAATTACCTGCCCTGCGACCGCGCCGTGGCGCTGCCCTGCCTGCGCGAGGATGGCAGCGGGCCGCTGCCCTATACGCGTGCCACCGCGCACAGCGCCGGGTGGCAATGGCAGGTGCCGTTGCAGCACCGCAACGGCAACGGGCATGTCTATTGCAGCAGCTTCATGGGCGATGACGAGGCGCACGATATTCTGGTGGGGAACATCGCCGGAAAGCCGGGGGCCGATCCCAATTTCCTGCGCTTCACCACCGGGCGGCGCAAGAAGTTCTGGAACAAGAACGTGGTCGCGCTGGGGCTGGCCTCGGGCTTCATGGAGCCGCTTGAATCGACCTCGATCCACCTGATCTACACCGGGATCAACAAGCTGATTGCGCTGCTTTCGCTCGACGGGATCACCCAGGCGCAGGAGGACGCCTTCAACCGCCTGACCGGCAAGGAATATGCCCGGATCCGCGATTTCCTGATCCTGCACTACAACACCACCAGCCGCGATGACTCGGCCTTCTGGAACCATTGCCGAACCATGGCGGTGCCTGACAGCCTGACCGAAAAGGTCGAACTGTTCCGCCGCAACGGCCAGATCTTCCGCGAGGATGACGAGCTGTTCACCGAAACCAGCTGGGCGGCGGTGATGATGGGGCAGGGGATCAGCATGCAGGGCCACAATGCGATGGTCGGCACACTCAAGGAGCCGGACACCGGGCGCGAGCTTGACGGGATCGAGCAATCGATCCGCTACGTCGTCCAGCACATGCCCGCCCACGGCGACTACTTGCGCCAGTATTGCCCGGCCCCGGCGCAGTAAGCCAACGGGACACTGCTTGCCGTTTTGGTCCAAAATGCCCAAATGCTGATCATGGCCGATAGCGAACTTGAACGCCTGCTGCGCGATCTGCTCGAGGCACCGCCGCTGAGCCCGACATTCCTGGCCAGTCGCGACCGGCTGGAGCAGGCTGCGACGCTGGCTTCGGCGCGGTTGGCGGCGGCGGTCAACCGGCTGGCAGTGCTGGGCGAGGACCGGGCGGTCCAGGCCGAAGTTGCGGCGCGGCTGGGTGAGTTGCAGCGGTTGAGCGATGCCCTGGCCGGGAGCGCGGCGGCAACAAGGCCTGGCGGCTGGCGGCGGCTGTTCGCCAGGCGCGGGCCGGATCCGGAAACGCAGCGACTGAGCGCGCGTCAGCAGTACGTTGCGACCGTGGCCGAGCTGGCCGCGAGCCGCGATGCCATGTTGCGCCAACTGGTCGCACTCGATCACGGCAAGGCGATGCTGGCCGAGGCTTGTACCGCGATCGAGCGTGCGCGAATCTGGCTGGGCCAGGCCGCCGCTCGGGTCGAGGCGGTGCTGGCCCTTGCCGATCCGCACCGCGCCCAGGCCTTGCGCGGGGAAGTGCTGCCCGCGCTGATCGGGCGGCAGGCCGCGCTTTCGACCGAACTGGCGCTGGGCCACCAGGCGCGGCTGGCGCTGACCGCGCTGGGGGAGAACAGCCAGGCCTTGGTCGCGGCAATCGACCACGCGATCCGCACCGCGCGCTCAGCCGAAAGCGCGGATCGCGCAATTGACCGGGCCGACCGCGACTTGCGCCGGACCGAAGCCGAACTGGCGCGCCTGGCCGCGACGATGGAAGGCGTGGCCGAGGCCACCGGCGAGGTCCACCGCAACCTGATCGATCCCGAAATGGCCAGCCAGGATGGCCGTGCGCTCGATCAGGTCGGGCGGGCGCTGGCCAATATCCGGCACGCACTGGGCGCGCTTGACAGCGAACGCGAACGGCTGGTCAGCGCAGCCCATTCGATCGCCCACAGCCAGTCGCGTGATTAGGGGCAGTGCAAGAGCTGCGCGCTAATGCTAACACTTGAAGGCATTCAAAGGATTCGCCAAAGCGCGCAAAGATGATCGACTGGTTTCGCAAGTTCCTGGGCTCCAGCCCCGAGGCCGCACCGCCCGCGACGCCGCCTGCGCCGCCGCCCGCGCCGCGGGTCGATTTCGATGACCAGCGCCTGCCCGAAAAGGCCCGCCAGGAGGCCAAGTCGATTGCCGACATGATCTCGCGGCTGATGGCCCAGGCCGACCAGTCGGCGTTCGACCGGATCGTGCTGGGCGAACTGGTGCAGCTGCGCGACGAGCATTTGCCCAAGCTGCTGCGCAGCTACATCGATGTGCCGGCCGAACACCGCAAGGAAATCTTCAAGAAGACCGGACGCTCGGCCAGCTTTGTGCTGGAAGAGGCGCTGGGCAAGATGCGCGCCCGGGTAGAAGCGATGTCGCGCGATCTGGCGCAGAGTGAACTTGATGCTTTCGCCAACAACGCCGATTTCGTTTCGCGCCGTTACGGCAAGGTTGAGGATCCGTTCGGCTGAACCCCAAATTTGGCTGTTGCCAATCCCCTCATCTAAACAAATTGCAGCTTGCGGGTCCCTAGGTGATCTTGCAGGATGGCCCGCGTTAACATCCGCCCGGGAGAGGACAACATGGTAAGCTTGGCTAAAGGACAAAGCGTTTCGCTGGCGAAGAACAACGGCGATGCGTTGACCAAGGTGATCATGGGATTGGGCTGGGACGTCAAGCAGAAGAAGGGCTTTTTCGGATCGCTGCTGGGCGGCGCTGACGAGATCGATCTCGATGCTTCGTGCCTGCTGTTCAACGCGCAAGGGCAGCCGCTCGAAGCAATCTGGTTTGGCCAGCTGCGCAGCGAAGACGGCAGCATCGTTCACACCGGCGACAACCGCACCGGCGATGGCGATGGTGACGACGAACAGATTATCGTCGATCTGCCGCGCGTGCCGGCCGAAGTCCAGACCATGGTCTTCACCGTCAATTCGTTCCAGGGTGATACCTTTGACCGGATCGAAAATGCCTTCTGCCGCCTGGTCGATGCCACCACGGGTCAGGAGATGGCCCGCTATGACCTGACCGGAAGCGGTTCGCACACCGCGCAGATCATGGCCAAGCTGACCCGCAGCGGCAGCGGCTGGACCATGACCGCGGTCGGTGCGATCACTTCAGGCCGGACTTTCCATGACATGATGCCCGCCATCGTCCGCACGCTCTGATCCACCGATCGATGCATAGTCTCCAAACTGGGGGTAATACCCAGCTCGACGGCGGAGCGATCAGCGTGGCGATTGATTGGCCGCTGGCCGGCAGCGCCGGGCTCGATGCTTCGGCCTACCTGTTGGGTGCCTCTGGCAAGGTCCGCACCGACGCCGATATGGTGTTCTACAACCAGCCAAGCGGCGCCAATGGTGCGGTCAAGGTCGCGGGCAACAGCAGCACCAATTTGCGGTTCGATGTCGATCTGGCGGCGATCCCCGATGAGATCGACAAAGTGGTGTTCTGCGTCACTGTCGATACCAGTGCAGGCGGATCGACCCTGGCCCGGCACGACGGGCTCAAGCTGACTGTCAGCCAGGGCGGCGCAGCAATTATCGACTATGCCCCGGCGCTGGGCAGCGCAACCGAAGCCGCCTTGATGGTGGCCGAGCTTTACCGGCGGAATGGCTGGAAAATCCGCGCGGTTGGGCAAGGCTTCAACGGCGGGTTGGGGCCGCTCGCGCGCTCGTTCGGGATCGATGTCGCGGATGAGCCTGCTCCGGCTCCCCCGCCGCCACCGCCTCCGCCACCGGCCCCGCCACCTGCGGCTCCGGCTGCCCCGATCAGCCTGTCGAAGATCTCGCTCGACAAGGGCCGGCCCTCGATCAGTCTTGAAAAGCGCGGGTCTTCATTTGGCGAAATTCAGGTCAACCTCAACTGGAACCGCGGCAAGAAGGGCTTCTTCGGCGGCGGTAACGCGATCGACCTGGACCTCGGCTGCCTGATCGAACTGGCCGATGGGCAGATGACCGTGGTCCAGGCGCTGGGCCGCCGGTTTGGCAGTTTCCATGACTTGCCCTTCGTCGCACTGTCGGGCGATGACCGGACCGGCGATGTCGCCGGCGGTGAGACGATGCGGATCAACGGCGGACAGTGGCCCGCGTTCCGCCGGATCGCGATTTTCGCCTATATCTATGAAGGCGCGCCCAACTGGTCCTCGACCGACGGGGTGGTAACGATTACCGCACCCGATCAGCCGCCGATCGAAGTGCGGATGACCGAAGGCCGCAACGATCGCGGCTTTTGCGGAATCGCGGTGCTCGAGAACGAAGGCGGGCAGATCAAAGTGACCCGCTTGGTTGAGTATTTCCGCGACCACAGCGAATACGACCAGCGGCTGGGCTTCGGCCTGCGCTGGACCGCGGGCAGCAAGGATTGATTGGCATGCATGACTGGCTGCCATTGGGGGGAACAAAAGTATGATGAAGTATTTTACCGGCAGCCTGCTGTTTACGGCGGCCTGCCTTGGGCTGGGTGCCTATTACGGCTACGTGATGGGCGGGCTAAGCGTGGCACTGGCCACCTTGTGGATCTGCTTGGTGCTCGGCGTGCTCGAAGTGTCGCTTTCGTTCGACAACGCGGTGGTCAACGCCACGGTGCTCAAGGACATGGACCCGGTCTGGCAGCGGCGCTTCCTGACCTGGGGGATCGCGATCGCGGTGTTCGGGATGCGGATCGTCTTCCCGCTGCTGATTGTGGTGGTTGCCGCCTCGATAGGTCCGATCGAGGCGATCAAGCTCGCGCTGGACGATCCCAAGCGATACGAAGAGATCATCAAGGCATCGCAGGCCGGGATCATGGGTTTTGGCGGGGCGTTCCTGCTGCTGGTCGGGCTCAAGTTCTTCTTCGATGCGGACAAGGAGCATGACTGGATTGGCACGATCGAGCGTCCGCTCAAGAAATTTGCCGATCTTGAGGCGTTCGAGATCATCCTGACCATCGTGCTGCTCTATCTGATCTCGAACCAGGTCGCCGATCCTGCCGAAGGGCAGACGTTCCTGGTTGCGGGGCTGATGGGGATCGCGACCTTCTTCGCGGTTGAATGGATCGGCAACGCGCTTGAGGCGCCCGAAACCGCCGATGGCGTGCAGAAGGCCGGGCTTGGCGCCTTCCTCTACCTCGAAGTGCTCGACGCCTCGTTCAGCTTTGACGGCGTGATCGGGGCCTTCGCGCTGTCGAACAACCTGATCATCATCGCGCTGGGCTTGGGGATCGGGGCGATGTTCGTGCGGTCGATGACGGTCATGCTGGTCGAAAAGGGCACGCTGGCCGAATACCTTTACCTGGAACACGGCGCGTTCTGGGCGATCATCGCCCTGGCAGCGATCATGCTCACCAGCGTAATTCCCGGCATGCATATCCCTGAAACGGTGACCGGGCTGATCGGTGCTACGCTGATCGGGCTGGCGTTCTATTCCTCGGTTCGCCACAACCGGGCCGAGGCTGCAGCCGACAAGTGACCAAAACGACAACCGGCCCGGATCGGCGATCCGGGCCATCCATCGATGGAGTGAAACGATGAGTGTCAGTCTTTCCAAGGGCGGTAACGTCAGCCTTTCCAAGGAAGCGCCCGGGCTGTCGAATATCCTGATCGGGCTCGGCTGGGACGTACGTTCGACCGACGGCGCAGCCTTCGATCTCGATGCCTCGTGCTTTCTGCTCAACGCCGATGGCAAGGTCCGTTCGGACGGGGACTTCATTTTCTACAACAACCTCAAGTCGGCCGATGGCTCGGTCGAGCATACCGGTGACAACCTGACCGGCGAGGGCGACGGTGATGACGAAGCGGTCAAGGTCGATCTTTCGCGGGTCCCTGCCGATGTCGCCAAGATCTCAGTTGCGGTAACGATCCACGATGCCGATGCGCGCCGTCAGAACTTCGGCTCGGTCAGCAACGCTTTCGTGCGGATCGTTGACAGCTCGAACGGCAATGAGATCACTCGCTATGACCTGACCGAAGACAGCTCGACCGAGACCGCGATGATCTTCGGCGAGGTCTATCGCCACGGCGAGGAATGGAAGTTCCGCGCGGTCGGGCAGGGATTTGCCGGCGGGCTTGGCCCGATGGCAAAACATTTCGGCGTGAACATCGGCTGATCGGCCCCGCGCCTCAAGGAGGAAAGTAATGGCAGTTTCGCTTACCAAGGGCGGCAACGTCAGCCTGACCAAGCAGGCCCCGGGGCTCAGCGCGATCCGCGTCGGGCTGGGCTGGGACACGCGGGTTACCGACGGCGCGGCTTTCGATCTTGATGCTTCGGCCTTCCTGCTGGGTGCGGGCGGCAAAGTGCGCAGCGATGCGGACTTCATCTTCTACAACCAGCCGCGATCGGCCGATGGCTCGGTGGTCCACAAGGGCGACAACCTGACCGGCGAAGGCGAAGGTGACGATGAAGTGATTGCGGTTTCACTGGGCCAGCTGCCCGGCGATGTCGAGCGGATCGCCTTTACCGTCACGATCCACGAGGCCGACCAGCGCCGCCAGAACTTCGGCATGGTCCAGCGCGCTTTCATCCGTGTGGTCGATGAACGCGATAGCTCGGAAATCGCCCGCTATGACCTCTCCGAAGACGCCTCGGTCGAAACCGCGATGATCTTTGGCGAGCTTTACCGCGACCCCAATGAAGCCGGCGGGTTCAAGTTCAAGGCCCGCGGCGAAGGTTTCGCAGGCGGGCTGGGGGCTCTGGCCGGGTCGATGGGGGTCAAGCTCTGAGCTGGCCCCGCCAATGACCCAGCTTGTCCCCGGCCAGCGCATCAAGCTGGCGGGCAGCCAGCTGCGCTTCTCGCTCGAATGCGGGAACGCCGGGCTGCTCGCCGCGCGCTTTTCGTTGGTGGTGCTGTTCCTGAACGGCGAAAAGGCCAGCAACGTGGAACCGGCCTATGCGCTGGGGCCGGGCAAGGATTCGCACGCTTACGTCAAGTTCGATGCCGGTTTCACCACCGATTTCGCGCTCGATCGGTTGCCGCCGGAAGTCACCCGGGTTCAGGCCATCGCTTACGTTGCGGGCGGACCGGGCACCGGCGCGGCCTTCATGGACCTGGCATGGATCGAAGCGAAGGGCGATACCCCTGCCGATCCTTATGCATTCCGGATTGATCTCGCCAATTGCGGCAATGCCACGCTGCATCTGGTCGATGCCTATCGCCACGACGGCGGCTGGCGGCTGATGGCCAACGGCCAGGGCTTTACCGGGGGGCTGGGGGTGATCGGATCAAGGACCGGCCAGCATCTCGACAGCAACCACGGCCTGCCCGATCCGCCGCGTTCGGGTGGCGGCGGCTATGACGACGGTCCCGGCCCCGGCCGCAGTGGCCCGCGCCCCACGCCCGGTTCCACCGCTTCGGGCAGCGGCTTCGTGATCGCGCCCAACCATGTGCTGACCAACCACCACGTGATCGAAGACGCGCAGAAGATCGAAGTGACCAACGAACGCCGTTCCAGCCCCGGGCGGGTGGTCTTCTCCGACCCTTACAACGACCTCGCGCTGGTCGAATGCGATACCGCGTTCGAGCAGCTGGCGACTTTCCGCGACGGGATAGAACTGCACCTGGGCGAAGATGTGGTGCTGGTCGGCTTCCCGCTGCAAAACCTGCTGGGGCAGGGTCCGCAAGTGACTGCGGGCAATGTCTCGGGCCTGTGCGGGTTCGGCAACAATGCCGCAGTTATGCAATATACCGCGCCTACCGCCAGTGGGTCGTCAGGCGGGCCGATCCTCGATTCGACCGGGCTGGTGATCGGCGTGGTGCGTGCCGGGTTGGCGCACGACCAGGTCCGCAATTCGGGTTCAGCTTCGGAGAATATCAATTTCGGGGTCAAAGGCCTGGTAGCCCGCGCTTTCCTTGATGCGGCAGGCATCGCCCCGCGGGTTGCGCACCCGGGGCAAAGCCGCTCGCGCGCCGATATTGCCAAGGAAGCCCGCCTGTTTGCGACCTGCCTCAAGATCGGGTTCTGATTCGCGCAATTTTCGGTTAAGCTGCGCGGCGTTAACCACGCCCTCCCTTTCCCCCACCAGGAGCCAAAGTTGGAAAACGCCTCCGCGTTTGATTTCAGTTCCGGTGCCGGTGCGCGCAGCCGGGCAGTCATGCTGCCCAACGGCAGGCTGCACTTGCAGTGGCGCGAGGGTGACTGGCCGCTCGACCGGCTTTGCGCCTTCGCCGCGCGCGAGAACCGGCGGCGCGGGTTTCTGATCGTCTCGCGGGTGCTGGGCCGTCATATCCCGGCGCGTCCCTCCGAAATGCGCGCCGCCAGCGATGCCCTCGCGCGGCAGGTGCCGCACGATCAGCCCGGCCCGGTGCTGTTCGTCGGCATGGCCGAAACCGCGATCGCGCTGGGCCAATCGGTCCACGCCGCCTGGGTGGCAAGCGCGGGCCGCAGCGACGCGCTCTATCTCCATTCGACCCGCCAGTTGATCGGGCGCGAGCCGCTGGTCCGCTTCGAAGAGCCGCACAGCCATGCCAGCTCGCATTTGATCTATGCGCCGAATTGCGCGCAGTGGCCGCACGGGCTGGAGCAGGTGCGTACGCTGGTGCTGGTCGATGACGAGGTCACCACCGGCAACACTTTCGCCAACCTCGCCGCCCGGCTCGCGCCGCATCTGCCAAAGCTCGAACAGATCGAAGTGGCGGTACTGACCGACTGGACCGGCGGAGACGGCTTTCTGGCCGCGATGCCGGCCCCGGCGCGGGTCCATTCGCTGTTGGCGGGCACGCTCGCCTGGCAGGGCGAAGGGTCGGAAAACGCGGCGGTCGAACCCTGCACCGGGCGGCTCGGAACGCTTGAGCAGAAGGCCAACTACGGCCGCCTGGGCACTCTCGCCTTGCCGCCCAGCCATGCCGCGCTGTGCGAGGCCCTGCCGCCAGTTCACGACAACCCGCTGCTGGTGGTGGGCACCGGCGAGCTGCATTACCCCGCGTTCCGGCTGGCCGAAGCGCTTGAGGCGGACGGCCACGACGTGCTGGTCCAGGCCACCACGCGCAGCCCGGCACGGGTTGGTGCGGCGATCTGTTCGGTGCTGCGGCTGGCCGACAATTATCACACCGGGGTCCCCAATTTCCTTTACAACACCGCGCGCACGGCGGCGCGGCGACGGATTGTCTGCCATGAGACTCCGGCAGGCTCGCTCGATCCGGCGCTGGTCCGCCCCGGCGATCATGCGATCAATTTTGCGCTGCCGGAGCCCCAGCTCAGATGATCTCCGCAATTGCCCTGGTCGATCTTGACGACACCCTGTTCCAGACCCGCCGCAAGTGCCCGCCCGATGTGCCCGAAGCCGATCTGGTGCCAATGGCCTTCGATCGCGAAGGGCGACCCTCCAGCTTCGCCACCCCGCGCCAGCTGGCCTGGATCGAATGGTTGCGGCGCGGCACCTTGCTGGTTCCGGTCACCGGGCGCAGTCTGGATGCGCTGGGGCGGGTCGATCTGCAGTTCGACTACGGCGTCGCGGCACACGGCGGGGTGGTGCTGCGCCAGGGTGCGCAGCCTTGCGAGGAATGGCAGGCGCGGATCGCCGCCGGGGCTGAAGCCGAACGCGGCGGGCTGGCATCGATCGCCGGATGCTTTTCGTCACTGGCAGGCTCTCAAGGTGCCGATGTGCGGGTGCGCATTCTTGAGGAAGCTGGCACCCCGCTCTATGTCGTCGCCAAGCACAACGATCCGGCCCGCGAGGACGAATTGCATGGCTTGGCACAAGAAGTCGCAGGCTCGGTCCCGTCAGGTTGGACGGTCCACGTCAACGGCAACAATGTCGCCTACCTGCCACCGCATCTGGGCAAACGGCAAGCGGTGGAACACCTGCTGGGCGAACTGCGCACGCAGCACCCCGGCCTGCCAGTCATCGGCCTTGGCGACAGCGTGACCGACGCTCCGTTCCTGGCGCTGTGCGATTTCGCGATGATCCCGGGCCACTCGCAGCTCGCGGGCCACGCCTTTCGGGACTTGCTGCCTTGACCACATTCTCGGGCAGCTACGATCCCGTCGATGTCAGCTTCCTGCTGACCCCGCTTGATCTGCCGCTGATGTCGGTGGCTGAGAAGGAAGCCTTGCTGCGCAGCGGCAAGCGGCACTATTCCGAAGTGCTTTCGGCCGAAGCGCCGCCCAGCGCGGCTTACCTTGCCGCCTTCCAGGCCGCCTTGGAATGCAACGGGGCGCGGCTCGCGGGCGATATCAAGTCGCTCGCGGCGGCGCTGGCTGAGCGGCCTGCTTCCGAGGCCGGGCTTGCGCTGGTCTCGTTCGCGCGGGCCGGAACCCCGATCGGGGTGCTGCTGCTGCGCGAACTGGGGCGGCTGGGCAAAGCGGCGCAGCATTTTTCGGTCAGCATCGTGCGCGATCGCGGGATCGATCCGGCGGCGCTGGACCATGTCCTGGCGCGGCATGCGCCGGGCGATGTGGTGTTCATCGACGGCTGGACCGGCAAGGGCACCATTTCGCGCGAATTGCGCGGATCGGCCGACTTGCCGCGGTTGGGAGTGGAACCCTACCTGGTGGTGGTCGCCGACCCCGGCGGGCAAGCCGAGCTGGCCGCGACCGGCGAGGATTATCTGATCCCCTCAGGCATTCTCAACGGGATCGTCTCGGGGCTGGTCAGCCGCTCGGCGATCGTGCCCGAGCTGGCACCGGGACAGTTCCATGCCTGCCGGATGCTGACCGAGCTGGCCCCGCACGATCTCAGCCGGGCCTTTGTCGATCAGATCGACGCGCAGGTCCGCGAGCTTCCTCGTTGCCTGCCCGCCATGTGGAGCGATGCAGCGCGCGCCTTGCGCCACGCAGCTTGCCAGCGGCTGGTGGCGCGGATGATGGCCGACCATGCGATCACCGACGTCAACCGGATCAAGCCGGGCCTGGCCGAAGCAACCCGCGCAGTGCTGCGCCGCCAGCCGCGCGCCTTGTTGATTGCACAAGGCGGGGCCGATGGTGCGCTCGATCACTTGTTGCTGCTCTGCGCCGAGCGTGATGTGCCGGTAACCCGGGCGGATGACCTGGAGGGCTATCGCGCGGTGGCCTTGCTGGCCTAGCATGTCTCGCCGCAGATATCGCAGAGCGCGTGGATGATCGCGCGGACCTGCGGATCCTTGAGCGAGTAATAGCGGGTCTGCGCCTCACTCCGGGTGGCGACCACGCCTTCGTCGCGCAGCAAGGCCAGGTGCTGCGACACGGCTGATTGTGCCAGTCCGGTCAGCGCAACCAGTTCGGTGACCGAAGTTTCACCCTCATCCATCCGGCACAGCATCAGCAGCCGCTCGGGGTGGCTCAACAGCTTGAGCCGCGCGGCCATGCTGGTGGCGTTGCGTTTCAGCTTGGTCAGATCGGTGGGCTTCATGCTTCCTCCTCACCTAAGGAATTTCGGCCGCTGCGCAAGACAGCCCGGATGGCGCCGGCACCGGGGACCGATCAGACTTCGATCGCCAGCCCTGCTGCGGTCCAGGCCCCAAGCCCTCCAGCAAGATGCGTATCAACCTCGGCGCGGGCTGCAGCGCACTTGTCGAGCGCCAGGGCTGAGCGGCGGCCCGCGGCGCAGTTCAACACCAGCAGCTTGCCGTCAGGGTCAGGCAACTGGCTGGCGCGAAAGCCAGACAGCGGCAGGTTGATCGCGCCGGGGATGTGCCCGGCAGCGAATTCGTTCGGCTCGCGCACGTCGATCACCACTGCGCGGCCTTGCTGCAGCATCGAATCGAGCTGGCGCGGAGTCATTTCCCGGTGCTGTTTGCGTCCAAAACCAAAGATCATTGCGTGCTCCATCGCGTTTCCCGGCGGTCAGATCGACCACAGTATATTCCTATTGACTAATATGCGCAAACATCTATATTAGTCAATAGGAATATAAGGAGACTGTCCCGATGATGCTCGAATCCGCCGTTTTCCGCTTTGCCGGATTGGTCGTGCTGGCCAGCCTGGCATTGGCGCACTGGGTTCATCCCGGCTTCCTGTGGCTGACCGCTTTTGCCGGGTTCAACATGGTGCTGGTCAGCTTCACCGGGTTCTGCCCGGCGATCACCGCCTACAACAGGCTGCGTGCCCGCGTGGGCAAGCCGCTCTGACGCTTTCAGGTAGCCACCCCCCGGTTACCTGATTATCGTCCTGCGTCGTCCCTGGCCCCACCTGGCGGCGACGCAGGACACCCAATCTTGACGGACCCAGACCATGACCGACCCCGTGCTTGCTGCCGCCATAGCCCAGATTGAACAGGCCCGCGCCGCCGGCCCGAAGGCGGCAGTCAGGACCTTTTTTGACGAGCCGACTTTCACTGCGACCCACGTGGTCCACGATCCCGAAACCCGGCGCGCAGCGATTATCGATTCGGTGCTGGATTTCGACCAGCCTTCGGGCCGCACCTCAACCGCGTCAGCCGATGCAGTGATCGCCTATGTCCGCGCCGAAGGGCTGAGCGTGGACTGGCTGCTCGAAACCCATGCCCACGCCGACCACCTCTCGGCCGCGCCCTATCTGAAGGAGCAGCTGGGCGGCGCAGTTGCGATCGGCGCGGCGATCACCTCGGTGCAGCAGACCTTTGCCAAGGTGTTCAACGAGCCCGCCAGCTTCGCGCAGGACGGTTCGCAGTTTGACCGCCTGTTCGCCGATGGTGACAGCTTCGATCTGGGCGAGCTGGCAGTCACCGTGCTGCATGTGCCGGGGCATACGCCGGCTTGCCTTGCCTATGTCATCGGCGATGCGGTGTTCGTCGGCGATACGCTGTTCATGCCGGACTATGGCACCGCACGCTGCGATTTTCCCGGCGGCGATGCGCGCGCGCTCTATCGCTCGATCCGCCGCCTGCTGGCGCTGCCGGATGAGACGCGGCTGTTCCTGTGCCACGATTACCTCGCCCCGGACCGCAAGGACTATGTCTGGGAAAGCACGGTTGCCGCGCAGCGCGCGGGAAATCTGCACATCCATGACGGGATCGACGAGGACGCCTTCGTCGCCATGCGTGAGGCGCGCGACGCCACGCTGGCGATGCCCAAGCTGATCCTGCCTTCGGTCCAGGTCAACATCCGCGCCGGGCATTTCCCGGAACCTGAAGCCAACGGCGTCAGTTACCTCAAGCTGCCGCTGAACCTGCTGTGATCGACACCGCACAAGCCCTGCTCGCGGCGCTTTCGGGCGTGGCGGTAGGGTTTACCCTGGGGCTGGTCGGCGGGGGCGGATCGATCCTGGCGGTGCCGCTGATGGTCTATGTTGTCGGGGTCAAAAGCCCGCACGTGGCGATCGGCACCAGCGCGCTCGCCGTTGCAGTCAATGCCTTGGCAGGGCTGGCGGGCCACGCCCGCGCCCACAACGTCAACTGGCGCTGCGGCGGGACCTATGCGCTGGCGGGAGTGGCCGGGGCCTTCGCCGGGTCGAGCCTGGGCAAGGCCTTTGACGGACAGAAGCTGCTGTTCCTGTTTGCGCTGTTGATGCTGGTGGTGGCCGGGGTAATGTTCAAAGGGCGCGGCGATCAGGGCATCGAGGGCGTGGTCTGCAACCGCGACAATTTCCCCAAGGTCGCCAGCTTCGGGTTCGGCACCGGGATACTCTCGGGCTTTTTCGGGATCGGCGGGGGCTTCCTGATCGTGCCGGGGCTGATCGCCTCGACCTCGATGACGATCTATCGCGCGATCGGCACGTCGCTGGTCGCGGTGACCGCCTTCGGGCTCACTACCGCGCTCAACTATGCCTTTTCGGGTATGCTGGACTGGGGCCTGGCCGCCGCCTTCATCGCCGGGGGCGTGCTGGGCAGTCTGGGCGGGACTGCGGTGTCGCGGCGGCTCTCGGCCAGCAAGGGGCGGCTCAATTCTGTCTTCGCGGCGATGATCGTGATGGTGGCGGTCTACATGCTGGTGCGTTCATGGCAGGCGCTTGCCGCTTGAGCAGGACTGAGATTGCGTTAGGCTGAGCCCAAGGCCCCACCACAGGGGTCAGGGAGGACCGACACTTGTCACTGGGAATCGAACTGCCTGCGGGCTGGCCGGCACGGTCGCTGAGCGAGATCGAGGCGATCCTTTGCGCGCCGGGCATGCCGTTCGAAACCGAGATGGTCGAAATTCGCGGAGTGCCGACCCGGGTCTGGAAAAACGCCCTGCCCAGCCTGGCCGCGCTGGTTGCGCAGGGTCGCAGCCACGGCCAGCAAACGTTTCTGGTCTATGAGGACGAGCGCGTTTCCTATGACGCCTGGCACCGCGCGGTGGCGGCCTTTGCGGCGCATTTGCAAAGTCTGGGCGTAGCCAAGGGCGACCGGGTGGCGCTGGCCATGCGCAACCTGCCCGAATGGCCGGTCGTGTTCTACGCGGCGGTGTCGATCGGGGCGATCTGCGTGCCGCTCAACGCCTGGTGGACCAGTCCGGAGCTGGTCTATGGCCTGAACAATTCGGGCGCCAAGGTGCTGGTCTGCGATGCCGAGCGGTTGGAGCGAATCCAGCCGCACCGGGGCGAACTGCCCGCATTGGAGCATGTCATCGCCTCGCGGCTCGATGCGCCGATCCAGGGCGCGACGCGGCTGGAGGATGTGATCGGGGCTTCACCCGCCTGGTCCAGTCTGCCCGATGCGGAACTGCCCGCGGTCGAACTGCATCCCGACGATCCGGCGACGATCCTCTACACCTCGGGCACCACCGGCAACCCCAAGGGCGCGCTGGGAACGCACCGCAACTTCCTCTCGAACATCTTGTCCAGCGGCTACGTCGCCGCGCGTTCGTTCCTGCGGCGGGGCGAGCCACTGCCCG
>JAGXTB010000160.1 GCA_018334165.1 Sphingomonadales bacterium | reverse complement strand
CCTCCCGGCCACCCTAACATAGGTAGCCTATGGGTGGCCGGGAGGGGGAGCGGGCCGGTGTTGCAAGCTATCGACGGATGTCGATAGCGTACCCACAAGGAATCCCTTTCCCCCTTGACCCGCGCACTTGCCGTGGCCACTTGTCCCTCCATGAGTGAAACCACGCCTGACAGCCTGATCCCCTATGACGAAATCGTGCAGGAGGCTTTGCGCGCCGTGGTGGGACGCGTGCTGGGCCAAGTCGCGAACAGCGGTGGCAATCTGCCGGGTGCGCATCACTTCTACATCACCTTCAAGACCGCTGCGCCCGGGGTCGATATTCCGATGCATCTGCACGAGCGGTTTCCCGACGAGATGACCATCGTGCTGCAGAACAAGTTCTCGGACCTGACTGTCGGCG
Organism: Sphingomonadales bacterium; assembly: GCA_018334165.1. GTDB lineage: Bacteria > Pseudomonadota > Alphaproteobacteria > Sphingomonadales > Sphingomonadaceae > Novosphingobium. Next base: position 10,548 of record JAGXTB010000160.1, on the reverse strand, counting down.
AAGACCAGTTCAGCGTCAGGCTGTCGTTCAACCAGATCCCCAGCACCCTGGTGATACCGTTCGCCGCGATCACCGCCTTCGTCGATCCGGCGGTCGATTTCGGACTGCAGTTCCAGGCGGCCGAGGTAGAAGCCGAACCCCACGAAGCGGCCGAGAATGACGCGCCCGAGGCCCCATCGGTGACCAGCGAGGATGGCTCCAACGTGGTCAGCGTCGATTTCGGCAAGCGCAAGTGATGGCCGACAACCGCGTCTTGAGGCAAATCGCGCGCAGCAATGCGGGCAAGCTGCTCGATGCGGCGATCGATACCGTGCTGCCGGCGGGTGGCGATAAGGCTGTGCCCAGAAAGAAGACCTTGCTCGGCGGGATCGCCGGCGCAGTGGCGGTGCGGGTGGCGACGCGTTCGGTCCCCGGCGCGATCGTGGTGGGCGGGGCGATGATCGCCAAGCGGCTCTATGATCGCAAGCGGGCCAAGGCTGCACCGAAAGCGTCGGAAAAGGCCAAGCCCAAGACTTGATTCCTGCCCCCGCCTTGCGGCATCAGCGCGCATGGCTTCCAATACATTACAACGTCGCGGACTGATGTTCATCCTCTCCTCGCCTTCGGGCGCGGGCAAGACCACGATCAGCCGGATGCTGCTTGATCGGGACGGCGAGATCAACCTGTCGGTCTCCGCCACCACCCGCCCAAAGCGGCCCGGTGAAGTGGACGGCAAGCATTACCACTTCGTCGATCAGGCTGAGTTCGACCGGATGGTCGAAGCTGACGAGTTCTACGAATGGGCCACGGTGTTCGGCCATTGCTATGGCACGCCCAAGGCCCAGATCCGCAGCGGGCTGAAGGAAGGCCGCGATTACCTGTTCGATATCGACTGGCAGGGCACCCAGCAGCTTTACCAGAAGGACCAGCAGGACGTGGTCCGGGTGTTCATCCTGCCACCCAGTCTGGACGAACTGCAACGCCGCCTGACCGGCCGCGGCACCGACAGCCCCGAAGTGATCCAGGCCCGCATGGAACGCGCCCGCGCCGAAATCAGCCACTGGGACGGCTATGACTATGTGGTGGTCAATGACGAGGTTGAAGCCTGCTACGATCAGGTCCTCGCGATCCTCCACGCCGAACGCATGAAACGCGCCCGCCAGACCGGGCTGATCGGGTTCGTGCGGGGATTGATGAAGGATTAGGGCCAGCCAGCCCGGCCCGTCTCCACCTCTGCCACCAGCACCTTGCCCAGCGGGGCCTTGGCCGGACCCGCCGGCGCGGTCAGCATGAACAGGTGCTTGCCTTCCGGGCCACCGAGCATACAGGCATAGCAGTTCTGGCCAAGCCCATCGATCACCTCGAGCACTTCGCCGCCGGGGGCGATCAGCGCGCATTCGGGCGCTGCCGGATTGGCGATCCACACCGCGCCTGAGGCATCGAGGCAGATCCCGTCAGGCAGGCGCGGCGCCACCGGGGCCCATTCCTGCCGGTTGGACAAGCGCCCGTCCGCGCCGATTTCCAGGGCTGAGAGCCGCAGGCCAAAGGTTTCGGCCACCACCAGCGTCGTCCCGTCGGGGCTGATCACCATGCCGTTGGGGAAACTGAACCGTTCGCCCGGAGCCGCATCGCTGACCGTGCCATCGGGCTGGACCAGCGCCAGCACCGTGGTCGGATGATCGGCGATGACCCCCGCCGGCCCGCGCTCGGCCATGGCCGCATCAAGGTCGAAACCAAAGTTGCCGACATAGGCCCAGCCCTGGCTATCCACGACCATATCGTTGCACAGATGCGCCGAATAGTCGGCCAGATCGGCATGCATTGCAAAGCGCCCGTCGGGCCAGCGCCGCCAGACCTGGCGCTTCTGCATCGAGACCACCAGCAACGAGCCATCGGGCATCCAGCCAAGGCCGGACGGTTGATCGTCGAGTTCGAGCTCGGTGCGCAAGTCACCGGCCAGCGAAACCGACTTCACCGCATGGGCATGGAAGTCCGAGAACCACAAGCGGCCCCCAGAGTCATCGGCGCGCCAGCGCGGCCCCTCGCCGAAATAGATCTGTTCGGCGAGTGTTGTTACGTGCCGCATGCTATTCACTCCCCCAGCTTGAGGCCTTATCTCCCCTCCCCAGTGGGGAGGGGTTGGGGGTGGGGGTTCAACGCTGGCGTCGTACCCCCATCCCAACCCTTCCCCACCGGGGAAGGGCTTTTCGGTTTCGGGATGGATCAGTGGCGGTCGTGCCTCGTCAATGCCCCGAAGGGTCGTTGAACACTTCCGGCACCCAGGCGTTGACGATTCCGCCGTCGATCGGGATCGTGGTGCCGACCACATAGTCGCCTGCGCGGCTGGCGAGGTAGATTGCGCCGCCAGCGATATCCTCGGCCACGCCAATCCGCTTGTAGGGGATGCCCTTGGCGCTGCCCTCGGGATTCTTGGCGGCGGCCTTGTTCATCTCGCTGGGATAGGCCCCCGGCGCGATGCAGGTGCAGACAATGTTGTCCTTGATCAGCCGCGCGGCCATCCGCTTGGTCAGGTGGATCACCGCGGCCTTGCTCGCCTGGTATGAGTAGGTTTCCCACGGATTGGGGCGGAGGCCATCGATCGAGGCGATGTTGATCACTTTGGCCGGGCGGTCGAAGCTGGCCGCGGCGCTGAGCAGCGGGTGCAGCCTTTGTGTGAGGAAGAACAGCGACTTGACGTTGAGGTCCATGACCTTGTCCCACCCGGCTTCGGGGAACTGGTCAAACTCCGCGCCCCAGGCCGCACCGGCATTGTTGACCAGTACGTCGAGCTTGCTTTCGCGCGCCGAAAGCTCCTCGGCGAGGCGCTTGATCTCGTCCATCTGGCTGAGGTCGCCGGGCAGGCCGATCACTTTGCCGGGATACCGGGCCTCGAACTCGGCCAGCGTCTCGGCGATCTGCTCGCGCTTGCGGGCAGTGATGTAGACCCGTTCGCACCCGGCGGCGAGGTAGCCTTCCAAGAGCATCTTACCGATCCCGCGGCTGCCGCCGGTGATGAGGGCGACTTTGCCTTCAAGGCTGAAGAGCTTTGCGAAATCAAATGCCATTCTTGTCTCTCCTCAATAGCCCGAAAGCTTCGCCACGCGGTCAGCATGGTAGTACAGGTCGCCCATGAACTCCGCCAGCGCGCGGTCGCGTTTCATGTAGAGGCCGATGTCGTATTCGTCGGTCATCCCGATCCCGCCGTGCATCTGCACCCCTTCCTTGACTGCAAGGCCCGCCGCCTTTCCAGCCTTGGCCTTGGCGACCGAGACCATCAGGTCGGCCTTGTCGCTGCCCGCATCGAGCAGTTGCTGGGCCTTGATCACGGTGGCGCGAGCAATCTCAAGCTCCGAATAGAGGTGCGCGGCGCGGTGTTGCAGCGCCTGGAACTCGCCGATCAGCTTGCCGAATTGCTTGCGCTGCTTGAGGTAAGTGGTGGTCATGTCAAAGCTGCCCTGGGCGACCCCGACGCTTTCCGCCGCCGCACCCACGCGGCCGGCACGGACCACGCGGTTCAGTACTTCGCGGCCGCCATCCACTTCGCCGATCACCGCATCGGCATCGAGCTGGACTCCGTCGAGCTTCACATGCGCGGCTTGCGAGCTGTCCACCAGCCGGGCGTTCTCGACGCTCAGGCCCGCGGCATCCCTGGGCACTGCGAACAGCGTGATCCCGGCATCGTCTTCGTCGCTGCCCGCGGTGCGCGCGGCGACCACCAGCATGTCGGCGCTGCCTCCCTGGACCACGAAGGTCTTGGCGCCGCTGAGCTTGAAGTCGTTGCCGGCGCGTTCGGCTTTGGTCGCGATCCGCTCAGGCCGGTGTTTGGGCCCTTCGTCGATCGCCACGGCGAAGACGCTGTCGCCAGCAAGGAGCCCGGGCAGGTAGCGCCCGCGCAGTTCGTCCGAGGCCGCGCCCAGCGCGGTGGCGGCCATGACCGAACTGGTCAGAAACGGCGAGGGCGTGAGGTTTCGGCCCACTTCCTCGAGCACGATCCCGGCCTCGACATGGCCCATGCCAAGCCCACCGTCGGCTTCGGCCACCAGGATCCCGGTGAAGCCCAGTTCGGCGAACTGCTTCCACAGGGCGTGGCCAAAGCCGTCCTTGCAGTTCATGTCGCGGTAGTGGCGCAGCTGTTTGGCAATGTTGCCTTCATCAGCCATGAACTGGCGCGCGGTGTCGGCGAGCATCGCTTGGTCTTCGGTGTGGTACAGCGGCATCTGGTATCTCCGCAAAAATAGGGACAGTCCCTACTTTTTTCAATTTTGTGGTTGTTTCACAATGAATAGGCTTGTCCAAAAGTAGGGACTGTCCCTATTTTTGGCTTCAGGCTCCCGGCAGGTCGAGAATGCGTTTGGAAATCACGTTGAGCATCACCTCGCTGGTGCCGCCCTCGATCGAATTGGCTTTGGTCCGCAGCCACGACCGCGCCTTGCCGCCGTGGTTCGAGCTTTCGCTTTCCCATTCGAGCGCGGCCGAGCCGCCGGCCGCCATCAGCAGTTCGTGACGGCGCTTGTTGAGCTCGGTCCCGGCATATTTCATCATGTTGGGCTGGGCGGGATGGGCCTTGCCGACCTTGATTTCATCGAGGAACTTTTCGCCCATAGCGCTGAAAGCCAAGGCATCGACATCGAACATCGCGAGTTCGGCGCGCAGCAGCGGGTCTTCGAGGCCATTGCGCTTGGCAAAGGCGCCGATGGTGTTGAGCCGGTCGTTGCCGCCCGCGCCCGAAATCATTTCGCGCTCGTGGCCCAAGAGGTACTTGGCGACATCCCAGCCGCGGCCCACCTCACCGACAATCTGGTGCTTGGGCACTGCCACATTGTCGAAGAAGGTTTCGCAGAACGGCGAATTGCCGCTGATCAGCAGGATCGGCTTGGTCGAAACGCCGGGGCTGGCCATGTCGAACAGCAGGAAGCTGATCCCCTGGTACTTGTTGGCCTTGTCAGTGCGGACCAGGCAGAAGATCCAGTCGGCCTTGTTGGCGTAAGAGGTCCAGATTTTCTGGCCATTGACCACCCAGTGATCGCCCTTGTCCTCACCAAAGGTCTGCAAGCTGACGAGGTCCGAGCCTGAGCCCGGTTCGCTATAGCCCTGGCACCAGCGGATTTCGCCGCGGGCAATCTGGTTCAGATAGTGGACCTTTTGTTCCTCGGTCCCGAACTTGAGTAGCGCGGGTCCGAGCATCCAGATTCCGAAGGAGGACAGCGGCGGGCGGGCGCCGAGCCGGTTCATTTCCTCGCGCCAGACCTTGGCCTGGGCGGGCGACAGCCCCGCGCCGCCATAGGGCGTGGGCCATTCGGGCACGGTATAGCCCTTGGCGGCGCAGCGTTCGAGCCATAGCTTCTGGGCTTCGTTCTTGAACTGGAAGTTGCGGCCGCCCCAGCACATGTCGTCTTCGTCGCGCGGCGGCTCGCGCATTTCGGGCGGGCAGTTTTCTTCCAGCCAGGCGCGGATTTCCGCGCGGAAAGCTTCAAGGTCGGACATGGTGGGAGCTCCTCTCTTAATCGAGAGGTTAAATCGCAAGGCGCCCTGCTGGCAAGCGCGGATTTGCCCGGTTTGGCCCCACGCACGGATGCCGTAACGGAAACGTCAAGGGCGTTGACCGGGCAGCCTTGCGCCCTAAGCTGGTAGCAAATCGAAACCGAGGAGAGCTTCAGTGGAATCAGGTGCACGATTCGCCGGCAAGTGCGTGGTTATCACTGGAGCGGCCTCGGGCATCGGCCGCGCCGCGGTGCTGCTGTTCGCGCGCGAAGGCGCGACCGTTTTCGCCGCCGACCTCAACCTGGCGGGCGCCGAAGCCGTGGCGCGCGAGGGGGAGAACATTATTCCCGCAGCCTGCGATGTCTGCGATGTCGCCCAGATCAAGGCCTTGATGGACCATGCCGCCGGAACCTGCGGCGGGATCAACGTGCTGTTCAACAATGCCGCGGCGGGCGGCGCACGCGGGCGGATCGACGAGGTTGATGCCGCAGGCTGGGACTGGACCATGGACCTGGTGCTGCGCTCAGTCGCCATGGGGATCCATTATGCCGTGCCGCACATGATGCACCGCAAAGGCGCGGCCATAGTCAACACCAGCTCGATCGCGGCCTGCGGTCCGGGCTATTCGCCCACAGCCTATGCCGTGGCCAAGGCAGGCGTGCTGCACCTGACCAAGTGCGCGGCGGCTGACCTCGCCCGTTTCGGGATCCGCGTCAACGCGGTGCAGCCAGGCTTCATCAACACCAACATCTTCACCGCCAGCCTGGAAGTGCCGGCCGAGCTGGTCGATCAGGCCAAGGCGATGATCCTGCAGATGTTGAGCGCGGCGCAGCCGGTCGCCCGGCCGGGCATGCCCGACGATATCGCCAATGCCGTGGCATACCTGGCCAGCGAAGCCGCCGCCTTCGTCACCGGCACGTCGCTGATCGTCGATGGCGGGATCACCGTTGGCCCGCGCCACAGCTGGGATCCGGAGATGCCGGGAATGTTCGCGGCTCTGCTGTCCATGGAAGAACAGGCCAAGGCGGCGGCAGCCCAGTGAGCGCCGGATCAGTACTCCCCCCCGCCGAAGAGCTGCCGCTGCGGGTCAAGCTGGGCAACGGCTTCGGCTCGATTGCATATGGGGTGAAGGACAACGGTTTCGCCGTGCTGCTGCTGGTGTTCTACAGCCAGGTGCTGGGGCTGGAAGCGGGGCTGGTCGGGCTGATCCTGCTGGTCGCGCTGCTGCTCGATGCGATGATCGATCCTTTGGTCGGCTACTGGAGCGACAAGACCCACAGCAAATGGGGCAAGCGCCACCCCTGGATGTATGCGGCGATCCTGCCGATGGCAGCGGCCTGGCTGATGCTGTGGCATCCGCCGGAAACTTCGGACGCCACGCTCTACCTTTACCTGCTGGTCTTCGCCTTCCTGATGCGCGCGGCGGTTTCGTGTTACGAGATCCCGGCGCTGTCCGTGGTTCCAGGCCTCACCAGCGACTATGACGAGCGCACTTCGATCACGCGCTGGCGGTTCATTTTTGCCTGGATCGGCGGGCTGGGGATGCTGATGCTGGCCTTCGGGGTGTTCCTGGTGCCATCGGAGCGCTATCCGGTCGGGCAGCTCAATGTCGATGGCTATGGCTATTATGGCTGGACCGGTGCCTTGCTGATGGTGGTGGCAGCGACAGTCGGCGCGGTCTCCACCCATTCGCGCATTGCCCGCCTCGCCAGCGCGCCGGCCGAGCACCTGCCGCTGGGCGAAACGATCCGCAAGGTCGCCGCGATCCTGTCCAACCGGGCCTTCCTGATCGTGCTGGGAACCACCCTGTTCAACTTCATCAACCTGGGCGTGACCTATTCCACCGCGACCTTTATCCTGACCTATTACTGGGAGATGCCGCAGGCCGGGTTTATTGCCTATTCGTTCGCGCTGTTTATCGGCGTGGTTGTCGCCCTGGGCCTGATCGCGCTGCTCCAGCGCAAGATCGAAAAGCGCAGCGGCGCGGTGGTCTGTGCGCTGATCTCGCTGGCCTTCGGGCTCAGCCCTTATGTGCTGCGGTTTGCCGGGCACTTCCCGGCCAACGATTCGCCGGTACTGATCCCGGTGCTGTTCACGCTGGTGGCGATTTCCAACGGGCTGGCCGTGGCGGCAGGGATGATGGTCCAGTCGATGGCGGCCGACGTGATCGAGGCCTCGCAGGAAACCACCGGCGAGCGCACCGAAGGGATCTTCTTCTCGGCCTATTTCTTCACGCAAAAGTGCGCGACCGGGATCGGGATCTTTCTGGCCGGGACGATTGTCAGCCTCTCGCAGTTTCCCGCGCAGGCCCGGCCCGGCGAGGTTGCCCCGGCGATCCTCGACAATCTCGCGCTCTATTACCTGGCCGTGCTGACCCTGATCAGCCTGGCCAGCGTTACGGTCATTTCCCGGTTTCCGATCACCCGCGCCGAACATACAGCGCGTTTGGCCAAGCTGCAGCAGCAGCTTACCTCTCCGCCCGGCCCGGCACCTTAACCGCACGGTTAATTCATCCTTGGCGCGGCCTCTAGGGCGTGGCAGGGAGACACACGAGATTCGACAGTATCAGGAAAGGAACGACCCCATGGATTTCGATCCCACCGAACGGCAAGTCTATTGGCGCGACCGCGTGCGCAGCTTCATCGAATCGAACGTGCGCCCGCGCGTCGGCGACTACAAGAAGCAGGATGCCGAAGGCGAACGCTGGAAAGTGCTGCAAGTTGTCGAGGACGAGAAAGCCAAGGCCAAGGCCGCCGGCATCTGGAACCTGTTCATGCCGCCGCAGATGGGCCGCACCCACGTGGACGATACTTTCGAATTCGAAGGCCCGGGCCTGACCAACCTCGAATACGCGCTCTGCGCCGAGGAAATGGGCCGCGTCGGCTTTGCTTCGGAAGTGTTCAACTGCTCGGCCCCTGATACCGGCAACATGGAAGTGTTCCACCGTTACGGCACGGCTGAGCAGAAGGAACAGTGGCTGAAGCCGCTGATGAACGGCGAAATCCGTTCGGCCTTTCTGATGACCGAACCGCAGGTTGCCTCATCCGATGCGACCAACATCGAATGCTCGATCAAGCGCGAGGGCGATGAATACGTCCTCAACGGCACCAAATGGTGGTCGTCGGGCGCGGGCGATCCGCGCTGCAAGATCGCGATTGTGATGGGCAAGACCGATTTCGAAGCCAAGAAGCACGCCCAGCAATCGATGGTGCTGATGGAACTCGACAGCCCCGGCGTCGAAATCGTCCGCCACTTGCCGGTGTTCGGTTATGACGATGCGCCGCACGGGCACATGGAAATCAAGCTCAACAACGTCCGCATTCCCGCATCGAACATGTTGCTCGGCGAAGGCCGCGGGTTTGAGATTGCGCAAGGCCGCCTCGGGCCGGGCCGCATCCACCACTGCATGCGCACCATCGGCGTCGCCGAAGAAGCGCTGGAGCGGATGGTCCGCCGCCTTTCCAGCCGCGTTGCTTTCGGCAAGCCGATCAGCACCCACTCGATCTGGGAACAGCGGATCGCCGAAGCTAGAATCGAGATCGAATGCTCGCGGCTGCTCTGCCTCAAGGCCGCCGACATGATGGACAAGGTCGGCAACAAGGCCGCCCAGGCCGAAATCGCGATGATCAAGGTCAAGGCGCCCAACATGGCGCTCAAGATCATCGACGATGCGATCCAGGCCCATGGCGGCGGCGGCGTCTCGGAAGACTTCGGTCTGGCCAAGATGTACGCCGGCCAGCGCACGTTGCGCATCGCCGACGGTCCGGACGAAGTCCACAACCGCTCGATCGCGCGGCTCGAAATGGGCAAGTATGCTCCGCAGGCACCCAGCGGCCCGTCTTCGGGCGATCTGGGCGTGGCCCGCTAAACCAATCACCGTTCGTGTCGAGCGTAGTCGAGACACAGCGCACGGCATCTCGACTTCGCTCGATGCGAACGGAACTTGGAGGATGAATTGATGAAAGCCGCAGTCCTGGTTGAAGCGGGCCAGCCGCTTGCAATCGAGCAATTGCAGATCAGCAAGCCCGGCCCGCGTGAAGTGCTGATCCGCACCGCAGCTTGCGGCCTGTGTCATTCGGACCTGCATTTCATCGAGGGCACCTATCCCCACCCCTTGCCTGCGGTCCCGGGCCACGAAGCCGCCGGGATCGTCGAGGCGGTCGGCAGCGAAGTGCGCACGGTGAAGCCGGGCGATGCCGTCGTTACCTGCCTCTCGGCCTTCTGCGGGCACTGCGAATTCTGCGTCACGGGGCGCATGTCGCTGTGCCTGGGGGCCGAGACCCGCCGCCCGGCCGGAGCCGAACCGCGCCTTTCGCGCCCCGACGGCAGCCCGGTTGCGCAGATGCTCAACTTGTCGGCCTTTGCCGAAATGATGCTGATCCACGAACACGCCTGCACCCGGATCGATCCGGAAATGCCGCTCGACCGCGCATCGGTGATCGGCTGCGCGGTGACTACCGGGGCGGGGACGATCTTCAACGCCTGCAAGGTTACGCCGGGTGAAACCGTGGCCGTGGTCGGCTGCGGCGGGGTGGGCCTGGCCGCGATCAACGCCGCCAAGATCGCCGGCGCGGGCAAGATCATCGCCGCCGATCCGATGCCCGAAAAGCGCGAACTGGCGATGAAGCTCGGCGCGACCCACACCGTCGATGCCCTGGCCAACGATGCCGCCGAACAGATCATCGAGCTGACCAAGGGCGGGGTCGATCACGCGGTCGAAGCGGTCGGCCGGCCGGCCTCGGGCGAACTGGCCGTACGCTCGCTGCGCCGCGGCGGGACTGCTACGATCCTGGGCATGATGCCGCTTTCGCATTCGGTCGGGCTCAGCGCGATGGACCTGCTGTCGGGCAAGAAGCTGCAAGGCGCGATCATGGGGATGAACCACTTCCCGGTCGATATGCCGCGGCTGGTCGATTTCTACATGCGCGGGCTGCTCGATCTCGACACCCTGATCGCCGAGCGGATTCCGCTGGAAAAGATCAACGAAGGCTTCGAAACGATGAAATCGGCCACCACCGCGCGCAGCGTGATTGTGTTTGATAGTTGAATCTAGTCCCCCTCCCGCTTGCGGGAGGGGTTAGGGGTGGG
>JAGXTB010000159.1 GCA_018334165.1 Sphingomonadales bacterium | reverse complement strand
GGCTCGCCGCCTGGCTCGCCAGCCACGGGCTCGACCACATCACCGCCCAAGGCACTATCGGGCAAGGCGGGGCGAGCGAGCAGGCGATCGAGTTCTTCCGCCAGCACGACCTGAGCTTCCGGATCCGCCGCCTGCGCCTGCTCGCGCGGCGCCTGGCGGAGGATTGGGACGATCTTGATGTGGCCAATCCCGATGCGCGCGAGAATGCCCGCGGTGCGGTCTACCGCGCGCTGGCGCTATATTTCGACCGTGAGGCGCATGGTTCGCTCGGCGGCGATTTTAGCACGATTGCGCGCAAGATGGACAGCGATCCCGGTGCGGTGCTTGACGCCGTCGCCTGCCGCCGCCAACTCCCCGCAACCGACCTGGTGGTTGACGCCTTGCTGGTCGAAGCGCTGAAGGGCATGCCACGCGAGCTCAAGCGGCGGGTGCTGCTGACTTACCTGGGCTTCCCGTTCTACGACACCGTCACCCTGCCGCTGCTGCGCGGCGAAGGATCGACCGAGTTCGAGCCCGCCAAGGTAGACCGGATCAGCCCCGAGGACTGCAACTCGATCCGCGCAGGCGGGGCGAATGCCGTGCTGCGCGGCACCGAATTCTACAACTTCGGCGCCTTCTTCAGCCGCGCCTACCGCGAGAATGACTACCTGTGGGGCCGGCTCCACGGGGCCGAGCGGATGATCGATCTGGTCGCTTCGGCGCTACCCAAGGGCATGGTGCTTGATCCCGTCGAGCTAGCACGGTTCAAGCGCGAGGCATTCCTGGCGGTGCTGGAAGAAGAGGAAGGCCGGTTGAAGGCCGATCCGGGGCTGGTGGCTGGAATCAGGGCTGAGGTGTTGGGGGGCAAGGAATGACCCCTCCGTCAGCCGCCTTCGGCGTCTGCCACCTCCCCATTTGTGCTGCGCAAAAATGGGAAGGATCTAACAGGAGGCAAGTTCCTTCCCATTTTCGCGTCAGCGCAAATGGGGAGGTGGCATTCGCGCAGCGAATGACGGAGGGGCCTCTAGCCTACCCCCCAAAGGCTTCCTTGATCCGGTCAAAAAACCCCTTCGACTGCGGAGTTTCGTCCCCCGTCTCAGTCTCCTGCAATTCGCGCAGCAGTTCCTTCTGACGCGCCGAAAGCTTGGTTGGTGTTTCGACCATGATCTCAACCACCAGGTCGCCCCGGCCCCGCCCTTGCAGCACCGGCATGCCGACGCCGCGCTTGCGCAGCTGCTTGCCGGACTGGATGCCCGCCGGGATGTCGATGGCGATTGTGGTGTTGTCGAGTCCCGGAATCTCGATCGAACCGCCCAGCGCGGCGGTGGTAAAGGTGATCGGCACGCGGGTGATCAGGTCGGTCCCCTCGCGCTCGAACATGCGGTGGCGCCTCAGGTGGATGAAGATGTAGAGATCGCCGGCCGGCGCGCCGAAGGGTCCGGCCTCGCCCTTGCCGGCCAGACGGATGCGGGTGCCGGTGTCGACTCCCGGCGGGATGTTGACTTCGAGCGTTTGGGCCTTGTCGACCCGGCCCTCGCCCCGGCAGCTGCGGCAGGGCTTTTCGATCACCTCGCCGCGGCCGTGACAGGTCGGGCAGGTCCGCTCGACCATGAAGAAGCCTTGCTGGGCGCGGACATGGCCGTGCCCGCCGCACAGGTTGCAGCGCCGCGTGCCGGTGCCGGGTTCGGAGCCCGATCCGCCGCAGGGATCGCAAGCGGAGGAGACTTCGATCTCGATCTCGGCCTGCTTGCCGTGGAAGGCGTCTTCCAGCCCGATTTCCAGGTCATAGCGCAGGTCCGCCCCGCGCCGCGGCTGCTGGCGCCCGCCGCCGCCGCCAAAGGCCTGACCGAAGATCGTCTCGAAAATATCGCCCAGGTCGGAAAAGCCTGCCCCGCCGCCGCTGGGGCCGCCGCCGCCCGACATGCCTTGCTTGAAGGCATCGTGGCCAAAGCGGTCATAGGCCGCGCGCTTTTGCGGATCTTTCAGGCAGTCGTAGGCCTCGCTGATCGCCTTGAACCGCGCTTCAGCCTCGGCATCGCCAGGGTTCTTGTCCGGGTGCCAGCGCATCGCCAGCTTGCGGTACGACGACTTGATCGTCGCATCGTCGGCGGTGCGCTCGATTTCCAGCAGGGAATAATAGTCGGCTTCGACAGACATCAATCAGCCCCACACAAAAGCCCCTCCCCGCTGGGGAGGGGTTGGGGTGGGGGTACGACGTTAGCGTAGTGGCCCACCCCGCTGCGACTAGGCAACAAGTTGCCAAGTCTCGCTGCCCCTCCCCGCCGGGGAGGGGTGAAGGTCAGCCCTTGTTGCCTTCGTCGACTTCCGAGAATTCGGCGTCGACCACTTCCTCGGCGCCTTCGGCCGGAGCTTCGGCGCTCGGCGAAGCGGCCGCAGCCTGTTCCTTCTCGTAGATCACCTGGCCCATCTTCATGGCCTTGTCGGTCAGGGCCTGGGTCTTGGCGGTCATTTCATCGGCATCGCCGCTTTCGATCGCAGTCTTGGCTTCGGCAATGGCTGCTTCGATTTCGGCCTTGAGGTCGGCGTCGATCTTGTCGCCATGTTCGGCCAGCTGCTGTTCGGTGGCGTGGACCAGGCTGTCGGCGTTGTTCTTGGCCTCGGCAGCGGCGCGGCGGACCTTGTCCTCCTCGGCAAACTTCTCGGCGTCCTTGACCATCTGGTCGATGTCCGCGTCCGAAAGCCCGCCCGAGGCCTGGATCTTGATCTGCTGTTCCTTGCCGGTGCCCTTGTCCTTGGCGCTGACGTTGACGATGCCGTTGGCGTCGATGTCAAAGGTGACCTCGATCTGCGGCACACCCCGGCGCGCGGCCGGGATGCCGACCAGGTCGAACTGGCCGAGCAGCTTGTTGTCGGCAGCCATTTCGCGCTCGCCCTGGAACACGCGGATCGTCACCGCCTGCTGGTTGTCCTCGGCGGTCGAATAGGTCTGGCTCTTCTTGGTCGGGATCGTGGTGTTGCGATCGATCATCCGGGTGAACACGCCGCCCAGCGTTTCGATGCCGAGCGACAGCGGGGTCACATCAAGCAGCAGCACGTCCTTGACGTCGCCTTGCAGAACGCCGGCCTGGATCGCCGCGCCCATGGCGACGACTTCATCCGGGTTGACGCCGGTGTGCGGTTCCTTGCCGAAGAATTCCTTCACCACTTCGCGCACGCGCGGCATGCGGGTCATCCCGCCCACCAGCACCACGTCGTCGATGTCAGAGGCCTTGAGGCCGGCATCGGCCAGCGCCTTCTTCATCGGCTCCTTGGTCCGCTCGATCAGCTTGGCGACCATCTTTTCCAGGTCCGCACGGGTGATCGTTTCGACCAGGTGCAGCGGGGTGGTGGCGCCGCCTTCCATGCGGGCGGTGATGAAGGGCAGGTTGATTTCGGTCGAAGCCGTGCTCGAAAGCTCGATCTTGGCCTTTTCCGCCGCTTCCTTGAGCCGCTGCAAGGCGAGCTTGTCGGTGCGGAGGTCCATGCCCTCCTTCTTCTTGAACTGGTCGGCCAGCCATTCGACAATCTGCGTGTCGAAATCTTCGCCGCCCAGGAAGGTGTCGCCGTTGGTGCTCTTCACCTCGAACACGCCGTCGCCGATCTCGAGGATCGAGACGTCGAAGGTGCCGCCGCCAAGGTCATAGACCGCGATGGTCTTGCCGTCGTTCTTCTCAAGCCCATAGGCCAGCGCCGCCGCAGTCGGCTCGTTGATGATCCGCAGCACTTCAAGGCCCGCGATCTGCCCGGCATCCTTCGTCGCCTGGCGCTGCGCGTCGTTGAAGTAGGCCGGAACGGTGATCACCGCCTGCGTCACGGTTTCGCCAAGATAGGCCTCGGCGGTTTCCTTCATCTTCTGCAGGATGAACGCAGAAATCTGGCTGGGCGAATAGTCTTCGCCGCCGGCCTTGACCCAGGCGTCACCGTTCTTGCCCTTGACGATGGTATAGGGGACCAATTCGGTGTCCTTCTTGGTCACCGGATCGTCAAAGCGGCGGCCGATCAGGCGCTTCACCGCGAAAATCGTGTTGTCACCGTTGGTCACAGCCTGGCGCTTGGCCGGCTGGCCGATCAGCCGCTCACCATCCTTGGTGAAAGCGACGATCGAAGGCGTGGTGCGCGCGCCTTCCGTATTTTCGATAACCTTGGGCTTGCCGCCGTCCATGACGGAAACGCAGCTGTTGGTTGTACCCAGGTCGATACCGATTACTTTAGCCATTTGAACCCCATCCTTGGTCTTCATGTGACACCGCTTATCTCGCCCCCCGCATCAGCAGCAGGGCCATTCGGCGGCTCTTTCACAGGGGGATATAGGTGCGGTTTTGCTTGGCACAAGGGCCGCCGCCGACTAGCAAGGGCGCGATTTTTTCTAGCCCCCGAAAGGACAATTCCCGTGACCATCGCCCGCCGCATCGCCCTGCCCCTGTTCGCGCTTGCCGCCGTGCTGTCGGTCGGGGCCTGCAAGGAAGGCCCGGACAAGCCCGAAGCCGCCGCCAGCGGCTCGATCGAGGCCAAGCCCGGGGTCAAGATCACCGATGCCCGGCTGGTGCTGCCTGCGGTCGTCGGAAATCCCGCCGCCGCCTATCTGGTGATCGACAACACCACCAAGGACATGGTTTCGATCGCGGCGATCTCGATCCAGGGCGCGGCCAAGACCGGAATGCACGCCATGGAAGGCGATTCCATGAAGCCAGTGGACCGGGTCGATGTCGAAGCGGGAACCGGCGTGCGCTTCGAACCGGGCAAGCTGCACATCATGGCGTTTGAACTCAGCCCCGATCTTGCCGCGGGCGGTGAGACCGAGTTCACCCTCACATTCACCGATGGTGACAAGACCTCGGTGCCTGCCAAGATCGTATCGATGAGCGAGGCCGCGATGGGCGGCATGCATACGGACGCGGCGCACTGAGCGGGGAGGCCAATAGCTGTCCGGTTGGCGGAGAGCGCCCACTGAGCGCCGGCGAGGTCGCGCTGGTCCGCTCGGTCTTCGGCGATGCGATTGACTGCGCAAGGGTCACGATCCGGCGGCGGCGGTGGTGGTGGTTCCATCCCCGCCGGGTAACCATGGCGCCCGCCGGCCACCTGCACTTCCACCCGCTGTCGAACCACTATTGCGAGGATTTCAGCCAGGCGCAGCCCCGGCTTCAGGCCCATTTCATCCACGAGATGACCCACGTCTGGCAGGTCCAGACCCGCGGCTGGTGGTACTTGCTGCTGGTCGGGCCGTTCCAGCGCAAGTATTCCTACACGCTCAAGCCGGGGAAGCCGTTCAAGGCCTACAATATCGAACAACAAGCTGAGATTGTCGCGCATGCTTTTCTGCTGCGGCAGGGATTGACGGTCGATGTTCCGTACAGCCTGTCGGACTATTCGGAGCTTGTGCGATTTTGATGAGAGTGTTTATGCATTGAGATTAAAGATCGGAAGCAACTGTAAGGCTATTTGCCATCCCATGAATGAACAGCCTCAAATCCATCCGACCTTGGACGCATGGCACATTGCGAGAAGCAGACTCGTTGATGCTTTCGCAGGCTTGGAGGCTGCACTTGGACACCTGCTGATGCTCGCACATGTCAGCGCGGTAGGCGAAACTCTTGGGCAGAAGTCGGATAAACTTCGAAATGCCAGGCCTGGTCCCCAGTTCTCGAAAGCGCGAAAGCAGAAGGTAACCAAGCTCCTCGAGCAAGTTGAGATCCTCCTCGAGGTCAGGAATACCGTGGTTCACGCGCCGATGAAACTGGTTCGGATGGACAATGCGACCGAGGCTGTCTTCGTCAATCCCAAATGCCTGCTCGCAGGCAAGCGGATGGGCCTGCTGCTCGACCATGAGGAAATCCTCAAACTAACGCGGGAGGTGGCGCGCTTGGCTCAGGAGCTGATCGCTCCGGTCCCGCCTAGTCCGGCTTCTTCGCCACCGCCACCATCGCGGGGCGCAGCAGCCGATCCTTGATCATGTAACCGGCCTGCAATTCCTGCAGCACTGTACCCGGTGCGATGTCGGCGCTGGGCACTTCGAGCATCGCCTGGTGCTGGTTGGGATCGAGCGGCAGGCCAGTCGCTGCGATGCGGGTGATGCCATTGTGGCCGAAGACCTTGTCGAGTTCGCGCGCGGTGGCTTCGATCCCGGCGACCAGGTTCTTCCACTTTTCATCCTCACGCAGTTCCTGAGGAATGGCGTCCAGGGCACGGGAAAGATTGTCGGCCACCGACAGTATATCGCGGGCAAAGCCGGTCGCGGCATAGGCCTTGGCGTCGGCCACGTCCTTTTCCAGACGGCGGCGGACGTTTTGCGTTTCGGCCTTGGCGTAAAGGATGTCCTGCCGCGCGGCTTCCAGATCGTTCTTGAGGTGCACCAGCGCATCACCCAGCGCGTCTTCCGCCTGTTCAAGGTCGATCAAATCTTCGGGCACGCCTGCCAGTTCGGCTTCCACCGCCGGGTCGCCCTGCGGCTTCTTGTCGTCGCTCATAGTATCCAAAAACCTGTCTTAACCGATCAATTTGCCCAGCGATTGGGCCGTGAAGTCGATCATGGGGACTAGCCGCGCATAATTCAACCGCGTCGGGCCGATAACCCCCACAACTCCGACCACCCGGCCATCGCGGTCGCGATAGGGCGAGGCGATCACCGAAGAGCCCGACAGCGCGAACAACCGGTTCTCCGACCCGATGAAAATTCGCGTCGCCTCGGCCTCGCGCGCGGCGGCCAGCAGGTCGGCGACCGATTGCTTGTTTTCGAGATCGTCGAGGAGCTGCCGGACCCGCTCCAGATCGGTCACCGCGCCCTCGTCGAGCAGGTTGGAGGCCCCGCGCACGATCAGCACCGGGCGATTGGCGGCATCCTCGCTCCATACAGCAAGGCCCCGCTCAACCAGGTCGCGGCTCGCTGCATCGAGCGCGGTACGTCCTCCAGCGATCTCCGCGCGGATTGCCTGGACCGCCTGAGCCAAGGTCCGCCCGCCAAGGTGCGCGGAGATATAGTTCGATGCCTGCTCCAGTGCAGAAGGCGGCAGGTCACTCGGCACCGCGACGACGCGGTTCTCAATGCTGCCATCAATCCCGACCAGCACCGCCAGCGCCTGCCCCGGGCCCAGCGGGACCAGCTGCAACTGCGCCAGACGCGGCTCGCGGCTTGGAACCATCACCACCCCGGCGGCTGCGGACAGTTCCGAAAGCAGCGTCGAAGTCGCAGTGAGCGCCGCCTCGATTGGCCCCGGCTGGGCCAGGCGGCTTTCGATCGCCGCCCGCTCTTCGGCGGTCGGCTCGGCCACCTGCATCATCCCGTCGACAAACAGCCTAAGTCCCTGCTCGGTCGGCAACCGCCCCGCCGAAGTATGCGGCGCAGCCAGCAGACCGAGCCCCTCCAATTCGTGCAAAACCGATCGGATCGAAGCGGGCGACAGGTTCAGCGGCGCCGAACCCGCCAGCGTCTTCGACCCCACCGCCTGCCCGGTCGTCAGATAGCCCTCCACCACCAGGCGAAAGATCTCGCGGGCGCGGGCGTTGAGTTCGGTGATCGGGAGGGAGGTCATTGGGGCTAATGTAGCCCATGCCCTTGCAGGCTCAACCCCGTTGCGCCAAAGCCGACCGGAAATCGAACAAAGGATAGCCCATGCGACCTTCCGGCCGCGCGCCCGACGAGATGCGCGCTCTCAGTTTTGAGCCCAACTATACCAAGCACGCTGAAGGGTCGGTGCTGGTCTCGTTCGGACATACCAAGGTGATCTGCACCGCTTCGGTCGAAGAGCGGCTGCCGCCGTGGCTGCGCGGCAAGGGCGAAGGCTGGGTGACGGCGGAATATTCGATGCTGCCCCGTGCCACCCACACCCGTGGCAGCCGCGAAGCAGCCAAGGGCAAGCAAAGCGGGCGGACGCAGGAAATCCAGCGGCTGATCGGGCGCTCGCTGCGCGCGGTGACTGACCTCAAGAAGCTGGGCGAACGCCAGATCACGCTCGATTGCGACGTGATCCAGGCCGATGGCGGCACGCGGACTGCGGCAATCTCGGGCGCCTGGGTGGCGCTGCGGATCGCGGTGGACAAGCTGATGGCGTCGGGCGCGATCACCGAGGATCCGCTGACCCGCAAGGTCGCCGCAGTCAGCTGCGGGATCTTCAAAGGCAATCCGGTGCTCGATCTCGATTATGACGAAGACAGCGCGGCCGATGCCGATGCCAACTTCGTACTGATCGAAGGCGGGCAGATCGCCGAAGTCCAGGCCACCGCCGAAGGCGCAACCTATGACGAAGAAGCCCTGCTGCGGCTGCTGCGCCTCGCCCGGATCGGCTGCGACCGAATCTTTGCGGGCCAAGGGGATGCGGTGAAGTGACCCGGCAGCTTGGCTCCGAAACGCTGGTGATTGCCACGCACAATGCGGGCAAGCTCAAGGAAATCGGGGCCTTGCTGGCGCCCTATGGGTTGAACTGCATTTCGGCCGGATCGCTGGGCCTGCCCGAACCGGCCGAAACCGGAAAGACCTTTGTCGAGAACGCCTTGTTGAAGGCACGGGCAGCATCCGAAGGCTCCGGATTACCCGCGCTGGCAGACGATTCCGGGCTGTGCGTCGAGGCGCTGGGCGGTCGGCCCGGGGTCTATACCGCCGACTGGGCCCAGCGGCAGTGGTTCGAAGGCCCGCCGGGGCGCGACTGGTACATGGCGATGGGCAAGGTCGAAGGTATGCTGGCCGAGCTGGGCCCCGAAGTGGACCGCAGCTGCCACTTCGCCTGCGTGCTGGCGATTGCCTGGCCCGATGGCGAATGCGCGGTGTACGAAGGCCGCGCCAATGGCACCCTGACCTGGCCGCCGCGCGGGACCATGGGGTTCGGCTACGACCCGGTCTTCGTGCCGCTGGGCGACAGCCGCACCTTTGCCGAGCACGATCCGCAAGAAAAGCACGGCATCAGCCACCGCGCCGATGCCTTCGCCAAGCTGGTCGCGGAGCAATTTGGCGGGTAAAGCGGCCTGATGGCGAAAGCGCTCTACATCCACTGGCCGTTCTGCCTTGCGAAGTGTCCCTATTGCGACTTCAACAGCCATGTCCGCGATTCTGTCGACCATGCCGCGTGGCAAGCGGCGCTGCTGGCGGATATGCGCCATGAGGCCGAGCTGGCGGGCGGAGAGCCGCTGGATAGCGTATTCTTCGGCGGAGGAACGCCCAGCCTGATGCCCCCCGCGCTGGTGGCGCGCCTCCTGGAAGAGGCGGAAAAGCTGTGGGGTTTCGCCGAGGGAATCGAGATCACACTGGAGGGCAATCCCTCCTCGGTCGAGGCCGCCAACTATGCCGATCTGGCCAAGGCCGGGATCAACCGCGCTTCGCTGGGCTTGCAGGCTCTTGATGATGCCACCTTGCGCTTCCTGGGCCGCCTGCACGATGCCTCCGAAGGATTGGCGGCACTGGATGTTGCGCAGAGGCGCTTCGGGCGGGTCACTTTCGATCTGATCTATGCCCGGCCTGAGCAGAGCGTGGCAGAGTGGCAGCGCGAGCTGGAACGCGCGCTGGGCTTCGGAACCGGCCACCTATCGCTTTACCAGCTCACTATCGAGCCGGGCACCAAGTTCGAAACGATGGTTCGCAAGGGCGACTTCACCCCGCTCGACGACGATGCTGCCGCCGACCTGTTCGCCCTGACCCGCGAGGTCACCAACACCGCTGGCCTTCCCGCCTACGAAGTGAGCAATCATGCCCGCCCGGGGGAAGAGAGCCGCCACAACCTGACTTACTGGCGCTATCAAGACTACGCCGGGATCGGCCCCGGCGCGCACGGACGGCGCGGCGGTGTGGCTACGGTGCGGCACAAGAAGCCCGAAAACTGGCTCGCCGCCGTCGCGGACAAACGCAATGGCATTGCCGAGGAACACCTGCTTGGGACGCGCGAGCAAGCCAGTGAGGCGATGCTGATGGGTCTGCGCCTGGCCGAGGGGGTGGATCTTTCGGCCCTGTCTGCGCGGTTCGGACTGACGGCGGAAGAGTTGTGCAATCCGGCCAAGCTGGCCTTCTATGCCGAACAAGGCCTGGCCTGGCGGCACGACGGTAGGATAGGGGTCAGCGAAGCGGGCATGCCGCTGCTTGATGCACTGCTGGGTGAGCTGGTCCCCGAAGGGCTCGTATCAGCATGATGCCCAGCAACCCCAATCCTCCCCCTCAGGGGGAGGTGGCAGCGCGCAGCGCTGACGGTGGGGGCCTGTGTGCTGACAACG
>JAGXTB010000158.1 GCA_018334165.1 Sphingomonadales bacterium | reverse complement strand
ACCGACCCGCCCACGCCTTTGGCGTGGTTCATCCTGAGCGCGGCTGCTAAGCCGCAAGCCGAAGGAGCGGCCCACCTCCCCCAGAGGGGGAGGATCTTTGCGATCTGGCTCTCGGCCTTGGGTGCTTCAGCCGATTGCGCACCAGCAGTAGCACTTGCCCTGCTTCCCGTGTAAGGGGCCGCGCGATGGCAACCGTAATCCCAGATCAGAAGCGTATCGGCATGGTCAGCCTGGGCTGTCCCAAGGCCTTGGTCGATAGCGAGCGCATTCTCACCAAGCTGCGCGCCGATGGCTATGCCATGTCGCCCGACTATGCGGGTGCCGACGTGGTGCTGGTCAACACTTGCGGGTTCCTCGACAGCGCGAAGGAAGAGAGCCTGGCCGCGATTGGCGAGGCGATTGCCGAGAACGGCCGCGTGATCGTCACCGGCTGCATGGGCAGCGAAGCCGAACTGATCCGCGCCAAGTTTCCCGCAGTGCTCGCGGTCACCGGGGCGCACCAGTACGAAGCGGTGGTTGAGGCAGTGCATGAGGCCGCGCCGCCCAGCCAGGGCCCCTACATCGATCTGGTGCCGCAGGCCTTTGAAGATAATGGGGGCATCAAGCTGACCCCGCGCCACTACAGCTACCTCAAGATTTCGGAGGGCTGCAACCACGCCTGCTCGTTCTGCATCATCCCCAGCCTGCGCGGCAGATTGGCCAGCCGCCGGATCGACGCGGTGCTGCGCGAGGCGGAAAAGCTGGTCGCGGCGGGGACCAGGGAATTGCTGGTGATCAGCCAGGATACGTCGGCTTATGGGGTCGATGTTCGCCACGAAGAGCGGATGTGGAAGGACCATGCCGTCCGCACCCACATGACCGACCTCGCCCGCGAACTGGGCCAGCTGCGCACGCCAGACGGCGATACGCCCTGGGTCCGCCTGCACTACGTTTACCCCTACCCGCACGTCGATGCGGTGATCCCGTTGATGGCCGAGGGGCTGCTCACCCCATACCTCGACATCCCGTTTCAGCACGCCAGCCCGTCGGTGCTCAAAGCCATGAAGCGCCCGGCCAACGAGGCCAAGGTGCTCGAACGGCTGAAGTCATGGCGCGAAATTTGCCCCGATATCGCGGTGCGCTCCAGCTTCGTGGTCGGCTTCCCCGGCGAGACCGAGGCCGACTTCCAGTACCTGCTCGACTGGCTGGACGAAGCCCAGCTCGACCGCGTCGGTGCCTTCCGCTTTGAACCCGTCGCGGGTGCTTCCGCCAATGACCTGCCCGGCGCGGTGCCCGAGGAGGTCAAGGAAGAACGCTACGCGCGGATCATGGCAAAGACCGAGGCGATCAGCGCCGCGAAACTTGCCGCCAAGGTCGGCCAGACAATCAAGGTGATCATCGACGAAGTCGGCGAAGCGGACGAAGACGGCGATCGCGGCGCAACCGGGCGCTCGCAAGCCGACGCGCCGGAGATCGACGGTGCGGTCTATCTGCGCGAAGTGCCGGACACGCTGAAGCCGGGCGATTTCGTCGAGGTCCAGGTCGAAGATGCCGATGCCCACGACCTGTTCGGGGCAATCGTCTAAATCGATATCCCCGCCGCGTTTGCACTCGCCCAGGCCCACTGGAAATTGTAGCCGCCCAGCCAGCCGGTCACGTCCACTGCCTCGCCGATGGCGTAGAGCCCGGGGACCTTGCGGGCCTCCATCGTCTGGCTGGACAGTTCGGCCGTGCTGATCCCGCCCACGGTAACTTCGGCCTTGGCAAAGCCCTCGCTGCCATTGGGGGTAAAGCGCCAGTCGGCGAGGCGCGCCTCGGCAGCTGCCAGTGCCTTGTCTGGCAGGTTGCCCAGTTCGCCTGCGAGGCCGAGCCGATCGAGCAAAGCCGAGGCCAGCCGTTCGGGCAGTGCATCGCCCAGCACCGTGCGCAGCGCCTTGCGGGGGTGCTGGCGCTTGGTCTCCAGCAGCCAGCCGCGAGGGGCCTCGGGCAGGAAATCGATCCCCACATCGTCGCCGCGCTTCCAGTAGCTGGAGACTTGCAGGATCGCCGGGCCGCTGAGGCCGCGGTGGGTGAACAGCGCGGCCTCGCGGAACCTGGCCTTGTTGCAGCGCGCTTCGACCGGGGCGGCGACGCCCGAAAGCTCGCGGAACAGCACGTCATCTCCGCCCAGCGTCAGCGGGACCAGCGCCGGGCGTGGCTCGACCACTTTGAGGCCGAACTGGCGGGCAAGGTCATAGGCGAGGCCCGATGCGCCGAGCTTGGGGATCGAGGGGCCACCGGTGGCGATCACCAGTGCGGGAGCGCTGGCGTCATTGACGTGGAACTGCCCGTCGCGGTGTTCGACCACGCCGGTCGGCGCGCCCAGCCGCAAGGTCACCCCGCCCTGCTCGCAAAGCTCCAGCAGCATGGCCAGCACCTGCCGTGCCGAACCGTCGCAGAACAGTTGCCCCAGCGTCTTTTCGTGCCAGGCGATGCCATGTTGCTCGATCAGGTCCAGAAAATCGCGCGGGGTGTAGCGGGCCAGTGCCGACTTGGCGAAGTGCGGGTTGGCGCTGAGGAAGCGGTCAGGCGCGGTACCAAGGTTGGTAAAATTGCACCGCCCCCCGCCCGAGATCAGGATCTTGCGGCCGGGCTCGGCATTGTGATCCAGCACCAGCACCCGCCGCCCGCGCTGCCCGGCAATAGCTGCGCAGAACAGTCCGGCCGCACCTGCGCCAAGGATGATGGCGTCGTAAGTCATTCCTCCCCCTTGGGGGAGGAAAGCAAGTCCAGCGCCAAGGCCTCAGCCACCTTGATCCCATCAACCGCGGCGGAGAGGATTCCGCCGGCATAGCCTGCGCCTTCGCCCGCCGGATAAAGCCCGCGGGTGTTGATGCTTTGCAAATCCGCGCCGCGCTTGATCCGGATCGGCGCGGAGGTGCGGGTTTCGACCCCGGTCATCACCGCGTCGGGATGGTCATAGCCAGGCACCTGGCGGCCGAACACCGGCAGTGCCTCGCGCAAGGCGTCGGTGACGAACGCGGGCAGGACTTCGCACAGGTCGGTGGGTTTGACCCCCGGCTTGTAGCTGGGTTCGACCGCGCCGAATTCGGTCGAGGGCTGTCCCGCCAGGAAATCGCCGACCCTCTGCCCGGGCGCCTGATAGTTCGAGCCCCCTGCCACGAAGGCCTTTTCCTCCAACGCGCGTTGCAGGCGAACCCCGGCCAGCGGATCGCCGGGAAAATCGCGCTCCGGGTTGATGTCCACCACCAGCCCCGAATTGGCGTTGAATTCGGCGCGCGAATACTGGCTCATGCCGTTGGTGACGACGCGCCCTTCCTCGCTGGTCGCGGCGACGACCCGGCCGCCGGGGCACATGCAGAACGAATAGACCGCCCGGCCATTGCTGGCCTGGTGCGACAAGGCATAGGCCGCCGCGCCCAGCACCGGGTTTCCGGCATTGGGGCCATAGCGGGCCTTGTCGATCCAGCTCTGCGGGTGCTCGATGCGCACACCGATCGCAAACGGCTTGGCCTCAACGTACACACCAGCAGCAAACAAGGCCTCAAAGGTGTCCCGCGCCGAATGGCCGACCGCCAGCACAGCATGGCGCGCGGGCAAGGTCTCGCCAGTCGAGAGTTTGAGCGCGACCAGTTGTCCGTCCTCGATCACGAAGTCCTCGACCCGGGTGCCGAACCGGTACTCCCCGCCCAGCGCCTCGATCGTCTCGCGAATGCTCATCACCATGGTGACCAGCCTGAAGGTGCCGATATGCGGGTGGGCCTCGGTCAGGATCTCCTCGGGCGCCCCTGCACGCACGAATTCGGCCAGGACCTTGCGGCCCAGATGCCGCGGGTCCTTGATCCGGCTGTAGAGTTTGCCGTCGGAAAAGGTCCCCGCCCCGCCCTCGCCGAACTGGGCGTTGCTCTCGGTCTCCAGCACCGCGCGGCGCCACAGCCCCCAGGTGTCCTTGGTCCGTTCACGCACCGCCTTGCCGCGCTCGATGATGATCGGCCGCAGCCCCATCTGCGCCAGGATCAGCGCCGCGAGCAGGCCGCAAGGTCCGGCTCCGATCACCACCGGGCGCGTCCCGTTCCAATCCTCAGGCGCGCGGACCGGGAACTTGTAAGCGGTGTCAGGCGTGGGCCGGACATGCGGATCGTCCGCCAGCCGCGCCAGCACTGCGGCCTCGTCCGCCACTTCGACATCGAAGCTGTAAACCAGCTTGATCGCCGCCTTCTTGCGCGCGTCGTTGCCGCGCCGCGCGAGCCCGAAGCGCACCAATTCGGAGGGTTCAATTCCCAGCCGCGCGATGATTGCCGGCTCCACCACTTCAGGCGGATGATCAAGCGGCAAGGCAAGGTTGGAGAGGCGGATCATCGCCGCGCCATAGGCCCTGAGATGCCTTCAGGGAAGCATCGGCGTTGTCCGGCACCCTGGACCCAAAAAGGATTGGGCCGACAATCGCTTGCCGGCCCGTCCCAAGTGCCTTGTGTTCTTGCGGATCAGAACGAAAGGCGGATGCCCCCGTTCACGCCGTGGCTGTTAAGATCGTTGCGAAACGAGCCCTGATATCCCACGAACACGCCGGCACTGCCACCGATCTTGGCGCTGAGCCCGGCATTGACATCGATCACAGACCGCCCCGAACCAATGGTCGAAACCGTAAATGTTCCGCCGGTCACGCCGTTAAAATAGGCACTGACGCTGCCCGGATTTTCGTTCACGTCGTAACGGTAGGCCACATTGAGGTAAGGCGAGATCGAACCCATTGGAGCCGCTATCCGCGCGCCGACCACCAGGTCGGTCCGTTTGGCATTGATCTGGTTCACCGTCAGGTTGAGCGCGCCCATTCCCGCTTCGGTGAAGCCGTTGACTTGCCCGGAAGCGAAATTGACCCCGACATAGGGAACGAAGGTGAACTTTTCCCCGCCCATGTCATAGCCCAGTGTCAGCACTCCCTTGAACAGGTCGCCCTTGGTGCTGGCTGTCGCAATACCCGAAATCAGGGTCTGGCCGCTACCGCCCGAGACAACCTTGGTCGCGGTGATATCGCCCGAAACGTAAGCCACCTGGGCATTCACGTGAAGCTTGTCCGCCGCATAGCCGACATAGCCGCCAACTTGCCAGGACTTGCTCTTGCCCGCGGAATTGCCGCCCAGGTAGGTCACCTTGTCTTCGCTATAGCCGCCGGCCACGCCGAACCGCAGGTTGTCCGTTCCGAGGTCGGCACCGATCGCCCCGCCGGTGATCGAATGGTCGTTACCCATCCGGTAATCACCGCGGTCCTTGCCGCTGCCCCAGCTGCCGTAGGCGTTGATCCACAGCCCGGTCTTGGCATCGTCGCTACCATTTTCGGCCAGGCGAAGCGCAACCTGGCGCGTGAACAGTTCACCCTGGTCAAGCAGAGAGGTGGCATAGGCACCATAGGGTTCGGGGCTGGCCGTGGTGAACAGCGCCTGGGCCTGGGCCGCGGTCATGTTGTCGATCTTGAGGATTGTCGGGGCCGCACCCGCGCTGCCGATGATCCCGGTCAGGCCATTGGCCACCGCGACCTGGTTGGGATTGGTGGCCGCAGTGTTGTAGGCGGTGCGAACCACGACCAGGCGATAGTTGTTGCCCTGGATCCCGCCGCCGTTGGCAACCGCGTTGGACAGGTTCAGGAAAGCCGAGATATTGGTTCCGGTGACCGTGGCAAAGCTGCCGGTGATCCCGCCGGTGGTGGTGATGATGTCAAAGTTCGTCCCCGCCACATAGAGGTTGCTGTTCTTGGTGATCGCCAGTGTTCCGGCCAGGGTGGCGGTGCCGGGTACGCCCGAAACGGCGATCCGGTCAAAGTCGACCCCGGCGACAACCGTGCTGGTCCCGTTGGAGAGCACTTCGGCCGCATAGGTCCCGCTTGAGCCCTGCGTGTAGCTGCCCACAACGGCCAGAATCCCAGGGCTCAGGCCCGGCGAAACCGTGCCGTTGTTGGTCACGGCCCCGACAATGGTACCCGGCGCAGTGCCGACCCCGCCGCGCAGCGTGCCGCCCGAAGCGACAGTCGCCGTTGGCGAGGTCAAGGTGCCATCGACCCGCAGCGTCGCCCCGCTGGCCACGGTCGTGGTCGCCGCGCTCAACGTGCCGTCGAGATCGAGTGTCCCGGCATTGACGCCAAGGTTGCCGGTCAGCACACTGCCGGCCCCCGTCAGCGTCAGTGTGCCGGTGCCGACCTTGTTGACGTCAACACTGCTGCTGCCAAAGAACCCGCCGGGGCCGAATGTGCCCGAGAAGGTGGTCGACGAGTTGTTGGCACCGACGTTGAGGGTCGATGCCGCAACTACCAGGCCCGAGCCTGACAGGCCGCCAATCGTGTTGGTGCCCCCCATCAAACTGGTCAGGGTTCCGTTGACAACAAAGGTCGACCCGGAACTCAGCGCTCCGGCAGAGAACGAGTTGAGTTCAGCCCCGGCATCGACTGTGGTGGTCCCGGCATAGGTATTGGTGCCCATGAAGCCCATGATGGTGCCGCCGTTGTCGAAGATCACAACGTTGCCCGACCCCGACATGTTGTCGTTGTAGGTATTGAGGCTGCCCCACAGTCTGACAGTGGCGTTGTTGACGATGTTGCCCTGGATGCCCCCGCCGACCCGGCCTTCGAGCACGCCCGCCGAAACCGTGGTCCCGCCAGAGTAGGTGTTGGTGCCGCCGAGGATCAGCGTGCCGGCACCGGTCTTGGTCAGCGGGCCGGTGCCCCCAATGTCGCCGGTCAGCGTGGTGGTGTTGCCTGCGCCACTAACCTGCACGGTCCCGGCACCAAACAGATCGACAGAGTTTGCCAACGTCAGCCCCGCAGTCGTCTCAAGCGTCCCGCCGCTGAACTGCAATTGGCCCGTGCCGATATTGGAGGCCGCACCGATTGCCAGGGTTCCGGCCCGCAAGAAGGTCGAACCGGAGTAGGTGTTGGTGCCGGTCAGCGTAACGGTGCCAGCGCCCTCTTTGGCCAGGGTCCCGGTCCCGGACATGTCCCCGGCATAGGTGCCGTTGCCCAGCCCGCCCACAGTCTGGTTGAAGACGACATTGGCGTTGTTGACAATGTCGCCCTGAAGCGAAGCGGTGGTACCAACCAGCCATCCGCCCGAAACCGTGGTTCCGCCAGAATAGCTGTTGCTGCCCGTCAGCGTCATGGTGCCGGAGCCCGACTTCTCCAGCGCACCCGCGCCGGCGATGCGCCCGGCATAGGTGCTGTTGGCGCCGGTAAATCCAACCTCAAGCGTCACCCCAGACGAGATGTTGACTTGCGCGTTGGCACCGGTTCCCGAAAGCGAAGCGATCGATTCGTCGTCGAGGACATTGAGCACGCCCGTGGTCGTCGAGGTCGAATTAACCTCCACGGCCACATCGGCATCGAGCGCGCCGTTGTTGTCGTTGACCGTGCCGTTGTTGATGATCAGTCTACCCGGATTGATCTGGTTTGCACCGTCAAGATCGAGCGTTCCGGTGGAGTACTTGATCAGATCGCCAGGCCCGTTGATGACCCCGCCGTAGTTACCGAACGAGCCGCCCGCAACGCTCAGCGAAACGCCGTTGGCGATGTTGACCACGCTGGTGTTGGGGCTGAAGTAGTCGATCAGATCTCTGACCGAATTGTTGGCATTGACGTTCAGCGTTCCGTTCCACATGAACATGTCGGAATTGGCCGAAAGCGAGCCTACGCCGTTGGCATTGAGAACCCCGCCGGTATTGATATAGGTCAGCCCGGTAAAGGTATTGGTGCCTGTCCAGGTGGTGGCGTTGGCACCGGTTACCCCGACGGAGCCCGTCCCGACAATGTTGCCCGCGAAGGTGCCCGCAGCGGTGCCGTTGAAGATCAGCCCGCCCAGGCCAAAGCCGTTCGCGTTGTTGTTGACCGTGGTTGCGCTCGATCCCAGGAACGAGGCGTCGTCGAGCGAAAGCACCCCGGCATTGTTGTTGACCGTGGTCAGCCTGCCGGGTGCACCGTCAAGCGTGTTCCGGATCCGCCAGACCCCGCTGTCGTTCTTGTTGACCACCCCGAAGTTGAGGATGTTCGAACCCGCCTGCAACTGGCTGCTGTCCACGCCGTTGAGGTTGAGGACATTGTTGGCCGAATTCGCCGCAAGCCCGGTCAGTGTGCCCGAAACCGTTCCGGTCGGCACGCCAGTCCCGTCGATCGCCGATCCGGGCAGGCGCAGCCCGTTGTTCCCGCTCGACCCAAGCGAACCGGCGTTGAAGGTGTTGCTGCCGGTGCCGTTCATCGTCACGTTGCCGGTGATCGTCCCATCGTTGGTGACCGTGTTGTTGCGGTCGGCCATGGTGACGTCACCGATGATCGTGGCATTGCCGAAGACCTGGCTGCCGTTGGTCAGCGAAGAGGTGCCGGTGCCGTTGGTGCCAAGGATCACGTTGCCGTTGATCAGGCCGCCCATCGTGTTGCCGCCGCCACGATTGACCAGGGTGGTGTTGCCCTGGGTTGAAATCGCGGTGCCGCCCGCGTTCCAGATGAATCCGTTCTGATAGTCAAAGGCCCCTGAAAACGAATCGGCATATCCACCGTCGATCCCGTTTTGGATCACCACGGTGCCGGCCCCGGTCTGGGTGACTCCGGCATCGTCGTCCCAGCCAACCACGCCGCTGTTGTTGAAGGTGAAGTTGCCCGCCGCCAGGATATCGCCGTCAATCAGGCCGATGATGTTGTTACCGCCGCTTGAAGAATAGCTGTTGTTGAGGACATTGGTCGCGGTTCCGGCGGCGTTGCCGAAAGTGATGGTGCCATGAATCGCCGCGCCCGAGGCATTGGTCACAGTGGTGCCGCCGCCTACCGTTATCGCCGCATTGGTTGCGGAACCGGCATCGATCCCATAGACGGTCGGATTGACCTCTCCATCGAAATTGCCCGAGAAGTTGATCACCGCGCTGCCAGTGCCGGTGCTGATCACTGCCGGACCGCCGACATTGGTGCTGGTGGTCGATCCGGCGTTGACGGTGACGACAATGCCATTGCTCGCCGAACCGTTCCAACCTGCCGTTCCGGGGTTGTCGCAAACTACCTGGTTTGGATTAACCGGGGCTTGCGAAACACAGTCGGCAAGCGCCGGAGTAGCCACGAATGCTGAAGAAAGCACAGTCGCTGCAATAAGTTGATTGCGATAGGAACGGGTGCGCATAACGATCTCCTCAGGGCCAATGCCAGAAAACAACGGTGCGACCCGGATTTTGTGCTCTTTATCAAGTTCGTTAAGGATAGTCTCAGCTTTGGTCAACTGCGAACAACTCGCACTTTCGCAATTTCATTGCATATTGTCGGAATGCAGCATATGGGCGCATCTACATCCAACCGGACTTGCTGCAAAAGTGCGGCATTCAGTTCGGCGCCGCGTGAGGCTCGCCCGATCAGGGCAGAGTCGCCCCGAACGCCCGGTTGACCGTTTCCAAGCCGCCTTTGTCACGCAGGGTTGCATCGCAAAACCCTGCTCACCCCGTGCCCATTTGCGGCGCGGGCGCGGCTCATATTTGATGCTTCGACAAGCTCAGCATGAGCGGGAAGAAGCCAAGAAAGAGTTTGATTTATGACCTATTTTTCCGACCTTGGCCTGGCCGAGCCGCTTGTCCGTGCGCTTGAAGCCAAAGGCTATGATACCCCTACCCCGATCCAGCAGCAGGCAATCCCCGCGCTGCTGGCCGGCCGCGACCTTCTGGGTATTGCCCAGACCGGCACCGGCAAGACTGCTGCTTTCGCGCTGCCCTCGCTCCACCGCCTCGCCGCCGATCCCAAGGGCCGCAGCAGCGCTTCGTGCCGGATGCTGGTGCTTTCGCCGACCCGTGAGCTTGCCGCCCAGATCGCCGACAACATGCGCGGTTATGCCAAGTTCCTGAACCTGTCGGTCCAGTGCGTGTTCGGCGGGATCCCCGTCGGCAAGCAGGCCCGCGCGCTGGTGCCCGGCTGCGACGTGCTGGTCGCCACCCCCGGCCGCCTGCTCGACCTGATCGACCAGCGCGCGCTGACCTTGCGCAATGTCGAAATCTTCGTGCTCGACGAAGCCGACCAGATGATGGACCTGGGCTTTATCGTGCCCTTGAAGCGCGTTGCCAACATGCTGCCCAAGGAACGTCAGAGCCTGTTCTTCAGCGCCACCATGCCCAAGGCGATTGCCGAGCTGGGCAAGCAGTTCATCACCAACCCGGTGCGCGTCGAGGTGACCCCGCAGGCCACCACCGCCGAGCGGGTCGAGCAGTACGTGGTCTTCGTCAACCAGTCGGAAAAGCAGGCGCTGCTTTCGATCAGCCTGAAAAAGGGCCTGGCCAGCGATGAGATCACCAGCGCGCTGGTCTTCACCCGCACCAAGCACGGGGCCGACCGCGTAGTGCGTCACCTCAATGCTGCCGGCGTCCGGGCCGCAGCGATCCACGGCAACAAGAGCCAGGCCCAGCGCACCGCTGCGCTCGGTGCGTTCCGCAAGGGCGACATGCCGGTGCTGATCGCAACCGATATCGCCGCGCGCGGGATCGACGTGACCGGCGTCAGCCACGTGTTCAACTATGAGCTGCCCAACGTGGCCGAACAGTACGTCCACCGCATCGGCCGCACCGCGCGCGCCGGGGCTGCGGGCGTTGCACTGAGCTTCTGCGCACCCGACGAAAAGCCCTATCTGCGCGATATCGAACGCCTGACCGGCGTCGATGTCGATCGGGTGCCGCTGCCTGAGAATTTCACTCAGGAAGCTGCCCGCTTGCCTGCGCCGGCGCGCCGGACCCAGGCCGAAATGGAACAGGACGCCCGCCGCGACGAACGCGATGCGCGGGGCCTTGGTGGCGGACGCGGCGGTGCCCGTGGTCGCGGCCCGAAGCCCAACAACAACCGTTCGAACGGCGGCCAGAGCCGCGACGGCCAGTCGCGCGACCAGTACATCCGCAACGAACGCTTCGCCGACAACCGCAAGGCCTCTGCGCCGCGCGGCCCGGTGTTCAACCCGCTTGCCGGGGAAGAGCGCGAAGAACGCAGCGCAGCCCCGCGCCGCGACGAGCGGTCTGCCCCGCGCGGTGAATTCCGTCGTGGTCCGCAAGGCGAGCGTCCGCGCGGTGAGCGCAGCGAACGCCCGGTCGCGGTCCACCGCGATGCGGTTCGCCCCGTATCCGCCAAGCCGCGCAGCGAAGGTCAGGGCCAGGCCCAGGGCCAGCAGCGCCGCAAGCCTTCGGGCAAGAAGCCCAATGGCGGCGGCCAGCGCCGCTGGGGTTAATTGGCAAGGGCAGCATGCTGCCCCTTGCGCAATAAGGTAACGCACGCATGATGCTCCCTCGTCACTGCCGGGGAGAATCATGCGCGCGCTTGCCCTCATCGCCATTCCGCTGCTTGCCGCCTGCCAGCCCGCAGCCCAGCCGCTGACGCCGGAGCAGAGCGCGAAGCTGACGCCGAAAGACCCGCGCCTTGCCCAGCTCTACGCGGGATCGTGCAAGGCCTGCCACACCGTCGGGGACAGCAAGGCCCCGCTGACCGGTGACCGCACCCAGTGGGACCCACGCTGGGCCAGGGGCGAAGACGCATTGCTGACCAATTCGCAGGTTGGCTTTGGCGGCATGCCGGCCGGCGGGCAGTGCTTCGAATGCAGCGCAGAAGACCTGGGGGCGCTGATCAAATTCATGGCCGGGCGCGAGCCATGACCACCCGGCGCAAAGCACTGCTTGGCGGCGCGGGAGTGTTGGCGCTGGGCGTAGGTAGCTGCGCGGGACGCCGCTGGTGGTTGGACCGCGAACCGGTTGCCCCACCCGCGACCGATGCCAAGGGCCACGCGCTGTGGTCCAACTGGTCGGGGTTGGAACATGCCTGGCCAGCCAAACGCGCCGCGCCTGCGGACGAGGCCGAGCTGGCGGCGTTGCTGCCCGCCGCCCAAACGCCGATCCGCCCGGTCGGTGCCGGGCACAGCTTTACCGCGCTGGTTCCGACCGAGGGCACCTTGCTTTCGCTCGACAAGCTCTCCGGGCTGGTCAGCCACCAAGGCCAGACCGCCACGGTCCGTGCAGGCACACGCCTTTCCGCGCTGGGTCCGGCTTTGGCCGGGATCGGGCAGGAAATGCTTGGCCTGCCCGATATCAACAAGCAGACGCTCGCCGGGGCGCTTGCCACCGGCACCCACGGCACCGGCAAGGGCGTGACCGCGATCCACGGGCAAGTCACCGCGATGCGGCTGGTTCTGGCCGATGGCACGATCACCGAATGCAGCCGCGAGCAGCGCCCCGAGCTGTTCCACGCGGCGCGCGTCGGGCTGGGCGCTTTCGGGGTGATGAGCGAAGTGACGCTGCAGAACCAGGCGCTGACCCGTGTGAAGAAAGTGGTCAAACTGGTCGATACCGACTGGGTGCTGGGCGAATGGCCCGCGCTGGCCGCCAGGCACCGCAATGCGGAATTCCTGGTGCTACCGTTTACCGGCAAGTCGGCGCTGATTACCCACGATGTCACCGACGAGCCGGTCCGTCCGCGCGGTCCCGACAACGACAGCCAGACGCTGATGGACCTCAAGCGGCTGCGCGACATTTTCGAGTTCACGCCCGATCTGCGTCGCCGCGCCGCGCAGATGGCGATGAAGGACTTGCCCGAAGACGTCGCGGTGGACGAGGGCTGGAAGCTGCTTTCCAACGAACGCCCCGACCGGTTCAAGGAAATGGAATACCATTTGCCTGTAGAGCGCCAGGTCGAGGTGCTGCGCGAAGTGATCCGCCGGATCGAAAGCCAGGCCAAGGATGTGTTCTTCCCGATCGAGGCGCGGATCATCGCGGCGGACGATGCCTGGCTTTCCCCCTTCTACCAGCGCGAAAGCGGTTCAATCGCGATCCACGCCTGGTACAAGGAGCGGCACGACTGGATGTTCGAGCTGATCGAGCCGTTGTTTCGCGAGGCCGGCGGGCGCCC
>JAGXTB010000157.1 GCA_018334165.1 Sphingomonadales bacterium | reverse complement strand
GGGGGAGTTCGGCTCTTGCCACAGGCCCCCTCCGTCAGTCGCTACGCGCCTGCCACCTCCCCCAGAAGGGGAGGATCTTTGATCAGCTTTGTTTTCCGGCAAACCGGTCGCTCGCCCGGACCAGGCCGTCGGTGATCCCCGGTTCGGTGAACAGGTGCCCGCCATCATCGACGATCTGCAGTTCCGCCTCGCGCCAGGCCTTCTTGAGCGCCCAGGCCGACACCGGCGGCGTGCAGCAATCGTGGCGGCCCTGGACGATGATCGTCGGGATATGCCGGATGCGCTCAACGCCCTTGAGCAGCTGGCCAGGTTCCAGCCAGCAATCGTGCATGAAGAAATGCGCCTCGATCCGGGCGACTGCGACCGCGTGATCGTTGGCGGTGAAGTCGGCCATCATGTCTGCGTCGGGCAGCAGGGTGCAGGTGGTGGCCTCCCACATCGACCACAGCTTGGCCGCGGCCAGCCGCACGTCGCGGTCCTCGCTGGTCAACAGGCGGTGATAGGCGCTGAGCAGGTCGCCGCGCTCGGCCGCTGCCACGTGGCCGGAGAACTGGTCCCAGGCCTCAGGGTAAAGTTCGCTCGCGCCGTACCGGTAGAGCCAGTCCTGCTCATTCTGCCCGCCCAGGAAAATCCCCCGCAGCACCAGCTCGCTGACCCGTTCGGAGTGGGTCTGGGCATAGGACAGGCTGAGCGTCGAGCCCCACGAACCGCCGAACACCAGCCACTGCTCATGCCCGGCCATTTCCCGCAGCCGTTCGATATCGGCGACGAGGTGCCAGGTGGTGTTGTCTTCAAGGCTGGCAAAAGGCGTCGAGCGCCCGCAGCCGCGCTGGTCGAACAGCAGAACATCGTAGAGCGCGGGATCGAACTGCTGGCGCTGCTTGGGGCTGATCCCGCTGCCGGGGCCGCCATGCAGGAACACCGCCGGCTTGCCGCCCGGCGTGCCGCAACGCTCCCAATAGATCGAATGCCCGTCGCCGACGTCGAGCATTCCGCAAGCATAGGGCTCGATCGGCGGATAGAGGGTGCGGCGTTCGTTCATGGCGTCGTCTTCATCAGCTTGACCAGGTCCTTCTTCCAGAACTTGGCCCAGGTGTGCGTGCCGTGGCCCTTGGTCTCGGGGCTGAAGGGGTAGAGGATGAACCTGGCGCGCTTCATCTGCCTGGCCTGCTTTTGGGCCATGCCCAGCTCAGGCGGGTTGATGAAATCGTCCGAGCTGTTGATCCACAGCACCGGCACGGTGATCTTGGAGAGGCCCGGCGCGGGGTTGTAAAAGCGCGAGCTGTCGAGCTGGTAGATCTGGTCGTTCGCGTCGGCATCGGTCTTGGCGCGCGCCTCATAGCCTTCCTTCAGGAACGCCTCGGCCTTCTCGCGGGTGGGGTACTGCTGCTGCAGCGCCCAGGCATTGCCGCCGGCAATCATCCCCAGATAGCGCGCGGTGCGCAGGCCGCTTTCGGGCGGGCTCGTGTAGTTGCCGCCGTTCCACAGCGGATCGGCCCGAATCGCGTCGATCGACATCTGCCGCCACATCCGGTTGCGCCCGGCTATTTCGGTGGCGTTGCAGGCAAACGGTGCGAGCCGCAGCGCGAAGCCGGGGTGGCGCGTGCCCCAGACGAAGCCGTGCATGCAGCCCATCGAGGTGCCCAGGATCACTTGCAGGTTCTTGACCCCCAAGCCCTCGACCAGCATCCGCTTCTGCGCATCGACCATGTCGTCATAGTCATAGCGCGGGAACGCCATCCGCATCCCGTCGCTGGGCTTGCTGCTTTTGCCGTGGCCGATGTTGTCGGGCAGGATCACGTACCATTTGCTGATGTCGAAGGGCTGGCCAGGGCCGTAAAGCTCATCGGCGAATTGCGGGCGGAAGAACTGCCAGCCTGAGCCGCCGGTGCCGTGGAGCACCATCACCGCATTGTCGATCTCACCCGCAGCATTGCGGCGCGCCGTGCCGAGCGTGGTGACGTGCATGCGGACGTCCATCGTCTCGCCGGTGCTGAACTTGAAGTCTTTCAGCACGACATCGCGCTCACTCGCGCGCTTGGACCAGTCCTCGGCCGCGCGGAGCGGACTGGCGAACAGGACGAGGATCAGCAGGAGGAGCTTGCGCATGGGTCTATCCCTGAAGGCGTTTGGCGAAGATTTCGACGACCGAATTTCCGGTGCGGTCCACCACCTTGCTCGCGACCGTGGCCATCGCGAAGTCCGAAGTGATGGTGCGGAAATCGGGTTTCTCAGTTGAAGCGAGTGCGGCAATGATTTTCGCGATGTCGTCACCGGTCTGGCCGTAGGTCGCGAAGACATCGCCCGAGGCACCAATGTACCGCTGCGCCAATGTGCCATACGGCTCACTCATCGCCGCGATCGAGGCCTGCGACGTGGCGCGCACCGAGGCGACGAATTCGGTGTTGATTGGCCCCGGCTCGACCAGGCAGATGTCCACGCCGAACTGCCGGGCGAGGGGGGCGAGGCCCTCCATCATCCCCTCAACCGCGAACTTGGCGGCGCAATAGGCCTCGTTGAAAGGCTGGCCCAGCAATCCGCCAACGCTGGTGACCGAAATGATTCGGCCCGAACCGGCGGTGCGCATGTGCGGCAGCACTGCCTTGGTCATGTTCCAGACGCCGAAGAAGTTGGTCTCCATTGTCCGGCGCAAGTCGTCATCGCCGGTTTGTTCGACCGAGCCCAGGAACCCCGCGCCGGCATTGTTGACCAGCAGGTCGATCCGCCCATGCCGGGCCATGACACCCTCCACCGCGGCATCGATCGAAGCCTGCGAACAGACATCGAGCGGGGCGACTTCGATTGAAACTCCGGCCTTTGCGGCTTCGTCGAACAAGCCCTGCTGCTTGGCCGGATCGCGCATTGTCGCGACCACCGTGTAGCCAGCCTCGGCCAGGCGGACCGCGGTGTAGAGTCCAACCCCGGTGGAACAGCCCGTTACCAGTGCAACCTTGTCCGCCATCGTCGTTCTCCTAATCGCCGATCACCTCGACCAGCCTGAATCGTTCGCACCACAGCATCATTTCGGGATCGAAGCCACCATTTCGCGCGAAGTAATTCTGGTGGCCGCGCCGCCAGTCCTCCAGCGCCCTGTCACCTTCGCCCTCATCGAGCGCGAATTGCCAATCGACATCGCAGAACCGGCGCTGTTCCAGCTCGACGGTTTCAACGACAGCGCGGGGCTTTCCGAAGCCGTCGAGCACCACCATCTTTTTGCCCAATTGAGTCTGCTGCCCATCGGCCACCGACCAGCAAGTTGCGCGTTTCGACCCGCCCAGCACAAAAGCCAGCAGCCGGTCAGCCATTTCGGGAGAATCGCCGAAGGAGAAGCTTTCAAGGGCTTCCCATGGGTGGGTCACTGCCCGAAGCTCGCTTCGCCCGCGACCCGCACTGCCTCCCGCGCCGCCGCGATCAGCGCGCCGGCCTTGGCCTCGCATTCGCGTTGTTCGTATTCGGGGGTGCTGTCAGCGACGATCCCGGCGCCGGCCTGGACGTGGAGCATGCCGTCCTTGACCACCCCGGTGCGCAGCACGATGCAGCTGTCGAGGTTGCCGTCGGGGGCGAAGTAGCCGACGCCGCCAGCATAAGCGCCGCGGGTTTCGGGTTCGAGCTCGGCGATGATCTCGCAGGCGCGCACCTTGGGCGCGCCGCTGACGGTACCGGCAGGAAAGCCCGCGAATACCGCGTCGATTGCGTCGTGATGGGCGCTATCGAGCTGGCCGACCACGTTCGAGACGATGTGCATCACGTGGCTGTAGCGTTCGACCGTGTAGCTCTCGGTCACGCGGACCGAGCCGGTGCTGGCGACCCGGCCAACGTCGTTGCGGCCAAGGTCGAGCAGCATCAGATGCTCGGCGCGTTCCTTGGGATCGGCGAGCAAGGACACTTCGTTCTCGCGGTCCTCGTCCGCCGTCTTGCCGCGCGGGCGGGTGCCGGCGATCGGGCGGATCGTGACTTCGCCGTCGCGGATGCGAACCAGAATTTCGGGGCTCGATCCGGTCAGGGCAAAGCCCGGCAGGTCGAGGAAATAGAGAAACGGTGAGGGGTTCACCCGGCGCAGCGCGCGGTAAAGCGCGAGCGGGGGGAGAGTGAAGGGACAGGTGAACCGCTGCGCCAGCACCACCTGGAAGATATCGCCCGCCGCGATGTAGTCCTTCGCGCGCAGCACCATGTCGCGGTACTGGCCCTCGGCCATAACCGGTTGCAACACGGGTTCGGGCAGGGTGGCATCGAGCGCCGCTTCGGCCAAAGGCTCACCCAGACGGCGCAAGGCGGAGTCGATCCGGTCCTCGGCAGCTGAAACCGTCGCCTCAGGCGATCCGCTGCCCGGCCAGACCGGCGCCACTGCGAACAGCTCATCGCTCAGCCGGTCGAAAATCAGCACCAGCGCCGGGCGGACGAACAGCATGTCGGGCAGGGCCAGCGGATTTTCCGGCGGGCGCGGCAGCTTTTCGACCAGGCCGTAGGTTTCATAACCGAAATAGCCGACCAGGCAGGCCAGCGCCGGCGGCAGCGCGGCAGGGACGTCGAACCGGCACGCCTCAACCAGCGCGCGCAGTTCGGCCAGGCTACCACCGGGCAGGGCGTCGAAAGCCTCACGGTCATGCCGCCAGGTGCGGTTGATCTCGGCCCTGTCACCCTCGGCGCGGAACACCAGGTCGGGATCGAGGCCGAGCAGGCTGTAACGCCCGCGTACTTCGCCGCCCTGGACCGATTCGAGCAGATAGTCTCCGCGCCCCTCGACCATCAGCTTAGCCGCCGCGCCAACCGGGGTCTCGCAATCGGCAATCAAGCGCCGCCAGATCACCCCGGCCTGGCCCGAAGCCAGCGCCGCAGCGGCTGCCGCGCGGTTTTCGGCTCCTGCGCTCACTGCCTCAATTGCCGCCGGCCAGCCGGCTTTGCAGCTTCTTGAAGTTGTCTTCGTTGCGGCTGGAGCCCACTTCACCCCGGAAAGCGGAGCGAATCTGCTCGGCAAATTCGCCCGATTGGGATTCCTGCAGGCTGCCGCTCAGGCCTTTGAGCCGCTCGTCGTCCTCGGCGATCTTGCCCGGGGTCGCTTCGGTCACGGTCACCACGTACCAGCCGCGCTGGCGCGGGCCCTGCATCAGCGTAACCTTTCCGCGCGGGGTGGCGAACAGCACCAGCAGCGGGCGCGGCACGTTCTGGCCCATCTGCTGCATCTGCTGGCGGTTCATGTCGACCCGGTCGACCGGCGGCAGCGAAACGCCCAGCGAAGCGACCGCGGCTTCAACCGGCACGCCCTTTTCGATCTGCGCCTTGAGCTTGCGCGCGGCTTCCTCGGCCGCCTTGGCGCCCTTGGCGATGCGGGCATCCTCGCTCACGCGCTCACGGATATCGGCGAGCGGCGGGGGCGAGGCCGGGGTCAGCTTGCCGACATCGAAGACCATGAACAGCTTGCCGGGCTCAACCTGGGCCAGCTGCGGATTTCCCGGACCGTCCATCTGGAAAGCGGTCGGCAGGACCGATGCCAGCACCGCCGGAGCCGTCGCGCCGTCCTGGCCATAGACCGCGCCGTTGATCGTCAGCGTCGGCGTTTCGACAATGGTGAGCCCCAGTTCCTTGGCGACGTCGGTCAGGCTCGCGCCGCCAGCGAATTCATCCTCGATCCGGGTCGAGAATTCGATGATTGCGTTCTGCCGCTTGAGGTCGGTCAGTTCCTTGACCAGTTCGGGGCGGGCCTGTTCCAGCGTCTTGCCGGCAATCGTCTCACGCCCGTCAACCCGCACTACCAGCCAGCCGAGCGGGGCCTTGAATGGGCCGACGACTTTGCCGTTGGCCGCCGCAAAGACCGCATTGGCGCCATCGGCAGAGCTTTGCAGCGCATAGGCTTCCTTGGTCAGGCTGCCCAGCGAGGCAACCGCCAGCCCCTTGGCGCGGGCCGATGCTTCCAGCGTCTTGCCGGTGCCCAGATCAGCCAGGATCTGCTTGGCCGCGGCCTCGGTCGGCAGGATCAGCTGCGACAGCTTGCGCTTGTCGGTGGCGGCATATTTCGCCTTGCCCGCATTGTAGCGCGCGGCAAGTTCCGCATCGGTCGGCGGCGGCAGGTCCTTGATCGCCGCATCGGTATAGGTCGCATAGCGAACGGTGCGGCGTTCGGGCAGCTGGTAGTCGGCCTTGTGGCCATTGTACCAGGCCTGAATCTCAGCCTCGCTGGGCTTGGCAGCAGGAGCAAAGGCGGCGGGCGGCAGCAGCACGATCGTGCCCTTGCGCTGCTCGGTTACCACCGCTGCATAACGCTGGACGATCTTGCGCGGCATTTTCAGCCCGATCGTGGTCGATCCCAGCAGCTGGCGGGCCATCAGCTGTTCGGCCACGCTCTGGCGGAACTGGCCGTCGGTCATGCCGCGTTCGCTGAGCATGCGCTGGTAGAGCAGGCGATCGACTTTGCCGTCCGGTCCCTGAACTTGCGGATTGCTGGCAATTTCGCTGTCGATAAGACGGCTGCCGATGTGAATCCCGTGATCTTCGCCCCACTGCAAGGCGGCCTTGCTGTCCACCATGAAGGACAGCACCCGGTCCAGGCCGTCCTGGGCCAGGAAGTCCTTGATCGTCAGCCCCGGATTGTCGCGGCGTTGTTGTTCCAGCACGCGGCGCAACTGGCTTTCCAGATCGGTCGCAGTGATCTTTTCGTCGCCCACGCTGGCGATCTTGGAGCCGCTCGAGAAAGCGCCAAACCCGCCCGAACCCGAGATGTCGCCGCCCGCAAAGGCCACGGCGATCAGCGCCAGGAAGCCCAGGGTAAACCCGACTCCCAGCTTGGATTCGAAGAAACGACGGAAAAACTGGATCATGGATCGGATCGCCAGGTTGGTTGTGTCATTCGCGCCCGATCGGGCACGGCTCTGGCCGCGCTTTACGGATCATTGCCCGCACAGGCAATGGCCTAGGACTGGCTTTCCCGGCTTTCCCGGCTTGTCGCAAGGGCTTTGACAAGCGCCCCGCCGCTTCGCTAACCGCGAGGGAACAAGGCTGACCACAAGATCAACCCGCAGGTTCAGTGAGGAACACC
Source organism: Sphingomonadales bacterium (assembly GCA_018334165.1). Lineage (GTDB taxonomy): Bacteria > Pseudomonadota > Alphaproteobacteria > Sphingomonadales > Sphingomonadaceae > Novosphingobium. The sequence goes on along the minus strand of JAGXTB010000157.1, from coordinate 3,055 downwards.
AATTCATGGCATTGCGCCCCTACATTGTCGGTAACTGGAAGATGAATGGCACGCGCGCCATGCTGACCGAGGCCCGCGCGATCGATCGCGGTGCCGCGCGTCATCCCGGCGTGCAGGTGGGAATTGCCCCGCCGTTCACGCTCGTCCAGGCAATGGCCGAAGCTGCCGAGGCCATCGCGGTTGGCGGGCAGGACTGCCATACTCAGGCCTCGGGAGCTTTCACCGGCGATGTATCGGCGGCGATGTTGGCCGATGCCGGGGCCGGGTTCGTGATTGTCGGCCACAGCGAACGCCGCGCGATGCATGGCGAGAAGGATGCGGATGTCCGCGCCAAGGCCGAAGCAGCACTGCTGGCCGGGTTGGGGGCGATCGTCTGCGTTGGCGAAACCGAGGCGCAGCGCGATGCCGGCAAGGCCGAAGCCGTGGTCACCGCGCAGATCGCCGGATCGCTGCCGCAGGGCGAGGGCGTCGGTGCCCAGCTGACTGTGGCCTATGAACCGGTCTGGGCGATCGGCACCGGGCGGGTTCCCTCGGCCGATGATGTCAGCGCGATGCACCGCGCGATCCGGGCCAAGCTGGTGGCGCTGCTGGGCGAAGCGGGCAGCGAGGTGCGGATCCTCTATGGCGGCTCGGTCAATGCCGGCAACGCGGCCGAACTGCTGGGCTGCGACGATGTTGGCGGGGCGCTGGTCGGCGGGGCCAGCCTGATGGCCGACAGCTTCCTGTCGATCGTGCTGGCTGCGGGCGGTCCCGGCGAAGACTGAGGCGCTACGCCTTGCACAATCGCCTGCGCGCGCCTAGATGCCCGCCAGCACCACAATTCGCGGATATCCCATGTCGCTGTTAGTTTTCTTGACCGTTACCCAGGCAATCATTGCCGCGCTGCTGGTCGGCGTGATCCTGATGCAGAAGTCGGAAGGCGGCGGGCTGGGCACCGGAGGCAGCCCGGCAGGCCTGATGTCGGCGCGCGGCGCGGCCGATTTCATGACCCGGCTGACCGCGATCCTGGCGACCTTGTTTGTGGTGCTGTCGATCGTCCTGGCCGCGCTGGCGACCCAGTCCAGCGGCAACCGCACGATCGACGATTCGCTCGATCGCAGCGTTCCGGCCCAGCAGGCACCGGCTCCGGTCAATCCGCTGGACAACACTGGCGCACTGGCGCCCGCCCCGGCCCCGGCCCCGGCTGCACCCGCCACCAAGTAATCCCCGGCATTCCGAAACGGCCCGGCGTGATTTTTCGCGCTGGGCTGTGGATTGCCGCAAAGGGCGCTTGCCCAAGTGCCCCAACCAGGCTTAAGGCCCGACTCCCATGGCGCGGTTCATTTTTATCACCGGCGGCGTGGTCTCCTCGCTTGGCAAAGGTCTTATGGCGGCAAGCCTTGCGGCGCTGCTGCAGGCGCGCGGATTCAAGGTCCGGATCCGCAAGTTCGATCCCTATCTGAACGTCGATCCGGGGACGATGAGCCCCTATCAGCACGGCGAAGTCTTTGTGACCGACGACGGGGCCGAGACCGACCTCGACCTTGGCCACTACGAACGCTTCACCGGCGTTTCGGCGCGGCAGGCGGACAACATCACCTCGGGGCGGATCTACCGCGATATCATCGCCAAGGAACGCCGCGGCGATTACCTGGGCGCGACCGTGCAGGTGATCCCGCACGTTACCGACCAGATCAAGGAATTCGCGCTGGCCGATACCGACGGCCTCGATTTCGTGCTCTGCGAGATCGGCGGGACTGTCGGCGATATCGAAGGCCTGCCGTTCATCGAAGCCATCCGGCAGCTGCGCAACGAATTGGGGCGGGAGAAATTCTGCTCGGTCCACGTCACGCTGGTGCCCTATGTCGCCGCCGCCGGAGAGCTCAAGACCAAGCCGACCCAGCACTCGGTGCGCGAACTGACCAGCCTGGGCGTACAGCCCGATATCCTGCTGTGCCGCTGCGAGCATCCCTTGCCCGAAAACGAGCGCGCCAAGATCGCGCTGTTCTGCAACGTCCGCAAGGAAGCCGTGATCCCGGCGCTCGATGCGCGCAGCATCTATGCGGTGCCGCTGCAATACCACGCCGAAGGGCTCGATGCCGAGGTTCTCCACCACTTCGGCCTGACCAGCCCCGCGCCCGATCTGTCGGGCTGGGAAGATATCGTCGACCGCTTCCAGCATCCTGAAGGCGAAGTGACGATCGGGGTGGTGGGCAAGTACGTCGGCCTGCCCGACGCTTACAAGAGCCTCAACGAGGCGCTTGTGCACGGCGGCATGGCCAACCGGGTCAAGGTCAACATCAAGTGGATCGACGCCGAACTGTTCGAGGAAGGCGACGAGGAAATCGTCACCCGGCTGGAACCGATGCACGGGATTCTGGTTCCCGGCGGTTTCGGAGTGCGCGGCACAGAAGGCAAGATCGCCTCGGTCCGGTTCGCGCGTGAACGCAAGGTGCCGTTTTTCGGGATTTGCCTGGGCATGCAGATGGCCTGCGTCGAAGGCGCGCGCAACACTGCCGGGATCGCAGGCGCCGGCTCGACCGAGTTTGGCCCGACCAGGGAGCCGGTGGTCGGCATCATCACCGAATGGATGAGCCCGGAAGGCCTGCAAAAGCGCGGCGCCGATACCGACCTTGGCGGGACCATGCGGCTGGGCGCCTATGAAGCCGTGCTGGCAGGCAACAGCCACGTCTCAACGATCTATGGCGGGGCGACCTCAATCAGCGAACGCCACCGCCACCGCTACGAAGTGAATGGTGCCTACCGCGAGCGGCTGGAAAAGGGCGGGCTGGTCTTCTCGGGCATGTCGCCCGATGGCCTGCTGCCCGAAATCGTCGAACGGCCCGACCATCCCTGGTTCGTCGGCGTCCAGTTCCACCCCGAACTCAAGAGCCGCCCGTTCGATCCGCACCCGCTGTTTGCCGGGTTCATTGCGGCAGCCTTGCAACAGGCGCGCCTAGTCTGATCAATGGTTTCAGACGCTTAGTGGGATCTCGTCAGCTTCCCGTCGAAAGAACAGCCGAAACTTCGCGAAAAACCTTGCGCAAAGCGGCTCCGAGCCGATAGCGAACGGCTC
>JAGXTB010000156.1 GCA_018334165.1 Sphingomonadales bacterium | reverse complement strand
CAACGTCTCGACCAGCTCGGGCAACTATTCGTCCACCTCGTCGTCGACTTCGGGCAACGTCTCCTCGTCGTCCTCAACTTCGGGCAACGTTTCGTCCTCGACTTCGACCTCTTCCTCGACCTCGGGCAACGTCAGCTCGTCGACCTCGTCGTCGACCTCGACCAGCTCGTCGAGCTCGACCTCGTCATCGAACGGTGGGCACTCGACCGGCGGTCACACCTCGAGCAGCAATGGCGGCCACGACGTTCCGGCCCCGCCGATGCTGCTGCTGTTCGGTGCCGCTGCGGCCACCGCGTTCAGCCGCAAGCGCCTGGCCAAGAAGGCCGACTAAGACCAGATTTACAGTCCACAGGGGGTAAGGGGCGGTTCTTCGGAGCCGCCCTTTACTTATGTGCCGCGCACCCAGTCCACGCCCAGCTGCTTGGTGCTGACCAGCCCGCCCAGTTCCCAGACATTGCCATAGCCATAGCCGTGCAGGTTGACGAAAGTCGGGATGTTGAGCGCCATGTCGAACCGCTTGGTCACCACCGGCGCGGCGTTGTCGGTGAAATTGTTGTTGCAATAGATGTAGATCGGCCGGTTCGGGTTCTTGCCGATCACTTCGCGCAGTGCCTCGTCGGTAAAGTCGCTGAACGGCAGGTTCACTGCGCCCTTGATATGCCCGCGGCGGAATGCGCTTTCCGAGCGGGCATCGAGCAGCAGCGCGCCCTCGGCGCGGGCCTTGGCGATAAACTGCCCCCACGGCAGGCGATGCGCCTCACGCACCGGCTCCAGCTGCTGGGCCAGCTGGACGAAGCCCTTGTAGTCGATCTGCGGATTGGCGGGCTGGAGCGACTGCGCGGCGGCCGGAGCAGCCAGCGCGAGGGCAAGGGTCAGAGCAAGCAGGCGGGGCATCGGCGTTCTCCCGGAACTACGGAAGAAGTGCTGCGCCCCGCCGCCTGAAAGCGCGATGAACAGTCCTCCCCGGAACGGGGAGGATTAGCTGGCCAGCTTGCGCAGCACGTAGTGCAGGATCCCGCCGTTCATGAAGTATTCGACCTCATTGGCGGTATCGATCCGGCACAGTGCGGTGAAGCTGAACTGGCTGCCGTCGCCGCGAGTCACCTGGACGGTAACATCCTGGCGCGGAGTGAGGCTGGCGACGCCGTGGATGGCGTAAGTGCAATCGCCATCGAGGCCCAGCGTGGTGCGGCTTTCGCCCTGCTTGAACTGCAACGGAAGCACGCCCATGCCGACCAGGTTGCTGCGGTGGATCCGCTCGAAGCTTTCAACGATCACCGCGCGCACGCCCAGCAGGTTGGTGCCCTTGGCCGCCCAGTCACGGCTGGAACCGGTGCCGTATTCCTTGCCCGCGACCACCACCATCGGCGTGCCATCGGCCTTGTGGCGCATCGCTGCGTCATAGACCGGCATGACTTCGCCCTTGTACTTGCTCATCCCGCCTTCGATGCCGGGGACCATTTCGTTCTTGATGCGGATGTTGGCAAAGGTGCCGCGCATCATCACTTCATGATGGCCGCGGCGCGCGCCGTAGCTGTTGAAGTCGGCCTTGGCGACCTGGTGTTCCATCAGCCACTGGCCCGCCGGGCTGTCAGCCTTGATGTTGCCAGCCGGGCTGATGTGGTCGGTGGTGATCGAATCGCCCAGCACCAGCAGGGGCTTGGCATCGACGATGTCCTGCACCGGGGCCGGGGTCATGGTCATGCCCTCAAAATAGGGCGGGTTGGCGACATAGGTGCTGCCCGCGCGCCACTGGTAGGTTTCGCTGCCGGTGACGTTGATCGCCTGCCAGTGCGCGTCGCCCTTGTAGACGTCGGCATAGCGGGCCTGGAACATCTCGCGGGTAACGCAGGCGGCCATGGTGCTGGCGACTTCGAGGTTCGTCGGCCAGATGTCCTTGAGATAGACGTCCTGCCCGTTCGAGCCTTGACCGATCGGAGTGGTGACGAAATCTTCGATCACCGTGCCCTTGAGCGCATAGGCCACTACCAAGGGCGGGCTGGCGAGGAAGTTGGCGCGGACATCAGGCGAGACGCGGCCTTCGAAGTTGCGGTTGCCCGAGATCACCGCAGCGGCGACCAGGCCGTTGTCGTTGATCGCCTTGCTGATCGGCTCAGCCAAGGGGCCGGAGTTGCCGATGCAGGTGGTGCAGCCATAGCCGACCAGATTGAAGCCGATGTTGTCGAGGTGGCTTTGGAGCCCCGCTTTGACCAGGTAGTCGGTGACGACCTGGCTGCCCGGTGCCAGCGAAGTCTTGACCCACGGCTTGGGCTTGAGGCCCAGCTCGTCGGCTTTCTTGGCGACGAGGCCGGCGGCGACCAGCACGCCCGGGTTCGACGTATTGGTGCAGCTGGTGATCGCCGCGATCATCACGTCGCCGTCGCCGATATCGAAATCCTTGCCCTCAACCGGCACGCGGATGTTGGCGCGCTTGTAGGTTTCGGCCATGTCCTTGGCGAAGACATCATCCACATCGGGCAGCGAAACGCGGTCCTGCGGGCGCTTGGGCCCGGCGAGCGAGGGGACCACGGTGCCCATGTCGAGTTCGAGCGTGCTCGAAAAGATCGGGTCTGCCGCCGAGGCATCGATCCAGAAGCCCTGCTCCTTGGCATAGGCTTCGACCAGCGCGATCTGGCTTTCCTCGCGGCCGGTGAGGCGCAGGTAATCGAGCGTCTTGTCGTCGATTCCGAAGAAGCCGCAGGTAGCGCCGTATTCTGGGGCCATGTTGGCCAAGGTCGCGCGGTCGGCCAGGCTCAGCGAGGCGAGGCCCGGGCCGAAGTATTCGACAAAGCGGCCCACCACGCCGTGCTTGCGCAGCAGGTTGGTGCAGGTCAGCACCAGATCGGTCGCGGTCACGCCTTCGCTGAGCGCGCCGGTCAGCTTGAAGCCGACCACTTCGGGGATCAGCATCGAAACCGGCTGGCCCAGCATTGCCGCCTCGGCCTCGATCCCGCCGACGCCCCAGCCCAGCACGCCGAGGCCGTTGATCATCGTGGTGTGGCTGTCGGTACCAACGCAGGTGTCGGGGTAAGCGACGGTCGCGCCGTTCTGGTCCTTCGAGGTCCAGACCGTCTGGGCGATGTTTTCCAGGTTGACCTGGTGGCAGATCCCGGTGCCCGGGGGGACCGCGTAGAAGTTGTTGAGCGACTTGGAACCCCACTTGAGGAAGTCATAGCGTTCCATGTTGCGGTGGTATTCGATCTCGACGTTCTCTTCGAAGGCCTTGGGGTGGCCGAATTCGTCGACCATCACCGAGTGGTCGATCACCAGGTTGACCGGGACCAGCGGGTTGATCTTCGAAGTGTCGCCGCCCAGCTTGGCGATCGCATCGCGCATTGCGGCGAGGTCAACCACGCAAGGCACGCCGGTGAAATCCTGCAGCAGCACGCGGGCCGGGCGGTACTGGATTTCGTTCGAGCTTTCGGCCGGGTTCTTCTGCCAATCCACAATCGCCTGGACGTCGGCGGTGGAGACGGTGAAGCCGCCGTCCTCAAAACGCAGCAGGTTTTCCAGCAGGACCTTCATCGAGAACGGAAGCCGGCTGATATCGCCAAGCTTGGCCGCGGCCTTCTTGAGCGAATAGTAAGCGTAGTCCTTGCCGCCCAGATTGAGCGTGGAGCGAGTGCCGAGCGTGTCCTGTCCGACCTGGGTCATGCGAATAAGTCTCCTGGGTTGGAGACCCTGCCGCTCACGCCCCTTTCGCGGTGCAGCAAGGCCGTCTGTCGGCGCTGCCGATGCGCGGGTTTGGGCGTCAGGTCAAGGGGCGCAAGCCACCAGAACCGAACTAAAGCGCGGTCTGTTCGGTGTGGACCGCCTGCTTGCGCGTCGCGATCCAGCAGCCGATCACGATCAGCACCGCACCGGCCACGGTTGGCAGGGTCAAGGCTTCATCGAACATCAGCCAGCCCAGCAGGGCGGCCCAGATGAAGGCGGTGTATTCCAGCGGCAGCAGCACCTGAGTTTCCGCGCGGCCATAGCCCCAGGAAATGACCATCAGCGAAATGGCCGCCAGCACGGCCGATCCGCTGACATAGCCCAGCGCTTCCAGCGATGGCTGGACCGCCAGCCACGGGGCCAGCAGGCCCAGAAACAGCGCGGCGAACGCGGCCTGGAAGGTCGCCACTTCGACGGGCGCAGCAATTTGTGCCTGCTGGCGCTGGAGGATGAGGTTCCAGGCATAGAGCACCGCCGAACCCAGGATCGCGGCAATCCCCCAGGCGGCCTGGCTGCTGTAGCCACTCCCTCCCAGGCGGGCCCCGGTGATGACCGCGACCCCGGCCAGCCCCAGCAGCGAGGCGAAGATCGCCCGGCGCTCGATTGTTTCGCCTAGCAGTACGGCGGCCAGATAGAGCGCGATGAGCGGGGCGATGAAACTGATCGCCATGCCCTCCGCCAAGGGCAAAAACTTGAGGCCATAGAAGAACATTGTGGCCATGATCGCGCCGTTCAGACCGCGCAGCGCGTGGAGCCGCATGGCTGCGCGCTGCGGCCAGACCCCGCCGGTCAGCTTCCACAGCGGGAACATGATCGTAACGCCGATCAGCGAACGCCACAGCATCGCGTTGTAGGCCCCGACCTCAAGGCTGGCGCCTTTCATCAGCGCATCCATCACGCTGAACGAGGCGATCCCGGCGGCGACCGCCAGGAATGGCATCAGGTGGTGGTGGCTTTTCTCGCCGGGCGGCACGCGGTTTCTCCCCAGACAGTCGGGTAGGGGAGGGGCGTGCACCGCGCAAGTTGGACTATCTCATTACCTCACCGTTCGCATCGAGCGAAGTCGAGATGCTGCGTGCCAGTGTCTCGACTTCGCTCGACACGAACGGGTTTGATTGTTGCCGGAATGGGCCTAGCTTCATCAACCCATGAGCCTACCACCGGCACCACATCAGGATGAAGCGCCCGCTCCCCGGGCTGGTGATCTGGTCAAGCGCCACGCGCTGGTCACCCGGCTGTGGCACTGGCTCAACGCGATCACGCTGGCGGTGATGCTGATGAGCGGGCTGATGATCTTCAACGCCCACCCGCGGCTCTATTGGGGCCACTATGGAGCCAATTCCGATCCGGCCTGGCTCGATCTGGAAAAGGTCAACGGCGGCATTCCCTTCCCCGGCTGGATCACTTTGCCATCGCACTACAGCCTCGCCGATGCGCGGCTGTGGCACCTGGCCTTCGCCTGGGCGCTGGTGCTGGGCCTGCTCGGCTATCTCGGCTGGGCCTTGGTGAGCGGACATCTGCGGCGTAACCTTGCCCCGAAGCTGGGCGAGCTGGCCCCGGCGCATCTGTGGCACGACCTCAAGCAGCATGCCCGCCTGCGCTTTCCCACCGGCGCGGCGGCGCTCAGCTACAATGTGCTGCAAAAGCTGGCCTATGGTGCGGTGTTGGTAGTGCTGCTGCCCGGCATCGTGCTGACTGGCCTCGCCATGTCACCAGCGATGGATGCGGCCTGGCCCTGGCTGGTCGATCTGTGCGGCGGGCGCCAGGCGGCGCGGTCACTGCACTTCCTGTGTGCGGGCGCTCTGGTGCTGTTCTTCCTCGTGCATATCGCGATGGTGCTGCTGGCAGGGCCGATCAACGAGGTTCGCTCGATGCTGACCGGACGCTACCGCTTGCCGCCAGACCGGAAGGACGCGCCATGATCGTTTCACGCCGCAGGTTGATCGGCATGGGCGCAGGCGCGGCGGGCGGCCTGCTGCTCTCGGGCTGCGACCGGCTCAACGAGAGCCCAGCCGTGCGCGATGGCCTCGCCAGTGCCGAAGGGCTGACCATGCGCAGCCAGCGACTGCTGATGGGCGATGCCCTCGCGCGCGAATTCACCGAGGCCGAGATGTCGCCCACCTTCCGCGTCAACGGCTCTGCCCGCGTGGAAGACAGCGCCTATCGCCGCCTGCTCGCCAACCAGTTTGCGGGCTGGACTTTGCAGGTCGGCGGGCTGGTCCACCGCCCGCTGGCCTTGTCACTTGATGCGCTCAAGGCCATGCCGCAACGCACCCAGATCACCCGGCACGACTGCGTCGAGGGCTGGAGCGCGATCGGCAAGTGGCAAGGGCCGCAGCTCGGCGCAGTGCTCGGCGCGGCGGGGCTGTTGCCCAACGCACGCTACGTGGTGTTCCACTGCGCCGATGTGCTCGACGGCAAGCCCTATTACGAATCGATCGACCTGATCGACGCCTTCCACCCCCAGACGATCCTCGCCTGGCGGATGAACGACGTGCCGCTCAGCGAAGGCCACGGCGCCCCGATCCGCCTCAGGGTCGAGCGCCAGCTAGGCTACAAACACGCCAAATTCGTGATGCGGATCGAAGTCACCCAAAGCCTCGCCGCACTTTACGGCGGCAAGGGCGGCCACTGGGAGGACTACCGCGGTTACCAGTGGTACGCCGGGATCTGATCAGATCAGCTTGCGCACGGCTTCGGCGCTATAGAGCCACAAGTCGGCCCCTTCGCGCACGACGCCAGCCATCGCCTTGTTGAACACCGCCATATGCGCGCTGGCCGAATGCGCGGCGAGAGCTTCCTGGCTTTCCCAGCGTTCGGAAATGCGGATCAGGTCGGGGTCGGCAATGTCCTGCGCAAAGGCATAGTGCAGGCAGCCTTCCTCTTCGTTGGTCGCCTTGACCATCGCCAGCGCCCCATCGCGGACCTTGGCGAATTCGCCGGCTCCCAGCTTGATCCAGCCTTCGATCAACAACATCGCACTCTCCTCATGGTTCACTCTATGGTTCATTGCGCATAACACCACGGATTGCGCGATCCGTTCAAGTAGGGACGGGCCAGGCCCGCCGCGACCATATCGTCGGCCATCGATTGCACTGAACCATCGGGGCGGGCACGCAGCAAGTGGCGCAGCTCGCGGCCGAACTGGTCGTGGACCGGTGGGTAGGGCCCGGCCAGCGTGAACGGCCCGGCGTTGACCAGGCCGAGCAGGTGCACGACCGCAGCATCGCCCTTGGCTTGTTCCTCCGGGCAGCGGGCGGGGTGAATTTCGGGCGCGTCGATCCCGATCACGCGCACGGTGCGCGCGCCCAGCTTGATCGTATCGCCATCGACCACGCAGTTCTCCGCGCGGCCCGCGCCGCAGCGGGTGAACTGCGCGTCGATCCGCTCGCTGGGGCCGGGGGGCATCTCCGCCGGGCCGATCCGGCTCACATCACCCAGATAGAACCAGACCAGAGCGCCGATCAGCGCGGCCCCCAGCCACCACTTCAGCGCATTCCACGCGCGGCGGGTGCGCGAAATGCCCTGCCACTGGTGGCTGGGCAGGACACGGCCATAGTCTTTGCGGCGGCGGGGCCAGGGCATGGCACCGGGCTAGCGGGGCAGCGCGCCTCCGGCAAGCGCGGTACACCAATCGCTGCGCTTGCCTCTCCAAGGCTCGGCCAGCCCTTCGCTGACCAGCTGCTCACCCAGCGAGCGGTTGCCGCGTTTCACCACCCTGAGCGCGCGGCCATAGCGATCAGTCTCGCGCCCTTCGATCTCCAGCGTGAAAGGCCCGGCGTTGAGCAAGGCGACCAGCCGCCGGGTCGCCCGCTCGCCCAGCGCGCGCTCGGCCGGGCAGGCGGCCGCATGCGTCTCGGGCGCGTTGATATCGGCGATGCGGATCTTTTCGCCGCCCAGCCAGAAGGTGTCGCCATCGACGACACACGTGGTGCGGGGGCCTTCGGCGCAAAGCGCGAAAGCGGCGGCGGCGAGCGGGGCGAGCAGGATCGGCATGGCCTGCAAATGCCGGACCAGGGCCGCCGGTTTGTATCCGCGATACTACGTGGTTTTGCTCAGCTTTGGAGGTATAACTCCAGCTCTTCGGCGCTTTACAGGCTCAGGAACAGTCCTGCCAAGGCTGCGCTCATCAGGTTGGAGAGGCTCCCTGCAGCCAGCGCCTTCAGCCCAAGGCGGGCGATCACCGGGCGCTGGTTGGGAGCAAGGCCGCCGGTTACCGCCATCTGGATCGCGATCGAGCTGAAGTTGGCAAAGCCGCACAGCGCAAAGGTGACGATCCCGACAGTCTTGGCCGAAAGCGTTGTGGTCGCGCCCAGATCGATGAAGGCAACGAATTCGTTGAGCACCAATTTGGTCCCGAAAAGCCCGCCGGCCTGCATCGCTTCGGCCCAGTCGGGCGCGCCCAGCAGCAGGAATACCGGCGCGAAGGCATAGCCCAGCACTTGCTGGAACGAGAGGTCGGGATAGCCGAACAGGGCGCCGATCGAACCGAAGATGCCGTTGGCAAGCGCCACCAGCGCGACGAAGGCCAGCACCATCGCGCCAACCATCACTGCCAGCTTGACCCCGGTCTGTGCGCCTTGTGCGGCGGCCATGATCACGTTGGCGGGGCGCTCTTCCTCGTCGGGGATCTTGATCTCGTCAGGCTCGATCAGTGCCTCGCCCTTGGGGTCGGGCATGATGATCTTGGCCATCAGGATTCCGCCCGGCGCCGACATGAAGGCGGCGGCAACCAGGTAATCGATCCGGATCCCCATCGAGGCATAGGCCGCCAGGATCGTGCCGGCGACCCCGGCCATGCCCACCGTCATCAGGCAGAACAGCTGGCTGGGGGTCAGCGCGGCCAGATAGGGCCGGATCACCAAGGGGCTTTCCGACTGGCCGACAAAGATGTTGGCCGCCGCCGAGAGGCTTTCGACCTTGGATACCCCGGTGATCTTCTCGAGGCCCCCGCCGATCCATTTGATCACCAGCTGCATGATGCCGAGGTAATAGAGGATCGAGATCAAGGCGGCGAAGAAGATGATCACCGGCAGCGCCTGGATCGCGAAATTCTGCCCCAGCTTGTCCGAAGCCAGCGCGCCGAACAGGAATTCGGTGCCCTTGCCGGCATAACCCAGCAGCGCCGAAACCCCGCCCGAGATCGCCTGCAGCACATCCTTGCCCCACGGCACATAGAGCACCAGCGCGGCGAGGCCTGCCTGCAAGGCAAAGGCCGCGCCGACCACGCGCAGGCGGATCGCCCCCCGGTCAGACGATAACAGCACCGCCAGCGCCAGGATCAGGGCAATGCCCAAAAGGCTCATCAGCTGTGACATGGTGTTGAGGCTCCCCGAATTAGCTTTCGCCGGGTGGTAACCACTTTGTTCGCAGGGTCAATTCCTCCCCGGCACGGGGAGGGGGAGCCGAGCGTGGCGCGTGACACGCGAGGGCCGCAGGATGGTGGAGGGGTACATGCAAGTGGTCCTGACGCTGCGGAGTAGTGATCACCTGCACGTGCCCCTCCACCACTTCGTGGTTCCCCTCCCCATTCTGGGGAGGATTTTGCGGCCCACTTCCCCTTGCGCAAAACCCGCGTTAAGCCCTTGCAATGCCGAACCAGAACCTTGTGATCGCCCGCTCGCTGTTTGTCTTCTCGCTGCTCTACGGGGGGCTCTGCGTGCTCGCCGGGGTGATGGGCACCAAGATTGCCTCGCTGGGGCATTGGCCCTTGCTGGGCGACCTGGCGGTGGAAAGCGGAATCTTTGCCTTCCTGTTCCTGGTGATCATTTCCAGCGCAGTGGCCGAACTGTTCGGGCAGGGCATGGCCAACAAGCTGGTGCGCTTCGGCTTTGTCCCGCTGATCGTCTCGATGATCATGCTGACCGTGGTGATCAAGCTGGTTCCGCCCGCGCCCTTCTGGAGCGACCAGGCCGCGTTCGAGCGGCTGCTGGGCCAGGGCGTGCGAATGCAATTTGCCGGGCTGATCTCTTACGGCACGTCGCAGACGCTCAACGTCTACCTGTTTTCGCGGCTGGCCGGCGGGCAGGGCAAGGCGCTGATGCTGCGGGCCTGGGTCGCCAGTCTGCTCTCGCAGATCGTCGATACCGTGCTGTTCATCACGATCTCGTTCTATGGCGTGGTCGATCAGGCCAGCGGCAAACTGATGCCGATCGAGCAGATCATGGAAGGCCAGATCATTTCCAAGCTGGTGCTTTCGACCATCATGGTCCCGCCGGGGATCTGGTTGTTCGTGCGGCTGGGGCGCTGGCTTGATGCGCGCAAGGCCTAAAAACACTTCAATTCCGCGGCCAAGTGTCTAAAGCGCGCGCACCATGCCCAATTCGCTCGATCCCGCGCAGATGCAAGCCATGCTTGCCAAGGCCGAAACGCTGGTTGAGGCGTTGCCGTACCTGCAGCGCTATGCCGGCAAGACCTTCGTGGTGAAGTACGGCGGCCACGCGATGGGCGATCCCGAAGCCGCGCGCCAGTTTGCCGAAGACGTGGTGCTCTTGAAAGCCGTCGGGATCAACCCGGTGGTGGTCCACGGCGGGGGCCCGCAGATCGGCGCGATGCTCAAGAAGCTGGGCGTTGAGAGCAAGTTCATCGATGGCTTGCGCGTGACCGACAAGGCCACTGCCGAAGTCGCCGAAATGGTCCTGTCGGGCGCGATCAACAAGGAACTGGTCGGCTGGATCGCGGGAGCGGGCGGCAAGGCGCTGGGGATTTCGGGCAAGGACGGCGGGCTGGTGATCGCCAGCAAGGTCCAGCGCACCGCCAAGGATCCGGACAGCCAGATCGAACAGGCGATCGACCTGGGGTTCGTGGGTGAGCCGCAGTCGGTCGATACCACCCTGATCGAAACTGCATCGGCAGCCGGGATGATCCCGGTGATCGCCCCGATCGCGCCGGGCAAGGACGGCGAGACCTACAATATCAATGCTGACACCATGGCCGGGGCGATCGCCGCCGCCTTGGGTGCGGCGCGGCTGTTCCTGCTGACCGACGTGCCGGGCGTGCTGGGCAAAGACGGCAAGCTGATGACCGACCTCAACCCGGCCGACATAGCCCGGCTGCAGGACGACGGGACGATCTCGGGCGGGATGATTCCCAAGCTGGAAACCTGCGTCCACGCGGTTGAGGCCGGATGCGAGGCGGCGGTCGTGCTCGATGGGCGGGTGCCGCATGCCATGCTGCTCGAAGTCTTTACCTCGCGCGGGGCAGGGACCCTGATCAAGGCTTGAATTGGTGAATTGCAGGGCCAGATCGGCCTGAACGACAATAGGGAGAATGGGTCGTGATGCTGCTGCAGATTATCATGCAAACCTTCGGCATATTGCTGAACGCGGTCTGGTTCGTCGTGGTCGGGCAATTCGTGCTGTACCTGTTGCTGGCTTTCAACGTGGTCAGCATCCACAACAAGGTGGTCAGCACCCTGTGGAACTTTCTTTCGACCATCCTCGATCCGCTGCTCGAGCCGATCCGGCGCAGACTGCCGCCGATGAACGGGATGGACTTTTCCTACATGGTGCTGCTGTTCGGACTGTGGATCATCAACTGGATCCTGGGCGCAATCTACGTGGCGACAATTTCATGAGCGCCGCGGTGATCGACGGCAAGGAATTCGCCGCCACCCTGCGCGCGCGGATCGCCGACTATGCCGCCACGTTCGAACAGAGCGCGGGCCGCAAGGCAGGCCTGGCCGTGGTGCTGGTGGGCGAAGACCCGGCCAGCCAGGTCTATGTGAAGAGCAAGGGCAAGCAGACGGTCGAATGCGGCATGGCCAGCTTTGAACACAAGCTTCCTGCCGACACCGCCGAGGCCGACCTGCTGGCCGTGATCGAGCGGCTCAACAATGATCCGGCGGTGGACGGTATCCTGGTCCAGCTGCCACTGCCGCCGCACATGGACGAGCAGAAGGTGATCGCCGCGATCAACCCTGACAAGGACGTGGATGGGTTTCACACCACCTCGGTCGGGCGGCTGTGGACCGGTCTGGAAGGTTTCGTTCCCTGCACGCCTTATGGCTGCATCATGCTGCTGAAGGACCAGCTCGGCTCGCTGAGCGGGCTCGATGCGGTGGTGATCGGCCGCTCGAACATCGTCGGCAAGCCGATGGCCGCCCTGCTGCTGGCCGAAAGCTGCACCGTGACGATTGCCCACAGCCGCACCAGGGACCTGGCCGAAGTGGTGCGCCGCGCCGATATCGTTGTCGCCGCGGTCGGCCGGCCGGAAATGGTCAAGGGCAGCTGGATCAAGCCCGGCGCGACCGTGATCGACGTCGGGATCAACCGCCTGCCGCCTGCCGAGGGCGAGAGCAAAGGGCGTCTGGTCGGCGATGTTGACTATGCCGAGGCCGCCGCCGTGGCCGGTGCGATCACCCCGGTCCCGGGCGGGGTCGGGCCGATGACTATCGCCGTGCTGCTGCGCAACGCGCTGGTCGCCGCGCACCGCAATGCCGGAGTGGCGCTGGCCGACGGGGCGCTCTGACGCCGCTGGCGCAATTGTCCGCGCCGCGCTAGTTTGCGCGCATGAGGAACCCGATTCTCGCCGCGGCTGCGCTTGCGCTGCTGGCCTCGCCCGCGCTCTCGCGCGAACGCAACGATCCGCGCGACGGGCATGGCTATGCCAATCCCGGGGCGGTGATCGCGGCCGAACTGGCCTTTGCCATGTTGGCGCAGGAAAAGGGCCAGTGGACCGCATTCACGGCCACCGCGACCAAGGACGCGGTGATGTTCGTGCCGCAGCCGGCCTATGCGCAGGACTTCCTCAAGGGCAAGGCCAACCCGCCGCAGTCGGTCAAATGGCAGCCGCACCAGGTCTGGTCGAGCTGCGACGGCACGCTCGCGGTCACTCGCGGCGCCTGGCAGGACGGAGCCAAGAACGGCTGGTTCACCACCGTCTGGCAGCGCCAGAAGAACGGCAGCTACAAATGGGTGCTCGATCAGGGTGAGGAACTGCCGATGGCGATGGACGCGCCCGACATGATCGTTTCCAAAGTGGCCGATTGCCCGGCTGGCTACAACGCCCGGCGCGCGCAAAAGCCCAAGGACTTCAAAGGCAAGCTGCCGCCGCTCGATCCCGCGCACCTGATGGGCCGCTCGCTTGACGGCACGCTCGGCTGGGATGTGACGGTCACCCCGCAGGGCGGCCGCCGCTTTGTGGTGACCATGACCACCGGCGGCCAGCAGACCACCGTGCAGGACCTCCAGGTCGAAGCCCCCGCCAAGTAATGCTCGACCTGTTCCTTTCTGCCTTCATCACCCTGTTCGTGGTGATCGATCCGCCCGGCTGCGCGCCGATCTATGCCGGGCTGGTCAAAGGCGCGAGCAATCGGCTGATGGTCGGCATGGCCACGCGGGCCTGTTTCATCGCCACGATCATCCTGGTGATCTTCGCGCTGTTCGGTGAGAATCTGCTGGGCGCCCTCCATATCGAGCTCAACTCGTTCCGGATTGCGGGCGGGATCATGCTGTTCGTGATCGCACTCGACATGGTCTTCGAAAAGCGCACCCAGCGCCGCGAAGAACGCGCCGAAAAGGTCCGCGCCGAACATGCCGGTACGCCTGAGGTGGAAGACGTCTCGGTCTTCCCGATGGCCATGCCGATGATCGCCGGCCCTGGCTCGATCGCCACCATCATGTTGCTCACCTCGCGCGCCCAGGGGACCGAGCAGACGCTGGTCGTGCTGGGCGCACTGGGCGCAGTGATGGTGCTGACCTTCCTCTCACTCGCCGCCGCCGGGCCGCTGATGAAGCTGCTGGGTGCGCGGGTCGAGGCGGTGATCACGCGGCTCTTGGGCGTGCTGCTGGCGGCCTTGGCCGCGCAGTACGTGATCGACGGGATCAAGGCGGTTCTGGCCTGACACTGAAAGGGGCGCGATTGTGAATACCGACCATGCTCAGGCTGAAATCCGCCGCAATTTTGTCGGCGGCGGACCGGGAGCCATCGTCTCGTCGTTGGTGTGGTTTGCCGCCGCTTTCACTTTTGCCCGTTCCAGCCACGCCGCAGCCTTCGCCGTCCTGTTCTTTGGCGGTTTCCTGATCTTTCCGGTTTCCGGACTGATTGAGAAATTCGTCTTTCGGCGCACTGTCTCGGTCAAGGGCAACCCTCTGGGCCTGATCGCGCTGGAAAGCACGATCGCGATGATCGGCTGTCTGCTGGCCGCCTGGCTGTTGCTGCCAGTGCGTCCCGAAGTGGTTTTCCCGGTCGCCGCGATCGCCGTGGGCACGCACTACTTCGCCTTCAAGACCGCTTACGGCGACCGCACCTATTGGCTGCTGGGCGCGCTGATCACGCTGATCGGCTGCGCGGGGATCTTCTGGATGCCGGGGCAGACTATGGCGGTGATCCTGGGGGTCGCTGTGATCGAACTGCTCTTTGGCCTGTGGCTGACCCTGCAAGCCTCAAAGGATCGTTAAAGGCTACTGCAGCGTCACCCGCCCCTCGTCGCTGTCCCGCCGCCCGAAGAACTGCATCAGCTGGATCAGCAGTTCGCATCGCGCGTTGAGGCCCTGGGCCTCGAGCAGTGCCTGCTTGGCGGCCGCATCGAAGGGGGCGATCTGGCTGACGCCGTCGATCAGTGATTCATCATCAAGCCGGGTCACCGCTTCCCAATCGACCGCAAAACCTTGCGCATCGGCAAAACGCCGGGCTTCGCGCTCGAATCCGGCGCGCTCGATCGGCGAGAGCACGGGGAACTCTTCCTCGCCCAGCAATTCGGCCTCGACCTGGCGGAACGGGGTGGTGACATCGAGCTCGCGCAGCACGCGGAACCGCGCCTCGCCTTGCAGCAGCAGGTTGAAGCGCCCGTCGTCGAGCGCCTCGACTTCGCCGATCTTGGCCAAGCAGCCGACGCTGTAAAGCGGTGCGCCCTCCTCGGCCCGTTGCGGCTGGATCATCCCGATCCGCGAATCGCGGGCCAGCGCATCCTTGACCAGCGCCCGGTAGCGCGGCTCGAAGATGTGCAGCGGCAATTGCAGCCCGGGATAGAGCACCGCGCCTGAAAGCGGGAAGATCGAAATGCGCAACTGGCGCCTCGCTTAGCCGAACAGCAGCAGCGAAAGGCGGCGGCGCTGGGCCGAGACCCACGGGTCTTCCAGCCCGACCACTTCGAAGATCTGCAACAGCTTGGCCTTGGCCGCGCCGTCCTGCCATTCGCGATCCTCGCCGATCATGCTCAGCAGCACGTCGGCGGCCACATCGCGCTGCCCGGCGGCAAAGGCGGCTTCGGCATAGGCCAGCCGCGCCTCGAAATTGCCCGGCGCCTGAGCAGCGGCCTGGAGCGCGGCGAGTTCGGAATCGTCGGGCCGGTTCCTGGCCAGCTCAAGCGCGGCCTTTGCGCGCGCCACTTCGGCGTCGCTGGCCAGTTCGACCGGCACCGCCCCCGCGACCGCCTCGGCCTCTTCAACAGCGCCGGCTGCCACCATGGCGCGGATCAGCCCGCCATAGGCCGCGCCGCTGGCCGGATCGATCTCGACAATTTGCGAGAAGATCGAGGCTGCACGCTCGGCCTCGCCGTCCGCAAGCGCGTCTTCGCCCATCGCCAGCAAGGGGGCGATGTCCTGCGCGGGCGCGCCGCCGGGGCTGACCGGCAGCTTGGCGAGCAACTGGTCGAGCACTTGCTTGAGCTGCGATTCGGTCCGGGCCTGGGTCAGGTCGGCCACCGGCTGGCCCTGGAACAGCGCATAGACTGTCGGGATCGAGCGGACCTGGAACTGCGCGGCGATGAATTGTTCCTCATCGACATTGACCTTGGCCAGCACCACGCCCTTGTCGGCATAGTCGGCCGCGACCTTTTCCAGCACCGGGGTCAGCGCCTTGCACGGCCCGCACCATTCGGCCCAGAAATCGAGGATCACCAGCGAAGTCATCGACGGTTCGACCACGGTCTTGCGGAACCGGTCGACCGCCTTCTGTTCGTCGAGGTTGAGGCCAGCACTTGCCACGGGGATGCTCCAATCGAAAGAATTGCCTTTGCGCCAATTTGGCCCTTCGCAGCCATTTGCCAAGGGATAAAGCGCGTGAAGTGAATTAACCCACTTTTCCCCTTGGCAAGCGCCAAGGCCGCTGCTAATCGCGCGCCTCTCCCCGGCCCGCCGCATGTTGCGGCATGGGCTCAGGACGTTCAGAGCGGGCGTAGCTCAGGGGTAGAGCACAACCTTGCCAAGGTTGGGGTCGAGGGTTCGAATCCCTTCGCCCGCTCCAAGTTTTTCCGAAATCCCAGAAATCTGCGGCAAACCGTCAACCAGACGGTCCTCGAAGAGCGTTGTCTACACAAAGCGTCTACACAACGATGCCCGTGATGGTGACTCAAGCCCGCAGATATCCTCGATAAACCGTCATGCTGGCGTCTACACAAAGCGTCTACACAAGCGACCAACTGGGCTGTGTTTGAAGCGGGCGGTCTACCAATATCGGCGACGCGTCCCTACCGATCTGGTCACGGTCTTGGGTTGCCGCGAAATCTGGCGAACGCTCGGCACCGACAGCTTTGCCGTCGCGGTTCGTCGGATTCACCGTGCGGCGGCGATGGTCGAAAGTCAGTTTGAGCAAGCCCGTGCCGATCTCGGCAGAGCATCCGACCTGACGCTCTCTCGACCGTTGGCAGACGGTCCCCCTCCACAGTCAGGGGCTCAGTATTTTGCGCCCCAAGCACCACTGGTCAGCGGTCAGGCTTCGACACAGCCGCGTTCGATTGGCGAAGTCTATGACATGTTCATCTCCGACCCCCGCCATACTTGGTCGAAGCGAACGGTGATCGCCCATGAGACAACTCGCAAATGGGTAATCGAAGCCTTTGATGCCGATACCGCCATCACGGACATCACCCGCGAGAATCCGTCAATGTTTTTCGTTCCCCTGACATCCATATCTGGAATGGTCTTTTGGACCGATTCCAGACCGATCCCGATGACGGTTTTCCGCCACTTCCGC
>JAGXTB010000155.1 GCA_018334165.1 Sphingomonadales bacterium | reverse complement strand
CGCGACTGCGGCCGGTTCGGGCGCGGCGGTCGTCGGCAGCGGCAGGGCCGGGGCGGGGGCCGGAGCAGCCATGTGGACCGCCGCCGGAGCCGCAGTCAGCTGCCGCGCGACCTTGATCTTGCGGTCGCCGTCTTCGACTTCGATTTCGGAAAGGCCGGTTTCGGCCAGCAGCTCGGCCAGCTCGCGCACCAGCTTGCTGTCGATGTTCATGCCGCCGCTACGGGCAGCGCCCTTTGTCTCGCTCATGCGATCCCCATATCTGAAACAGGGCTACTGCCTATGCGGCGGCTGGCTTTCAGAGGCAAGCCTAAAGCGCGGCAGCCTTGTCCAGCGCGACCATGTAGCTGTTGGGCCCAAGCCCCTTCACGCAGTCCACCGCGGCCATGCCGACGTAGGACAAATGGCGGAACGGCTCACGCGTTTCGGGGTCGGAAAGGTGGACTTCGATCACCTTGAGCTGGGTCGCCTTGATCGCGTCGAGCAAGGCGATCGAGGTGTGGGTATAGGCACCCGCATTCAGCAGTACCGCGTGAACCCCGTTGGCCTTCGCTTCATGCAGCCAATCGACCAGCACGCCTTCATGATTGCTCTGGCGGCATTCCACGGCCAGTCCCAGCTCGGCCCCGCGCGCTACCAGCCGTTCGGAAATCTGTTCGAGCGTGTCGTGGCCATAGATCTCCGGCTCGCGCGTGCCGAGCAGGTTGAGGTTGGGTCCGTTGAGGACCAGGACTCGGCGCTGGGTCACTTGGGGGCTCCGCTGCAAGAGTGCAGGCGGTTCCTTACGCAGCGCAGGGCGCGCCGCAAGCCAAAAGCATGCTTAGCCGGGGTTGGCTTCGCTCTTGGGCTGATCGTCGGGGTCGCCGGCCGAAGGGTCTAGTGGTTCAGGATCGGGCTCGGGCTCGGCATCGACCACGGCCGGCTGTTCGCCGTTGAGCTTGGCTGCGGCCTTTTCGGCGCGTTCGGCGGCCTGTTCGGCGCGCTTGGCGGCTTGCTGGGCGGCGGCGACTTTCTCGGCAGTATCGGTGTCACGGCCCGAACAGGCGGACAGCAGCGGCGTGGCCGCCAGAACCAGTGCCATAGCTGCGAGGCCTGCCTTGGGCCGGTGAAACTTCGATCCGCTCACGTCTGAACTCCCTGATGCCACAATTGTCGGCACCGCGAGGGGCAGGATATAGCGCGAAAAGATTACTCGAAGCTAACCAAGGCAGGCCCGCGGGCTAACTACTTGTCACTACCGGCGATTTTACCCCACTGTCGCGCGGCGGTGTAGCCAAGGTAGCCGGTGCCGAACAGCGCGTAGAGCGGTTCGGGCAGGCCAGACAGGTAAGCGTTCATGCCCGCGGCGATCGCCTGGGCGCGGTCCGGGCTGAACATCGCCAGCAAGCCCATCGGCAGTGCCCACAGCAGCAGGATGTAGATCACATAGAGAAAGCTCGGCCGGGCGCGGCTGGTCCAGGGATCTTGCGAATTGGCCTCGGCGACGATCGCGGAGAGGCGGGCCTGGATTTCGGCGAGGTCCTGGCTGCCTTGCAGCTGCAACAGCTCCAGCTTGGCCTTGTCGCGCTGGGCCTTGTCGGGAATGACCTTGTCGATGATCGAGGCGATCGGCCCGATCAGGGCTTCAAGAATTGCCATCGGAATGCTCCATTTGGTTTGTTGGAATGATATGAATAACCAAAATGGTTCGTGTAGGAAAATCCTCGTTGCATCTGGTTTCGCTGGCCCGATTGTGAAACTTTGGTCTGCGAAGCTCCAGGGGACGATGATGGAAACGATTCTGGTCGAAGTGGCAGACGGAGTGCGCAAGGTCACGCTGAACCGGCCCGAAGTGCTCAATTCAATCAACGCTCAGATGCATGCCGAGCTGGAAGTGGCATTCAACCAGTACGCCGCCGCGCCGGACGAACACTTGTGCGTCATCACCGGCAGCGGCCGCGCGTTCTGCGCCGGGAGTGACCTCAAGGCCGCGGTTGCCGAAGGGCGCAAGCCGTACCCCGCACACGGTTATGCCGGGCTGATCGAACGCTTCGATTGTCCCAAACCGTTTGTTGCTGCGGTGAACGGCCTTGCCTTGGGCGGCGGGTTTGAGCTGGCGCTGGCCTGCGACGTTATCCTGGCCGCCGATGGGGCGAGCTTTGGCTTGCCTGAGCCGCTGGTTGGCGCTGTCGCGCTGGGCGGGGGGCTGCACCGGCTGGCGCGGCAAGTGCCGCTCAAGCAGGCGATGGGCATGATCCTGTCCTCGCGCCGGGTTGGTGCTGACGAAGGTTATCGCATGGGTTTTGTGACCGAAGTGGCGGGAGTGGAGGGGCTGGACGCCTTGGTGGCCCGTTTCGCCGCCGATGTGCTCAAGGCCTCGCCGGTTTCGATCCGCACTTCGAAAGCGCTGGTCGTGACGGGACTGGCTCAGCCTGATATGGCCGCAGCGATGCTGGCCCAGCATGGCGATCCGGCTTTCGCGGCCTGGATGGCCAGCGAGGATGCTCGCGAAGGCCCGCGTGCTTTTGCGGAGAAGCGCAGTCCCCAGTGGAAAGGGTACTAGCCAAACGCCCGAGCGTGAGGAATCAGGTCTTGCGGATTGGTCGGTTTTCGCGCGAATTCCCGTCCGGTCGAAATTCCTTGGGCCGCAAGCCATAGCGATTCAGTTTGTCATAGAGGGTCTTGCGGGGAGTGCCCAGCGTCTGCTCAACCTGAACAATGTTGCCGCCCGCCGCCCGAAGCGCGTTTTCAAGAACTGTTCTTTCGAACTCGGCAACGGCCAGGTGCAGTGGGCGGCCGCCGACCGCCATCGGGGATTCTTTGTCAGTCAAGCTGAGGCCGATCGCCCATGTTCGCGCGAATGCATCCAGCTCGCGAAGGTTTCCCGGCCAATCGTGAGTCTGAAGGTGATGCCAGACTTCATCGGTCACTGCGCGGTGCGGCAACTGGAGCTCTGCCTCATGTCTTGAAAGGAAGTGTCGAAACAGCGCGGAAGCGTCGTCGCGTCTTCCGGTTAGCGGAGCCAGATTCAGTCTGACCGCTCCTAGCCGTTCATGAAACCGGCTTTCGCTGTCCCCAGCCTGACCCATTTGGCCGTGCAGTTGCCGGGTGACCGCTATGCACAGGTTCAACTTGCGGGCACGCTCCGCTCCGGCTGGCAGGATTGAACGGGATTCCAGCACAGCCAACAACCGGGCCTGAAGCTGAGGACTGGCCGCTTCGATCTGATCGATCAGCAAGGTTCCCCCATTGGCGCGCTCGATCAGCCCGATTCGTGACAGTCTGCCGCCCCCAGGCTCCTGACCAAATAGCAGCAGATCGGCATCCTGATGGGTCAGAACGCCGGCATCGACCGGCACGAACGGCCTGCTTCGACGCGGGCCAAGGTCATGAATCAGCCTGGCAACGAATGTCTTGCCGGTGCCAGCAGCTCCTTCGACCACCACATCCACTTCGGCTTGGGCTACCGCCGAGAGCATGCCGCGCAGCCGAACGGCGAAATCCGATGATCCTATGAACCTTCCTTGCGCCTGTCCCAACAGGGCTTCGCGCAGCCTTCGGTTTTCCAGAACCAGCCGCCGCCGACCCGCAGCGCCGACAATCGCCCGAATTAACGTGGCCGAGGAGTAGGGCTTTGTGAAGAAGTCCGCTGCGCCTCTTTTCATAGCTGCGACTGCCATGGCCACATCGCCATGGCCGGTCGTAAGCACTACCGGTAAATCGGCATCACGTTCCTGCAGCAGTTCAAACAGGGTAAGGCCATCCATGCCCGGCAATCGTACGTCGCTTACTACCACACCCGGAAAATTGTCAGGCAAGGCCTCAAGGGCTGCCTCTGCCCGGCTGAACAAGGATACTTCCATGCCTTCCAGGCGCAGGGCTTCTGCCACGGCCGGGCCCAAGGCGTCGTCATCCTCGATCAGGAAAACAGGAACTGGCTGTTCGTTGCTCATGTGCGAGGGATTACCATCGTGAAGTTTCCGCCTGTTGCCGCTTCGCCTGCAACCAGATCGCCGCCAAGGCCGCGCATGATATCCTGCGATATGACCAGCCCCAGGCCAAGTCCGTCAGGTTTGGTCGTGGCGAATGGTTGGAACAGGGTGGCGCGCTGCTCGCTCGCAAGGCCAGGTCCGTTATCGGTTACGGACAACAGGCTGAACTGGCTGTCCTGGGTAACCTCGATAGTAACAGTGCCCTCCTGGCCGGTGGCATCCAGTGCATTCTGCAAGAGATTGACCAGCACTTGCTCGAGCGCGACATGCTCGCCGCGAACCAGCAAGTCGAGAGCTGTTTCTGCTGGCAGAACAAGGTCGGTTCCAAGCTGACTAATCCGGTCGCGCAAGAGCAGCAGTGCTCCGTCGATGACTTGCCGCAAGGGCACATTGCGCGGTGCACGGTTGCCGCGACGGCTGAACCTTCGCAGCTCATCCGTGATTGTACCGATCCGGTCGGTCAGGGCTGCAATCTTGGCAAAGTTCGCGCGGGCTTCGTCATGAGCACCGCGCTCGCCCAGCCGTTCGCCAGTTTCGGCTAGGATACGTATGGCGGTCACGGGCTGGCGGATCTCATGCCCGACACCGGCAGTAATCTGTCCAAGGGTGGCCAGCCGATTGGCTTGCTGAAGTTGATCGCGCAAGCGCGTGGTGCGTTCATTCAGCATGCGTTCCGCCCGAGCCTCACGCCGACGAATACCGATTGCGGCCAGTGTGACTGCGATGCCAGCCAGCACCAGCAGCAGGAGAAACAGCAACCTGCCGTTGGCCTTTGCCGCGGCAAGCGAAGGCGACGGATCGGACAACAAATGCAGATCCCAGCCGGTCGGTGCGACTGGATGCACGCTTTCGATCAACGGCACGGCTGCTTCGCTTGCTCCTGGGTCGAATCGCGCCAGTTCTGCCTTGCCGAACTGACGCAGATCCTGCGCTGCGTCGCGTTTCCCGGGAGGGTTTGGCCGGGTCGCGTTGAACCGCCAGGCCGGTTTGCTGGTAACCAGGATCACGCCCGCAGAATCAGTCACATAGACCCCGGAAGTAGCCTTGGCCCAACTGGCCTCGAGCAGGTCGAACTCCATCTTGATTGCCACGACACCGACAGGACCTGCCGGGCTGTCAATCCGCCGGGTGATATACAACCCAGGGCGTCGGCTGACGGTGCCCAGTGCAAACTCGCTGGCCACCCCGGAAGTCCAGGCACTGCGAAAGTAACTACGGAAGCCATAGTTCGAGCCGATGAAACTGTCCGGTCGGTTCCAGTTGCTGGCCGCCAGTGTCTGTCCGTCACGGTCCATCAGGTAGATCGCGGCAGCGCCGGTTTGCTGAGCGAGCTGCTCCAGACGCTGGTTGAGCCCGGCCAAGGGCTGCCGGTCGCCTTGCATTAGCGACCTGACTTGAGGGTCGCGGGCCAGAACCAACGGAACCAGGCTGAACTTGTCGAGCTCGCTTTCCAGACCCGCAGCCAGGATCGCAGCTTCGTTTTGCGCTGCCAGCCTCGCTTCGTCGAGCGCCGATAGCCGCATGGTCCGGTCAATCACCAGCAGCCCCATTGCGCCAACCAACAGGGCAATGCAGACAAGGATGGCAATCAGGTAGCGGCGGCCGGGTTGACGCGATGACGCTGGCTTTGGGGTCAATTCCATCAATTCTGTGTCCGCACCTGCCAGGCAACTGCACTTGCCGGTGGGTGAACCGACAAGAGGTCAGCAATCAGCATAGCAATCCGCTCCCCTCTTGTTGCGCGGCACGAATCCTGCCGGTCACTATCCTCGTCAGCGTAAGGCAAATCCTTGAAGTCTTGGGCAGTATGTCTGGAAATCCGCAAATTCGGCAAGATATTTGTCTGAAAAATCAGAATTTCTTACCGGTTTTGAGCTTTAAAATTTTGGTATATAACGTAAAAATCAAATCGCCTTTTGCGTTGTTCGCGCAGTCATCTTCCTTATCCTGTTCGCAAATGGCTGCCAAAGCCTAACAGGGATAGGACAAAATGCAGGCCAGAACGCCGACGGTTGCGACAGCAGAAAAGTCAGCCCAACGTCCATTCTACCGCAAGCTCTATGTGCAAGTGCTGATTGCCATCTGCTGCGGCGCGCTGCTGGGCCATCTTTATCCTGACATGGGATCCGCATTAAAACCGGTTGGCGATGCGTTCATCAAACTGGTGAAGATGATCATCGCCCCGGTGATTTTCCTGACCGTCGCTACCGGAATCGCTGGAATGCGGGACTTGTCATCGGTCGGAAGCGTGGCCGGGAAGGCCTTTGCCTACTTCCTGTTCTTCTCCACACTGGCACTGATCATCGGTCTTGCCGTTGGCAACCTGGTGCAGCCTGGTGCGGGCCTGAACATTGATCCGGCCACACTCGATGCCAGCAAGATCACGGGCTACGCCAGCACGGCCGAGGGCCAGTCGGTAACAGGCTTCCTGCTGAACATCATTCCGGAAACGCTGTTCAGCGCGATGACTCAAGGCAACATCCTGCAGGTTCTGCTGGTCGCCATCCTGACCGGACTGGCGCTGTCTGCAACCCGCCCCCACAGCGACCTTGTGCTGGATGTCATCGCTTCGCTCAACGCGGTGATCTTCAAGTTGGTGCACATGCTGATGAAACTTGCGCCGATCGGCGCGTTTGGGGCGATCGCCTTCACCATCGGCGAGTTCGGAATCGATTCGCTCAAGAACCTTGCGGCCCTGGTGGCCACTTTCTACATCACATCGCTGCTATTCATCATCGGGGTGCTTGGCCTGGTTGCCTATCTCACGGGCTTCTCGATCTTCAAGATGATCCGCTATCTGCGCGAAGAACTGCTGCTGGTTCTTGGCACGTCATCATCGGAAGCCGCGCTCCCCAGTCTGATGGAAAAGCTGGAGATTGCCGGCGCGCGCAAGTCCGTGGTCGGGTTGGTGGTTCCGACCGGATATTCATTCAATCTTGATGGCACCAATATCTACATGACTCTCGCCGCGCTATTCATCGCACAGGCTGTCGGGACCGATCTGTCGATGTCAGACCAACTGGCACTGGTGCTGGTGGCGATGGTCAGCTCGAAGGGCGCGGCAGGGGTCACCGGGGCCGGCTTCGTGATCCTGGCGACTACGCTGTCGGTGGTGCCATCAGTCCCGGTTGCAGGAATGGCCCTGATCCTGGGGATTGACCGGTTCATGAGCGAATGCCGGGCGCTGACCAACTTCATCGGCAATGCCGTGGCAACGATCGTGGTGGCGAAATGGGAAGGCGCGCTGGATACCGAACGCCTGGCCGCCGCGATGGCGGGCATGCCGATGGCTCTGCCCGAAGAAGACATCGAACGCCATGAGCGCAGCGGTCCGCATAGCGCGGCGCTGGCCGAAGCCGTGGGTCAGGCCCGGTGATCGCGCGGCGGACCTTGCTGGGCAACCTTGCGGTGCTGGCGGCAATGGGCGCTGTGCAGCCAGCCAGCGCCGCGCCTGCCCTGGCCCGAGACGCGGAGGAAATCCCATTGTGGCCCGGCCAGCCGCCCGGCCGGGGTGGGCCGAAAGGTCCGGAGAAGCTGGGAGACAAAGGCGCCGCGCTGGGTGCCTTGTCCAACATCTCGGCTCCGCGGATGCGGGTCTATCGCCCGGCCAATGCCAATGGCGCGGCTGTGGTGGTCTGCGGCGGCGGCGGCTATTTCCGGATCCAGTTGCAAAAGGAAAGCACTCCGATCGCGCTGTGGCTGCAGCAGCGCGGGTTCACAGTGTTCGAGCTGCTCTACCGTCTGCCCGGCGATGGCTGGGAAGCGTCCGCAC
Organism: Sphingomonadales bacterium; assembly: GCA_018334165.1. Classification (GTDB taxonomy): domain Bacteria; phylum Pseudomonadota; class Alphaproteobacteria; order Sphingomonadales; family Sphingomonadaceae; genus Novosphingobium. Next base: position 3,687 of record JAGXTB010000155.1, on the reverse strand, counting down.
CCTTCATGGATGCCCAGCGCGCAATGCGGATCGTGCGCAGCCGAGCGGCCGAATTCGGGATCGACCCCAAGCAGATCGGCATCATGGGTTTCTCAGCCGGAGGCCATCTGGCCGGGTTCACCGCCCTGCAACCGCAGCGCAAGCTCTACGCCGGGGCGGACGCATTCGAGAAAACCAGCGCCAGGCCGGATTTTGCCGTGCTGCTGTTTCCGGTGGTGTCGCTGCGCAAACCCTATGACAAGACCAGAACCCGGCGCGAGATCGTGGGTGAGACGCCAAGCGAAGCCGCGCAAGAGGCGTGGTCGCTTGATACCCACGCCAGCGCTGCGGCCCCGCCAACGATCATTTTCGCTTCGGCCGACGATCCGATCACCCCGCCGGGCCATGGCATCTTGCTGTTCGAAAAGCTCAACGCCGCTGGCGCCTCTGCCGAACTGCATCTGTTTCGCAATGGCGGCCACGGCTGGGGCCTGGGCCGTCCGGAGCAAGAGCTGAGCCAGTGGCCGCAGATGTTCACCCAGTGGTTTCAATCAATCAAAACGCAACAAAGCAAACAGGGAGTTTGACCGATGGCAACCAAGATGATCCGAAAGCTGGTCTTGCTCAGCAGCAGCGCCTTGATGGGCGCGACGATGGGCGCGACCATGGTGCATGCGCAAGATGCAGCCACCCCTGCTGCTGCTCCTGCGGCCGCGCCTGCTGAGGAAACCGATCAGGCGATTGTGGTGATCGGCTCGCAGATCCAGGGCGCCAAGATCAACGACGTTCTGCCGGTTACCGTGCTGGACGAACAGCAGATCGAAAACACTGGTGCCTCTTCGGGCGATGAGCTGTTCCGCGCACTCCCGCAGGCCGGTACCGTGGCCTTCAACGAACAGAACGCCACCACCCAGAACAACGTCCGCGGCGATGTTGGCTCGGTCAACCTGCGTGATCTGGGCACGGGCAATACGCTGCTGCTGATCAACGGCCGCCGCATGAACCTGCACCCGGGCTTTCAGACCGAACTGCTGGTTCCGGTGGTCAGCCCCGACACCAACGAAATCGCGCCGGGCAGCGTGCGCCGGATCGAGGTTCTGCGCGACGGTGCCTCAGCCGTTTATGGGGCCGATGCGGTTGCCGGGGTGATCAACACCGTCCTCAAGGGCAACATGAAGGGCGGGTTCCTGGAAGCTGACTGGCGCGCTTCGGACGGAACCAGCCTCTACAGCTACTCGTTCAGCGGCGGCTATGGGTTCGATTTCGGGGGCGGACGCGGAAACCTCACCCTTTATGGCGGCTACTTCCACGAAAACGGCCTTGGCGCCTATGCGCGCACCTATTCGCGCGACGATGACCGCACCAGCCTGGTCGCGGGGACCGATTTCGCGGGCGACGCCTCGTTCAACAACCGCAACACGTTTGGCCCGTTCGGCCAGTTCGATATCCAGACGTCACCGAACAGCCGCACGCCGATCAACGATGACGACTTCTACCTTCAACCGAGCACGTTCACCGGCTGCCGGATGAGCTTTGGCAACGGCATTTGCGCCCGCAACGGCGAAACGCCGACCACGGCAGTGCGTTATAACACCATTTACGGCAACACCTTGATGAGCCGCAAGGATCGCTACACCGCGATGGCGCTGCTCAGCTATGAGCTCAGCGACAGTGTCGAAGCCTATTTCGAAGGCAGTTATTACCGTTCGGAAAACTACCGGACCAACGATGCCTCGGCCATTCTCAGCGCGGTGCCGGTGGGTATCTCGCGCAATGCCTACTGGAACCCGTTCGGGCCGACCACCCTGCCTGGCGGCGGGGCCAATCCCAACCGTCTGCCCGGCACCACGATTCCCGCAACCGGCGCAGACGTGATCATGGAGCGGTACCGCTTTGTCGATGCCGGCAATCGCGGGGTGTTTGTCGACAAGGATTCCTACCGGTTGGTGGGCGGCCTGCGCGGCAATATCGGTGGCTGGGAATTCGATACCGGGTTCGTCTATTCCGAAGCAAAGGTGACCGACCTTGAAACCAACCGGGTTTCGCTCACCCTGATGCAGCAGACGATCAACCGGACCACGCCCGATGCCTACAATCCGTTCAACGGCGGTTGCCTGACCGATCCTGGCCAGGGTGACTGCACGCCGAACCCGGCGGCGGTGATCGATAACTTCCGGATCAATGTGTCACGCAAAGGCGGCACCAGCCTGGCTCTGGCCGATTTCAAGGTCAGCCGCGACGATCTGTTCACACTGCCGGGCGGCAATGTCGGCATCGCCGCTGGGGTCGAATTCCGGCGCGAGACCTTCTTCGACGATCGCGATTCGCGGCTTGATGGAACGATTACCTTTACCGACAGCGTGACCGGCGTGTTCAACGGCAGCGACGTTGCCGGGACCAGCCCCTCGCCCGATACAAACGGCGTGCGCGAAGTCTATTCGGCCTTTGCCGAGGTGTTCGTGCCCTTTGTCAGCCCCGAAATGGATATTCCGCTGGTCGAACGGTTCGACTTGCAATTGGCCGGGCGGATCGAGCGGTTCAACGACATCCGCGCGACCGCAGTGGTTCCGCGGGTCGCGGCATCGTGGACGCCGATTACCGGCATCAGCTTCCGCGGAGCCTGGTCACAGGGCTTTCGCGCACCCAACCTGGTCCAGGTCAACGATGAAGGCACGACCCGGTCCAACACCCGCGATGACTTCGTGATCTGCCAGGCGCGGGTCGAGAAGGGCCTGCTCTCTGGCCTCGACGCCTGCCCGGGCGGTGGTGTGATCAGCTTCCGTTCCGGCGCGAAGACGCTGAGGCCCGAAGAAAGCGACAGCATCAATCTGGGCATCGTGCTTGAACCCAAGTTCATTCCGGGCCTGACGCTGACTGCGGACTATTGGCGGGTCAAGCAGACCGGGCTGGTCGGCACTTTCGGTGATGACAATGCGATCGCGCTCGATCTGCTGCGCCGGCTTACCGGCAGCACCAATCCTAACGTTATCCGCGCCGCCCCAACCCCTGATGACATCTTGCTGTTTACCGGCACCAGCCTGGCCCCGGCCGGCGCGATTGTTCAGGTGCTCGACCCTTACCTAAACCTTGACAGCCGCGTGTCGAAGGGTTGGGACTTTGGGCTGGCTTACCGCGTGCCCGACTTTGGCATCGGCAAGTTCCGGCTGCGGATCAACGCCGCACGGCTCTCCAGCTTTGTCCAGAGCGCCGGGGCTGACGGGGAAGAACTGCTTGCCGGAATCGCGGACGGCACTCTGCCAGCCGACGTGACGGTTGGCGGACTGGGCGAATTGCTGGAGCTCGACGGTCGGCCCAAGTGGCGCCTGAGCGGGTCGATCAACTGGGAAAGCGGTCCGGTCGAAGTGGGGATCTATGGCCAGTACACCGGCAAAGTGTGGGACACCAGCGTGGTGCGCGATGTGCTGCTGGTATCCAGCGATCCCAATGCCAACTTCTTCCCGGTCAAGGACCAGTTCGTGACCAATGTGTCGATCTCTTACACGATCAACAACAACACCCCGCTGGATGGCACGCGCCTGCGGGTCGGGATCAACAACCTGTTCGACAAGGATCCGCCGCTTGCCGACGAAACCTATGGTTTCTACAGCGAACTCTATACCGCGCGCGGAAGGGTGATCGACATTGAACTGCGCAAGAAGTTCTGATCCGAAATGGCGGGCAGCGGTTTGGCCGCTGCTCGCCGCCGCC
>JAGXTB010000154.1 GCA_018334165.1 Sphingomonadales bacterium | reverse complement strand
TGCTGCTGACCGTCGATGCCACCGATCCCGCCAGCACCGGCCCGGCCGTTGCCGCCGTGAACGAGGCGGTGAACCGGGCCATGGCGCAGGAACTGGTCGGCCCGCTGGCGGTCCGCCAGCCAGCCCCGCCGCCGGTCAACCTGGTGCTGCACCGCGCCTATAATCCCGAAGGGATCACCAGCCACAACACCGTGCCGGGCCTCTTGGCGATCATCCTGTCGATGACCATGGTCGCGCTGACCGCAATGTCGGTCAGCCGCGAGGTCGAGCAAGGGACGATGGAGAACCTGCTGGCCACGCCGCTGCGCCCGATCGAAGTGATGGTCGGCAAGATCGTGCCCTATTTCGCGATCGGACTGGTCCAGACTGTCGTGATCCTGATCGCCGCCAAAGTGATCTTCGCAGTGCCGTTCGAAGGCTCGATCGTGCTGCTGCTGGCCTGCACGCTGTTGTTCGCGCTGGTCTGCCTGGCGCTGGGCTTCACCATGTCCACGCTGGTTTCCAGCCAGGTCCAGTCGATGCAGGCAAGCATGTTCTACCTGATGCCCTCGATCCTGCTCTCGGGCTTTGCCTTTCCGTTTCGCGGGATGCCGGTCTGGGTGCAGTGGCTGGCCGAGCTGCTGCCGCCCACGCACTACATCCGGCTGGTGCGCGGGATCATGCTGAAAGGCTGGGACTGGCGGCTGGCCGTGCCCGAAAGCGGGGTGTTGCTACTGATGCTGGTGGCCTTCGGAACGATCGCGGTACAGCGATACCGGGATACGGTTGCCTGATCCGCTATTTCGCCGGCGGATCCACGCCCTCGGGCAGCACGGTGAATTCCATCCCACTGCCCAGACCAAGATAGAGCCGGGCGAGCGCCTGGATATCCTTGGCAGTGATCGCCTGGACCCGCGCCTTGCCGGCCAGATAGCGTTCGATCCGGTCGGGCTGGGTCTGGGCGCGATCGACCAGGCTCAGCCAGGCGGAATTGTTCTTGAGCGCGTTGTCGTAGCCTTCGAGCATCGGCGCCTTGGCGCGCAGCAGCACGTCGTCGCTGACCGGGCGGTCACGCAGTTCGGCCACGGTTTCGGCGATCGCAGTGCGCGTCGTGGGAACGTCAGCCACGCCGACGCTGGCGCTGATCCCGAAAGTCCCCCAGCCGCGCCAGGTGCGCGAAGTGCTGCTGCCGACGCCGGGAGAATAGGCCTTGCCCAGTTTCTCGCGCAGGTTGTCAGTAATCGCGATCTGGGTGACCCGCTGGAGCACTTCCAGCCCCACTTCGACGACCGGGTCTTCGCCGTCGCGGGTCGGCCAGACGGTGTTGAGCAGTGCCTGGTCCTTGGGGCCGGTATGGCGCAGCACGCGGGCCCCACGGTCCTTTGTGAAAGTGCGGGTGCGGCGATCATCATAGGTGCGGAATTCGCCCTCGCGCTGGGGCAGTGCGCCGAATGTCCGCGCGACCAGCGCGATCGTCGTATCTTCGTCGATATCGCCGACGATCCCGATTTCGATCGCGCCGTTCTTCAACCGGTCGCTCACGGTATCGCGCAGCTTGGCGAAATTGAGCGCGCGGTAGTCTTCGACCTTGCCGAAGCTGAAGCGCGGGTCGCCATCCGAGAGGATATCTCCCTGATCGGCGATCAGTGCCGAACCGGGGGTCGAACGCAGCGAGGCAAACAGGTTGTTGATGTTCTGCAAGAACCGCACCTCGCCTTCGGGCCGATAGCCGGGGTCGGTGATCAGCGCGGTGACATATTGCAGCTGCAGTTCAAGGTCCTCAGGCGTGGTGGCCGCGCCCGCAACGAAGACCTGCTCTGAAGGGCCCAGGTTGGCCGAGACCGCGTGGCCCGCCATGATCGTATCGAGTTCGTCCTTGCTGTGCTTGCCCAGCCCGCCCAGGCCGAGCACGCCGGTCATGGTGGTGGCCAGGGGGTTTTCGCGGGTGTTGAGCATCTGGCCGCCATCGATCGAAACCCGCAGCATGACCTGGTTCTGCTTGAGCTCGGTGCGTTTGAGGTTGAGCCGCACGCCATTGGCAAAGCGGATCTGGCGGATGCCCAGCGCAGGCTCGCGCGTGTCGCTGACCACTTTGCCTGGCAGGCCAAAGTCCGTGTAGGCAAAAATCGCCGCCGCCTTGCGTTCGGGCGGAGCAATCGGCGCAGCCATGGCCTCGGTCCAGGCCAAGCGCAACCCGGCCTCGCCGCCTTCAGGCGGAACGCGGCCGTGCAGCCGGATCAGCGGTTCGTCGAGCGGCAACGCATCGCGCTTGAGCGCGGCCAGCACGGCTTGCGGGGTGATCTCAGGCGCGAACTTCTCAAACCGTTCGGCCGAATTGGCCGGGGTGTCGGGGACGATGTCGTCGCTGACCAGGGCCATTGCCGAGCCGAGCAGCTGGCCATGGCTGCGGGTATCCTGCGCGCGCGCGGCATTGCGGTTGCCGGTGCGCAGCGCGGCGACCTGTTCGGCCACTTCCTCGGGCGTGAAACCGAAAGTCATCGCCCGGCGGTATTCGGTCCCTGCCGCGATCACTCCGCGCCGCCACTTGCCATCGACGGTGCTGATCGTCAGCTCGGTCGAGCGGCCATCCTTGAACACATTGCCGGTGCCAAAAGTGGCACTGCGGAACGGGGCGTCTTTTTCGCGGCTGAGCCGCAGCAGGCGGCGGTTGATGATCGCATAACCGATCATCCGCAGCGTGCTTTCGCGCCGCCGGGCCAGGCTGTCGCCCTCGTTCAGCCAGGGACCGTTGCGGAACACCGCGACAGTTTCGGACAGCGCCGGATCAATATAGATATCGGTCCGGCCCTTGTCCCTGGCACTGATCGGCCCGGCTTTGGCGGGGGGCTCGGCGGATGCGGCCTGCCAGCTGGAAAAGCGGTCGCGCAGCTTGGCTTCGACCAGGTCAGGATCGAAATCGCCGATCACGAACAATGTGGTGCGAGCCGGGACATATTCGCGCCGCCAATAGGCGCGCAGCTTTTCTGGTGTCGCTGCTTCGAGCGACTGACGTGTGCCGCCAATCATTCGCTGCGACAGGCGCGATCCCGGCAAGCCGAACTGCAGCCCGTCCTGGGCATTGCGCTGGCCAAAGGTATCGCGGTCGCGCAGTTCGGCCAGCATCACTCCGCGCTCGCGGTCCACCGCGCCTTGCGAGAAAGTCAGTTCGCTGGCGGTCTCGCGCATCAGCATCAGCGCGATATCCAGCAGCGCCGGATCGGCGCGCGGTAGCTCCAGCTTGTAGGCGGTGTGGGCATAGCCAGTTTCGGCATTGGTATCCGCGCCGAACGCCAGGCCATTGCGTTCGAGCAGCTTGATCATCTCGCCTTCGGGCACATTGGTGCTGCCGTTGAAGGCCATATGCTCAAGGAAGTGGGCGTAGCCGCGTTCTTCGTCGCTCTCGTCAAGCGATCCGGCCTCGATCTGGAACCGCACTGTTGCGGTACCTTTTGGTGTGGCGTTCTTGCGGATCACATAGCGCATGCCGTTGGGCAACCTGCCGAACCGGTAACCGGGATCGACCGGCACGTCGGTTTTTTCGAAAGCCCAGGTCGGCGGCGGGGCAGTGCTGGCGACTTTTCCAACTGTGGGTGCACAGGCCGCCAGTGCCAGGGTGGAAATCGAAAGGACGAACAACAGCTTGGATTTGCGCATCGGCACTTGGTGAAGCAAAGGTGCGGGCGTGGCAAGCGCGACTAACCGCTGAAGCCGCCCTCCTCGAGGAAGGCTTGTTCTTCCGCAGTAGTTTGGCGTCCCAGCGCCGCATTGCGGTGCGGGAAGCGGCCGAAGCGCACGATGATATCGCGGTGCAGGCGCGCCCAGCGGGCCCATTCGCTGCCGCTGGTCGCATCGAGCGCATCGCACAGCTCGACGCAGCGGTTCTGGTCGGCGAGGGCTTCGCTGTGTTCGAGCGGCAGGTAGAAGAACACGCGCAAGTCTGCGCCGCATTGCCGGTCCAGTCCGGCATCGAGCGCCTTATGGGTGATCCGGCGGGCCAATGGATCGGTCGCGAAGGAATGAGCCGAGCCCCGGAACATGTTGCGCGGGAACTGGTCAAGCAACAACAGCAGCGCCAGCGCGCCCTCGCTATCGGCCTCCCATACGGCCAGTTCGCCGCGCGCGGCCTGGTGGTGCGCCTCGCCGAAGCGGGCAGCGATTGCGGCGTCGAACGCCGGGTCCTTGGCGTACCACTTCGCGGGTCCGGCATCGCGCCAGAAGGCAATGACTTCGGCGGGGCTGACCCCGGCAGACATTACTTGCCGCGCAGCTTGCGGTGGGCGTTGAGGTCCAGCACTTCGCTGGGGCCATTGTCGGTATCGAGCAGGCCGAGCCGCCGGGCGACTTCCTGATAGGCCTCTTCCTCACCGCCCAGATCGCGGCGGAAGCGGTCCTTGTCGAGCTTTTCGCCGGTGATCATGTCCCACAAGCGGCAGCCATCGGGGCTGATCTCGTCAGCCAGGATGATCCGGCTGTAATCGCCGTCCCACAGGCGGCCGAATTCGAGCTTGAAATCGACCAGGCGGATGCCGATTGCGGCGAACATCCCGCACATGAAATCGTTGATCCGGATCGCCATCGCCGAGATGTCCTGCATCTCTTCGTTGGAGGCCCAGCCGAAGCAGGCGATGTGTTCTTCGGCGATCAGAGGGTCGCCCAGTTCGTCGTTCTTGAAATAGTATTCGATCAGCGTGTGCGGCAGCGGCTCACCCTCGGCGATGCCAAGCCGCTTGGAGATCGAACCGGCGGCGACATTGCGCACCACCACTTCGATCGGCACGATTTCCACCTGCCGGACCAGCTGCTCGCGCATGTTGAGCCGCTTGATGAAATGGGTCGGGATGCCGATGTGGCTCAGCCGCGTGAAGACGTACTCGCTGATCCGGTTGTTGATCACGCCTTTGCCGTTGATCGTGCCCTTTTTCTGGGCATTGAAGGCGGTCGCGTCATCCTTGAAATACTGGATGATCGTGCCCGGTTCGGGGCCTTCGTAGAGGATCTTGGCCTTGCCTTCGTAGATCTGGCGGCGACGGGACATGCGAACGTTCCTTGTGTGCAAAAAGGCAAGCCCCGGCGGGTGCGGGTCGGGCAGACTCGCGCGGCCGGGGCGGACATCCGGCCCCTACGCGATTTTGCTGCACCGCGCAATGCGAGCGATTTAGCCGATCCTTAGGAAAAGTCCGCCCGGGCCATTGAATGGCTGGTTCGCACACCATCCAGATGCTGGGGCTGATCGGAGTTGCGTTGATGGCGAAGCTTGCGAAATTCCATAGCATCGCTGGCCAATCTGACTTACTCCATAGACGCGGGGGAATACATGGGATCAGACGTCAGCGGCGGAGTGGAAGAGCAGGTATCGCTGGTCGCGCGCGCAACGCTGTTCGGCCGCTTTGAACTTGCGGATCGTGGCGGGTCGATCATTGCCCTGCCCAATCGGCGTGCCCGCGCCTTATTGGCGATGCTTTGTTTGGAGCCGGGTCAGCCCCTGGCGCGCGAACAGATCACCGGCTTGCTGTGGCCTGGGCGGTTTGAGGCACAAGCCAAGGCGAGTTTGCGCCAGTGCCTGCTGGAGCTGAGCAAGGCGCTTGAACCGCTGGAACAGCCGCTGCTGGTAGTGACTCGCGATCGCGTGGCGCTGAACGCGGCAGCCCTGCGGACCGACCTGTCCGATCTTGAACAAGCGTTGGTGCATGGCGACTATCTGTTGGCGATCCGCCTGCTTGAAGCGGCTGGCGCCAAGAAGCTGCTGGGTGACTTCAAGCTTGGCGAACCGTTTGCCGATTGGCTGGCGCAGCGGCAGCGGCAGGCCGCACTGCAGCTGCAGGGCTTGATCGATCAGGCCATGGCCGAGCTGGAACAGCGCGGCGACGAAACCACGCGCAGGCGACTGTTCAACGCCTGGCGGGTGCAGCAATACGCTGCTGTGCCCCATGCCATGTCGCTGCCATCCGACAGCAAGACGAGGATCGCGGTCCTGCCGTTCAAGTCGCTGGGCAGCGCCGATGGGCCGGACTATTTTACCGATGGGATGGTCGATGAACTGATCACCACGTTGGGCCAGGTTCCACAATTGCTGGTCGCGGGCAGGATATCGTCCTTTCATTTCCGCGATAGCCCTTTGACGCCCACTCAGATCGCCGGGGAATTGGGGGTCACCCACCTGATAGAGGGGTCGGTGCAGCGGCAGGGCGAGCAGGTGCGTATTCACGTGCATCTAATCGCGGGCGACACGGGCTTTGAACTTTGGGGTCAGCGGTTCGATGGCACGCTCGATTCAATCTTCCGCTTGCAAGAGGATGTCGCGCAGGCGGTGACGCGGGCGCTGGCCGAAGCGCTGAATCTTGACATGGCTGCACCGCAGGTGCGCAACATGACCAGCAGCAAAAAGGCCTTTGATCTCTATTTGCAGGGTCGTTCACTCAACGCCCGGCTGTTCGGGGATGGCGTGCTCGACAAGGCCGTCGAACTGCTGCAGCAGGCCGTTGCGATTGATCCGGACTTTGCCGAGGCATGGGTCGAACTGGCCGAGGTACATCACAATATCTCGGTCTGGACCCAATGTCTGGACCGCAATGCAGAGGCGCTCCGCATGGCCGAATGCGCCAACAAGGCAATCGTCCTTGCTCCCGAGCTTGGCTATCCGCGGGCGCTGCTTGCCATCTATGAATGGACGCGAAACAACATCGTCGGGGCAATGGATCTGGTGTTCGAAGCCTATCGCCGCGAACCGACCCATCCCGGGGTCGCCATGCGGGTTGGCTCGTTCCTGCTTTTCCTCGGGCGCACCCGCGATGCCGCTCCCTATGTTATGGCCGCGATCGAACAAGACCCGGTCGACACGCGCAAGTTTGGCCTGCTGATGGCGGTGCATATGCATCGCGGCGAGTTTGAAGCGGCTGTGCAAGTCGGTCTGCGCTCGGTTGATCTAGGCTGGCCGTCGATTCAGTTGGGGTTGGCAACGGCAGCAACCGGCCAGCACGACTTGGCAGTTGAACACTATCAACTCACCAAAAAACTGGTCAACACCATGATCCTGCCTCCTGTCGGCAGCGGCCCAATGACTGATGAAGCGATGGATGCCTATTGGCTGGTGGCAGCAAAGGGCGTGTGCAGCGGACAGGAGGCCGACCGCCTGATCTATCATCAGCTGTTGAACATGATGTTCGCCACACTGCACGACAAAGCGGATATGGCGATCGTCGCACCTGCCATTATGACCGGCCATGTAGAATTGGTGTTCAACAGCTTCGAACTTCGCCTGACCCCGACAAATATGGTGTGGCTGTCAAACGTGTGGATAGACATCGAACCGATCCGCCAGATCTGGCAGCATCCCGAGTTCATCCCCTTTGCCCAGCGCATCGGCCTGGCCGCGGCATGGGACAAATATGGCTGGCCCGATTTGTTGCCGCCGCCCAGCAACAGCGCATAGCCCTGTTGCTCTGCAAGGCCTTATTGACGCTTTCCTGACGCTTTATTGACGATCCGGTGGATTGCCGGTGACGTTACGGCATCGCAAGATAACGCTCAGGGATCGCAGACATTTCAAGCGCGTTCGGAGGAACCGGATTGACCGGTTTTCCCGCCGGAGAGCTGCGCCTTCGGCGCTGGCGTCGCGGCACAGTTGGTTTGCACAAGTCCCGCCATTTTGTCGGGGCAATTCTGGGAGAGAAAAATGAAACTTATGAAAAATGCGATGATCGCCACAGCCATGCTGATTTCGGCACCGATGGTTTTGCCGACGGCTGCGGCTGCACAGGAATCTCCGCTGGTCGCCGGTGACTATGCCGAAGTTGCCGGCATCTTTGTCAAGGACGGCGGGTCGCTGAAATATGCGATGCATCTCGCAGGTGACTGGAAGAAGAATCAGGATTTTGCGAAATCGCAGGGCTGGATCACCGACTACAAAATCTACATCAACGAAAACCCCCGCGATGGTGAGCCCAATGTTTATCTGATGACAACATTCGCCAGCCTGCCCGATGCAGCCGAAGGGGAAAGGCGCGAAAAGGCTTATGCGGCCTGGGCAAAGACGACCAATGCGCAACGCGAAGCGGCATCAGGAAATCGGGCTGAATATCGCACGTTAAAGGGCAGCATGCTCCTTCGCGAATATAAGGTGCGCTGAAGCACGCGTCGCCCACATCGTCTGGCACGCCCACGCCGCTGTGCCAGACGATGTGACCACATAGGTCCGCACCTGGCGCGAGCAATCGCAGCACTGTCAGTTTGAAAGAGCTTCGCCACTTTGACGGGGCAATTCTGGGAGAGAGAAAATGAAGTTGATGAAAAAATTCTACACCGGAGCCGCCTTGATGGTCGCCGCGACGATGGCCGTATCTGCCGCCGCGCAGGAATGGCCGACCCGCGACGGCAGCGTCTTTGTTGCCAGCGCAGTCGATGTCCTGCCGGGACAATACCCTGCCTATCTCGATTATCTGGCGACTGACTGGAAGAAGGAAATGGAATGGGGCAAGGCTCAGGGCTACATCCTCAGCTACAAGGTGCTGCGCGTAAACCATTCCCGCAACGGTGAGCCCGATCTTGTCCTTGTGATCGAGTACAAGGACTATGGGTCAATCGCGGAGCGGGCGGAAATCGGCAAGCGCTACAATGCTGCGATGGGAACCAACGCACGGCAGCGGGCCCCCAAGAACGCCGAACGCGAAAAAATGCGTACTTCGATGGGCTCTACCGAATACCAGGAATTGATCCTGAAATAAGCGACCCGCTTCAGGATCAGGGCGGGCGGCAACTTTCCCAACTTGCCCCCGCCCAATCCTGTCTTTTGTTACGTTAACAGCTGCAACAACCGCCAAATTCCCAAGAGCCGACCTCCAACGTCTGCGCGACTTTGCTGCAACGCGCATGCTCGGCTTAGCCGATCCTTAGGAAAAGTCCGCTAAGGGCCATGGCATGGCGGGTTCGCACACCATCCAGATGCTGGGGCTGATCGGCGCCGCGTCCTACCTTGCGGCGCGATTGGCGCGGCGGTCGGGGCGCGGGGTTTTTCACCGCTATGCTATCGTTTCCCAGCCGCGCGCGGCGTTGCCCGCGATGCCGCGCGGGTTTGCGGTGCGTGAATTGGCTGCGCAGGAACTGGCTGGGCATGCGATCGACATCGCTCCCGAAGTCCAGGCACGGCGCTTTGCCGAAGGGCTGACCTGCCTCGCCGCCTTCGATGCCAAGCAGCGCCTGACCGGCCTGATCTGGCTGCGCGAGGACCGCCACGACGAGGACGAGGTCGCTGTGCGTTTCCTGCTGCCCACAGGGGCCTGCTGGGACACTGGCCTCTGGATCGCGCCTGAGTACCGCATGGGCCGCACTTTCGCGGCGCTGTGGGCCGGGGCAGGGCTGTGGATGGACGCGCGCGGGCTGACCCATTCGCTCAGCCGGATCAGCGACTACAATCTGCCCGCGCTATTGTCGCACAAGCGGATGGGCGCCAAAGTGCTGGCGCATCGCATCTTCCTGCAGCTGGGCGGCTGGCAATGGTCCGCGCGCACGCAGCCCCGGCTGGTCAAGCTGGGCGGCGTTGCCGGGGCCGAGCTTGACCTGCGCGGAGTGCAGTTGCGCGGGGCCTAGGGCACTTCCCGACCATTCTGGGTCATCGTGATTGGGCCAGGAAGGCCGCTGGCGAGGCGCGGCGCGTGGCAGGGGCTGGTTGCCCCTGCAAGAGCCGCAACGCTGCCAGCGGCCTTCCTGGCCCAACCCCTTCGGGGCGGGTCTATTATGGCCCACTGCCGCGTCAGAATGTCTTGAAATATTGACATATTCCTGCGCCATTCTTCCTTGCATTGAACCATAATAGACTCCGTCACGATGACCCAGAATGGTCGGGAAGTGCCCTAGTTCCCCAGCAGGTTCGCCCGCCAGAACATCAGCTCCACCCAGAACTGATAGTCCTGGTTCTCCTTCTTGCCGAAGCCGTGGCCTTCGTTCATCCCGACCAGATGCCAGGCGCTGCGGCCCTTGGCGCGGACCGCTTCGACGGCCTGATCGGCCTCGCTCTTGGGCACGCGCGGATCGTTGGCGCCGGTCACCACCAGCAGCGGGATCGACAGCTTGTCGATCTTGGTCAGCGGAGAGATTTCCATCAGCTTGGCGCGCTGCTTGGGATCGCGCTCGTCGCCGTATTCAACCCGGCGCAAGTCGCGGCGATAGCTTTGGGTATTTTCGAGGAAGGTCACGAAATTGCTGATCGCGACGATGCAGTCGGCCGCTTTCAGCCGGTCACCATAACGGATTGCCACGGCATAGCACATGTAGCCGCCGTATGAGCCGCCGGCCACTGCCGTACGGGTGCCATCGATCGCAGGATCGGCCTGGAGCTTGTCAAGGAAAGCGCCGATATCCAGCACCGAATTCTCGCGCAGGAACGGCCCGTTATCAAGGCTGACGAAGCGTTTGCCAAAGCCGGTCGAGCCGCGCACGTTGGGATAGAATACCGCCACGCCCAGTTCGTTGAGCAGATAGTTGGTGCGGCCGCGGAAGCCGGGGGTGAACTGACTTTCCGGTCCGCCGTGGATGTTCACGATCAGCGGGCGCTTGCCGGGGAATTTCGCAGCATCAGGCCGATAGAGGAAGCCGCTGACCAGCTCGCCGTCAAAGCTCTTCACTTCGACGAATTCGGGCTCGACATTGACCGCCGGGTCCAGTCCGCCGGTTTCGCTGTGGGTCCAGCGGGTCACCGCCAGCGACGCCGGATCGACCGAGAAGGCATCGGCCGGTACCTTGGCCGAAGTCACGGTCAGCCCGATCGTGCCCCAGGGGGCAATCTGCACGGAACCGATGGTGCCCTTAGGCAGGTCGGTCACTTCGCGCACCGCGCCGGTCTTGGGATCCATCAGCCGCAGCTTGGCGATCCCGGCTTCGTTGATGGTATAGGCGATGAAACTGCCGTCATCGGCAATGTCGAAGCCTTCGATATCCCATTTCTTTTCAGGGCTGCGGGCCGTGAACTTGCCGGTCTTGGGATCGAGCGTGCCCAGCCGCTGGAAATCGCTACCTTCGTCGCTGGTCACCCACAGGGTGCCATCGGGAGCAAACTGGCCGCCGCCATAGGCAATCATCTTCTTGTGATCGCCGATCGGCGTCATCGCCCCGCTGGCAAGATCGAGCCAGTAGAGATCGGACTTGGCCACCGAGATTCGGTTCACCACAACTGCATGGGCATTGCCCGGCGCAAAGCCGGCAATCGCCCAGCCGCCGCCTTTGACTTCCTTGACCATGCGATTGGTCGAAGGATCGCGCGGGTCCATGATGTAGAGGTCGCTGTCGGCCCCGTTGCGGCGAGTCGAGCTGTAGCCGACCCATTTGCCGTCCTTGCTCACCGCGCTGAGGCCATTGCGGCTCTTGCCGTCGGTCAGCAGCGTCAGCTTGCCGTTGTTGAGCGTATAAAGCTGGAAGAATTCGTTCCCGCCCTTGTCCTTCTGCACCACCAGCGTGCCATCGCCGGGCAGATAGTTTCCGCCCAGCGGCTCGGCCTCGAAACTGATTTGGCGCCGGGCCATGCCGGGGCCAGCCACGGTGTGCAGCTGCGCGACATTGCCGAACCGGGTGGAGATCAGCATTGACTTGGTCACCGGGTCCCAGCCCTGGAACGCTGCGGTGCGGAATTCCATGTAGGGGCGGGTTTCCTCATTTTGTTGGCGCCAGACTGGCCGCTGACGCCGCCAAGGGCAACTGGTCATTCGACGAACGGCATGGCTCAGGTGTCGAGCAGGTTGACGATTCTGCCAAGTTCTTCGGTTGACCATCAAGAGTGGCGATTGACGGACGGTACACTTGCGTTACACCTAGGGGTGACTTGCTCAAACAGAAGCAAGCGCCTTGGGAGGATAACCGCGCGTAAGAGGGGATGCCGGTGTCCGTCCTGCCTGGGTAACAATTTGTCTTGGCGAGTAGGAGCATTGAAAATGGCAAGGTTCAGGCAACGTGGTTTGGTTTCCATATTTGCGATTGCGGTAAGCGGTCTTTCAGCCCCGGCATTTGCACAAGACGCAACTCCCCCAGCAGACGCCCCCGCAGCTGAGGATATCGTTGTTACCGGTTCGCTGATCCGCGGATCGAGTGAGCAGGCACCGGCACCGATCGACGTGATCGGGGCCGAAGAACTGGCCCGCCAGGGCAGCCCTTCGGTGATCGACCTGCTCAAGAACTTGCCGACCTCCAACGGGGTGATCGGCGATGCCAACCAGTTCGACGCCCGCGCGCAAGGCAATGAAGGCGTTGCCTCGGTCAACCTGCGTGGCCTCGGTCCGCAGCGCACGCTGGTGCTGCTCAACGGCAAACGGATTGTCGCTTCGGGCGGCAGCGGGATTCCGATCGTTGACGTCAACCTGATCCCCTCGGGCGCGATCGGCCGGATCGAAGTGCTCAAAGACGGCGCAGCGGCCACCTATGGTTCGGACGCAATCGCCGGGGTGGTCAACTTCATCACCCGCGAAAACCAGAACGGCTTCCGCGCATCGGCTGACTATCGCTACATCCGCGGCTCGAAAGGCGATTACGGCGGCGCGCTCAGCTATGGGCACACCGGCGACAACTGGCGGTTCCTGATTTCGGGCGGCGTACAGCACCGCAGCGAATTGCAGACGCTCGACCGTGATTTCGTAATCAAACCCTATCAGGACAACCCGCAAGGCGGGTGGACCGGTGGTGGTAACCCCGGCAACTTCGACTTCAGCGGCCCGGGCAATGGGCTCAGCTTTTCGACCGATCTGGGTTGTACGGCGCTCGGCGGTTTCCGCAGCTTGCCCGGATCGACAACCGATCGCTGCTTCAACCAGTACGGTCTGTTCGGCAATCTGGTAGAGCCCGAAGATCGCTTCCAGATCTTCGCCGATGCCGAATTCGATCTGTCCGAAGGCATTTCGCTGCGCCTGCAAGGGCTGTGGGGTCATTCCGAAACGCGGATCACTACTTCGCCCAGCTACCTGCCGACCCTGCCGCCTTCGTCCAATGCGGCATTCGGCGGTGCCGGCCTGTTCGTGATTCCGGGCTATACCCCGGCGCTGCAGGACTATTGCGCCACTTATGGCGCGGCAGCGAACTGCCTGGCCCCGGGCGGTATTCTGCAATCGGCGGTGGCCTTCCCGGTGCTGTTCCGGCCGGTGCTGCTGGGCGGCAATCCGCTCAACGGCGGGCGCGGATCGTCAACCTCGCCGCGCGTTTCGGACCAGCTGATGTTCTCGGCCGATCTCGAATTCGAACTGACCCCCAATCTGGATCTGCGGCTCAGCTTCACCCACAGCGAATATGACCGCAGCTTTGGCGGGACCGATACCTTTGGTGACCTGTTCCAGAACGCGATTGCCGGGTTTGGCGGTCCGAACTGCGCCTATTCGTCCACGGCATCGCGGGTTGGGCTGACTCCGGTCCAGCTGGCCGCTCTGGCCGGGACCAACGGGTGCCAATACTGGAACCCGTTTTCCACCGCGGTCCAGGTGAATTCGGCAACCGGGCAGGTCAACCCGCAATTTGTCGGTTCGCGCTCGACTGGCAGTTTCTCGACAACGCCTGGCGCCGGGCTGGTCAACGATCCGGCGCTGTTTGACTGGTTCTTCCAGGATACCCGCACGCAGGCCTTTACCCGCCAGACCGTGTTCGAGGGCGTTATCTCGGGCAAGTCCGGACTGACTCTGCCGGGCGGCGAGGTCGGTTTCGCGCTGGGCGGGCAGTATCGCAAGAACAATTATAGCCGGTTCTATAACGATGTCAGCAACCTCGATGTCAATCCGTGCCCCGGCACGCCGCTCAACCCGGCTGCCACCTGCACCCAGCAGACTGGTGCGCTCGGCTTCCTGGGCACCAACCGCAATGGATCGAGCAACAGCGATGTCTATGCAGCGTTCGCCGAATTGCAGCTGCCGATTACCGATGCCTTCGACGTCCAGCTTTCGGCGCGGTTCGAAGACTATGGCGGGTCCGTGGGTTCAACTTTCGACCCGCAGGTTCGTGCCAAGTTCCAGGTCACTCCCTGGCTGGCGGTCCGCGGCGGCTGGGGCACCACCTTCCGTGGTCCGCCTTCGCAAAGCCTGGCCGGAAACCTGACTTCGTTGCAGATCATCGGCACTTCGTTCCGGGCGATCGACATCAACGGCAACCCCAATCTGGCTCCGGAAAGCGCGAACACCTATAACGGCGGTGTGCTGATCAGCGCTGGCGGGTTCAAGGCCAGCGTTGACTACTTCCGGTACGACTTCGAAGGGCCGATTGAGAGCGAACCGGTCGCCGGGATCGTTTCAGCGCTGTTCGGCGCCACCGGCAATGCCAACTGCGGCAATCCGGCCTATGCCGCGCTGCAGTCGCGCTTCACCTTTACCGGTGCGGGCTGCGGTGTCGGCAACGTCCAGCGGCTGCGGACGCAATACGTCAACTCGGCAAATGTCAGCACTTCGGGGATCGACTTCCAGGCCAGCTATGAGCTGGAAATGGGATCGGGCTCGGTGACACTGGGTGCGGCTGGCACTTACGTGATCAACTACAAGACCGACGCCGTCACTGTGGAAGGCATTGTCGTGCAGCCCGCTTTCGATGGGGTGGGCCTGCTCAACTATCAAAGCACTGCCTATCCGCTGCCGCAATGGAAGGGCAATGGCTATCTCCAGGGCGACTTCGGCAACCATCAGATGCGCCTGCAAGTGAACTACCTCGATGGCTACACCGACCAGCGCGGTGCCGCGATCTTTGGTCCGAACACCGGGGCGCTGGCCGGGGCTTCGGTTACCACCGGCAAGGAAATCGGCAGCTTCACGACGGTTGATTTCACTTACCGGCTCAAGCTGGACACCGGGACGGTGATCGCCCTTTCGGCGCTCAACATCCTCGATACCGATCCGCCGTTCGCGCGGCTCGACCAGAACTACGATCCGTTCACCGCCAGCCCGCTGGGTCTGACTGTGAAGCTTGGTATCACGCAAGACTTCTAAGCAATCGTCGCTCAATAAAGGGGGTGCCGGACCTTGGTTCGGCACCCTTTTTTTGTCTGCACGCCGATGGCGTCGCTTGATTGCTGCTGATAGTCAAAGCGATACTTCTTGCGCGATCCAGCGCGGCCCTAGAGCGGTGATTGGAAAATCTGAATCACCTCGCCCCAGCCCCGACTATCCTGAGCTTGTCGAAGGATTGCTCTTTTCTTCAAGCGGTTGCGGGCGAGGCACGAAGAAAAGGGCAGTGCTTCGACAAGCTCAGCATAGACGGAATTTGGGTCAGGTTTTGCCCAAGTTGCCCTAGCGTTCCCGAAGATGAAATTGTTCGGGGGCGACTGCGGCACCAGCGGTTGCGAAGACCGGCTTGGCAGGCTGAAAATCTGACCCTGTCGAAACCGCCTGGGCGGGGGCGGTGCCAAAGTCTTTGTCGCCGCCATTGTCGTCGGACGTCGTGTCATCGTCAGACATCGGTTCGTCATAGGCCCAGGCCGATACCTTGGCGGCCGCAGCGGTTATCTCCGGCGAGGGGGCCGACTCGGCTTGGGCAGAGTTCTCGGCAGCCTTGCTGGCCAAATCGCCGGTCAATTCACCGATTGCGCCATTGTCACCTCCTTCAAACAGGGTTGAAACCCCGAACAGGAACACGAAGACTACAGGCAAGATATGTCCCGGCCGCATGGTTCAGACGCACCTGCTGACCGCAACCGCCGGAGAAGGGTTGACGATGCCAACCGAAAGATCGCGTTGATCACGAACCATCATCGCCGCCGTTTTGCGGATGGTAGTTCGCCCGACGATCGATTCCATGATCAGCGGACGATAATCATAGGCGACTTCGACGAACATTACTGCAACGCCGCTTTCGGCGGAAATCCCGCGCCCGACCGGGCCCACGCCCGCGATCGAAGTGCCCGTGGCTCCGTCCCCTTGCTGACCGTAGGAAGAATTGAACCCACCCTGTCCGAAACAGCGTTGCCAGCGGATCCATTGCCCGCCGTCGCGATTGACCTCGACGCTGGAGAGGATCAGGCGCGCGCGATTGGTCAGTTGCAAGTCCGAGCCTTGCAGATTGGCGGCATGGAAGGCCTCGTTGACATCGACTTCGCGCATCCGCGGCATGCCGGAAACCACCCCTTGCTTGGCCCGTGAAGCATTGTCGGCCAGCGAAACCGCAGCCTGGCTGATCCGCATGTGGGTGATGGCGAAATTGGCCAGCTCAACGCCGCCGCCCAGCAAAAGGACGAAGAACGGGGCGGTATAGGCGAATTCGATCATCGCCACTCCGGAGCGATCGAGCCCCAGGCGCTGCACAAAGGCTCGGGTCCGCTTCGCCAAACGGGTCAGTTCGGGCATATCTGCACTTCCTGCCTGGCGGCCTGGTCGGCAAAGGGCTGGTTTCGCAAGACTGTGCTTGCCGAAATCGTGTTGGTATCGTCCCAACCAAGAAATCCGCCAAGCGGTACGATCCGGTCGTAAGTCAGAGTGGCGGTATAGACTACGACATCGTCAGCCCCGCCTTGTCCCGACAGTCCCTTGTCGGGATCCCACTGCTGATTGCCGTTGGCATCGGTGAAGCACTCTTCGGGATCGTAGACCAGATTGGCATTGGCATCAACGAAGTCCTCGGGCTTTCCGGCATCCAGAAAGCTCTGATAGTTCTTGCGCGTGGTCAGGACCGCGCCTTGAGGTGCGGTGGCCTTGAGTTGCTTGGCGACATAGGTGTCGATGGCACTGACGGTATTGGCGCCAGATTCCAGCCCGGCGTCTCGCCCGGCGTCCTGAATTGCACCTTGCAAGATACCGCGCACATACATGGTATGGCCGACGTCAAAGGTCCCAAGCAGCAAGGTCAGGAATACAGGTGCAATCAGCGCGAATTCGATCGCCGACACACCGCGCTCGCAGCGTGCCAGATTTGACCGCAGCCAGGGCGAAGTCCACCGACACATCGGGCTAAGCTCCCAGCCTGAGATTTGCGACTTGCGACGCAATGAACTTGAATTGATTGCGCAAGGCCGCAGTGTCGCTGGCGTAATAGGCGCGGCCATCGCTGGAGCAGGCCTTCATTTCGTTGCTCAAGGTGGTGCCGAAAGCAATCACCCAAACCGTGATTCCTTTGGCCTTGACGGCCTCACATGCGGCCGCGAACCTTGAATTGTGGCGGTTCTTCACCGCCGTCGTATCGCTGTTGAACGGGGCGACGCGGTTGGCCAGGGATTCGATGCTGTAAGCATTGTAGCCCCAGATATAGGGTTCCATTTGCCCGTCGGACATGAACAGCAAATGGCGGCTGACCGGCTTGTCATCCTTGTTGACATTGGCCTGGAACGGACCATTGCTGCTGGACAGGCGCCCGCCCCAGATCATCCCGATGTCGTGATAGGTATTGCCGGTCGGCACCAGGTTGTTGACGTAGGTGTTCAGCCAGGCGGGCACATCGTTCGGGTCGGACGACAGCTCGACTTCGGTGAACGGCTTCATTGGCGAAGGGCAGGCCGAATAGGCTAACGGCTCGTTGGTCGTAGAATCAACGTGCTGGCGGAACGAACGGTTGTAGGTCAGCTGGTTCCACATCGGGCGCCAGCGGGTTTCGTTGCTGTCGGGCACATAGTCGAGATTGAGGTCGTAGGCGCTCGAAGGAATCGGATTCCAGTTCGCTGTATCGTCGGTGTCACGCTCTTCGATGCAACCATTCCAGGTCGTGCTGGTCAGGCCGACATTGTACAGTCCGCTGCCATTCCGCTTGGCCATTGTGACCATGTCGTAATAGCCCGCCTGGTCGGCATAGGTCGTAACGGCCGGGTTGATTACAGAGTTGGCCGTTGCGGTTACCACCGATGTCCCGACGTTGACGCCAGTGCCGTTCTTGAAGTTCGAGGTATCGAGCTCAACCTCCTTGTAGCGCCAGTTGGTGAAGGCGAACTTCGTCTGGTGAGTGGTAACCCGGGTTGTCACCGATCTGGTGCAATTCTTGCGGGTTGCCGTGCCTCCGGTCCAGGACACGAAGGCATAGGTTCGCTGGGTGACATTGCCCGGTGCATTGCCGCTGCTCGAAGGATTGGAGCCGGAGCTGGGGTAGTTGTTGTTGGCGTAGGCGTTGCAGTTGCTAGAGCTGAGCGTTGTGGAGTAGGTTTCGTTTACCGTTGACGGCGCACCCGTGGTTGCAATGTACACCGGCGTATTGAACTGCGCCTGGCGCGATTGGTACGGCGCGCTATCCACGAACCAGGACCGCTGCATTGGGGCGTCGGGATCGCTGAACAGGTCCTTGGCATTGACGGTCATTGAATAAGGCACGAAGCCATAACGGATGCGGGTGTTCGGGTCCGTGACCGCCTGATTGATCGTCTTGTGAAAATCTTTGACCGCTTCGCGCAGGCCGGTAATCCGGCTCCCGGCCATCGAACCCGTCGTGTCGAGCACGAACATCACGTCGGCGTTGGCCAGTTGCAATTCGGCCATGCAGGTGATTTCAATCTCGAAATCTTCGTTGCCGAACATCTGCATTACAACGGTCGGAACAACAGCTGATGCCGTGCCGTTGACCTGGCCCTGGTCGTTGGCCTCGGTTTCGAACCAGACATTGCTGGCGTTAAGGGACTGGGAATCGAAGTTTGCGTCGAAGAAGGCATCGGCCTTGGCTTTCTCGGCCGAACCATATGTTCCGGTGGTACCCATGGCCCGGCGCCCGGCCAGTGCGCCGGCGTCGCATGCTGCCTGCAACTGGGTTCGGGCCATATAGCTACGGCTCATGTCCAGTCCGCCGCCGATCAACGCCAGCAGCGGAATAACCGAGGCAGCGGCGATCAGGCCGACATTGCCAGACTCACTGGTGGCAAGCCGTCTCAGGAATTTCATCGGGGATTTCGCGTGCGCAGCTTCGACACGCACCTTGCCGATCTTGGTGCGGCCAACCCGACTGGAAGTCTTGTACTGTGCCACTGTCACATTCGCCTCCACGCACTTTGGTTCTGGCGAGAAAATCTTAAAGTGGCGTAAATTTCGTCGTTTGACCGGCAGAATTGCGCGCGATCCGGACGGACTGGCCGCAAGCAGAGCCGTCCAAGGATTCGCTTCGCCATACCCCCGCTTGATTGACGCATAAGAAATATCGAACATGGCCGGTCCGGCGTTGCCGGGCCTGTCGCTGCGCGCTAGTCCGCCGCCATCTCACTTAAGCCGGAGTTCCCGATGGACCGTGCCCATGCCCTTGCCTTGCTGACCCGCTACTATGCCGCCTTCAATGCCGGCGATTGGGAAGGGATGCTTGATTGCCTGGCCGACGATGTCGCGCACGATATCAACCAGGGCGCAACCCAGCGCGGCAAGGACACGTTCCGGGCATTCCTGGCGCATATGGAGCGGTGCTACCGTGAGCGGCTGGGCGCGATCGTGCTGATGGCCAGCGACGATGGCCTGCGCGGGGCGGCGGAGTTCGTGGTTCACGGCGAGTACCTGGCCACCGACGAAGGCCTGCCCGAAGCCGATGGCCAGACCTACCAGCTGCCCGCCGGGGCCTTTTTCGCGATGTCTGATGGCAAGATCGACCGGGTGACGGTCTATTACAACCTGGCTGACTGGTGCGCGCAGGTGGGTGCTTGACGGTCACCGTCCGCCCGCTGACCGGCGCGGAGATCATCGCCGCGACCGATGATCTGGCCGCGCTTCGGATCGCGGTCTTCGCGGCTTACCCCTACCTCTACGATGGCGACGCGGTTTACGAGGCGGAGTACCTGAAGGAATTCGTCGCCGCCCCGGATGCAGTGCTGGTGGCGGCTTTCGACGGCGTGAAGATCGTCGGAGCGGCCACGGCCAGCCCGATGTGGGCCCAGAAGGCTGAATTTCGCGCCCCGTTTGAGGAGCGCGGGATCGACACCGCCAGCCTGTTTTACTTCGGCGAAAGCGTGCTGCTCCCTGGCTATCGCGGGCAAGGGATCGGCCACGCCTTTTTCGACCACCGCGAGGCGCAGGCGCGGGACTGCGGGGCGAGCGCCGCGACTTTCGCGGCGGTGATCCGGCCCGGCGATCACCCAGCACGGCCCGCGGGCTATGTCCCGCTCGATATGTTCTGGACCAAGCGCGGCTATGCTCCCGTAGAGGGCTTCGTCACCGAACTGGGATGGAAGGAACACGGCGAGGTGGAGGAAAGTGTCAAGCCGATGCAGTACTGGATGCGTACCCTATGACCCGCTTCACGATTGCCGCCGCGCAGTATCCGATCGAGCAGTTGGAGACATGGTCCGCCTATGCCGCCAAGCTGACTCGCTGGATCGAGACGGCGGCCAAGGGCGGGGCAAGCTTGGCTGTGTTCCCCGAATATGGGGCGATGGAGCTTGCGGCGCTTGATGTGACCACCATGGGTGATCTGAGTGCCTGTTTGGGGACCGTGGCTGGGCGTTTGAGTGATATCGACGCGCTGCATGCGGAACTTGCGGTGAAGCACGGGATGCACGTGCTCGCCGCTTCGGTTCCGGCTGAGGTTCCGGGCGGCTTCGTCAACCGCGCGCGGCTGTTCGCACCCAATGGCAAAGTGGGCGTGCAGGACAAGCTGGTGATGACCCGGTTTGAGCGCGAGGAGTGGTTCATCTCTGCCTCCGGCCCCTTGCGACTGTTTGAGACTTCGCTTGGCAAGATCGGGATAAACATCTGCTACGACAGCGAATTCCCCCTGCTCGCCCGCGCCCAGGTGGAGGCCGGGATGGAGCTGCTGCTGGTCCCCAGCTGCACCGATTCTGAGCACGGTTACTGGCGCGTCCGGCTCGGCGCGCAGGCCCGCGCGCTGGAGGGGCAGTGCTATGCCGTCCAGTCGCCCACGGTCGGCAATGCCCAGTGGAACCCGGCGGTGGACGTCAACCGCGGCGCGGCCGGGGTCTTCGGCCCGCCCGACCGGGGCATGCCGGCCACTGGCGTGCTGGCGCTAGGCAAAATGGACGCGGCGCAGTGGCTTTTTGCTGACGTCGATCTGGCCAAAGTCGCCGAACTGCGCGCCGATGGCGGGGTGCTCAACGCGCGCCACTGGGCAGAGCAGCCTGGCGCTGCACTGCTCCCTTCGGTCGAGGTAGTGGACTTGCGCTAAAGCCTTGGGCAACATGGCGCGATGCTGAGATACTTCGCCCCGCTCGCCCTGCTGCTTGCAGCCCCGGCTTCTGCCCAAACACCGCCGCCCATTGCGCAGCAACAAGTGGTTGAGGCCGAGCTGGCCAAGGCTCCCAAGGGCACCCGGTTTGGACTGCTGGTGGTTGATGATGCCGGGACGGAGGTGGTCGCGATCAATCCTGACCAGCGCTTCATTCCGGCCTCCAACACCAAGATGTTCACCACCGCCGCGGCCTATGCTCTGCTGCCGGGGATGGATCAGCCGGACCTTGAGGGCGGCACGCGGGTGCTGCTGGAACCGGGCAAGCGCAAGGGCGTGGCCAATGTGGTGCTGGTCGGGCGCGGCGATGCGCGGATGTCGGCCGCACCTGACTGCAAGGTCGATTGCCTGGCGACGCTTGCCGATGCGGTGGCGGCGAAAACCAAAGTGGTCGGCGCTGTGGTCGGCGATGCCACCTGGTTTCCCGACCAGCGCTGGAGCCCGGGGATGAGCTGGAACAATTTCGGTTCCAACGACGCTACCGCGATGTCCGCACTGAGCCTCGATAGCAACGAACTGACGGTCAGGGCCACCCCCGGACCACTGGGCAAACCGCCGCTGCTCGTGGTGCCACCCTATGTCACGATTGAGAACCGCGCGGTCACGATCCCGGCCGGGGGGAAGGGGCGGCTGGTGCTTGAACACACGGTCAATTCCCGCGCCTACCGGCTCTACGGCGAAATCGCTGCCGACGCTGGCGAATGGCGTGACCGGATCGGGATCGACGACCCGGCGCATTTTGCGGCCTGGACTCTTGCCGGGATGCTCAAGGCGCGGGGGGTGAAAGTGACTGGCACTGTGCGCGGATCGTACCGCCCGGTGGAGTTGGTGGACGACCCCGATTATCGCGAGAAAGCGGGCATCGCTGCTGCCTGGGATCAGGTTGACGCCGCGCCGCTGGCCACGCTCCAGCCGCCGCCGCTGGCCGCCAGTGTGGTGGTGATCAACAAGGACAGCAACAACCACAACGCCGAAATGCTGCTGCGCCGGGTGGCGAGGCATGACAGCGGCAGCGGCTCGCTCGACGATGGCCTGGCCGATCAGCGCGACCTGTTCGAGAAGATCGGGATCCCTCGCGCCGGGTTCGATTTCTCCGACGGCAGCGGCATGTCCACTTACAACCGCGTCAGCCCGCGCGCCGGGGTCACTTTGCTGCGTTGGATCGATGGCCAGCCCTGGGGCAAGGCCTGGTACGCCTCGCTGCCAATCGCGGGAGTGGACGGCACTTTGAAGCGCCGGTTCACCGGTACGCCGCTGGCCGGCAATCTCACTGCCAAGACCGGCTTTATCAATGCCTCCAACGGGCTGTCGGGCACGTTCCGTGCGGCCAGCGGCAAGCGGCTGACCTTTTCGTTCTTTGCCAACGATGTCCCCAATGGCAGCTCGGCGATTCCGGCGATGGAGGCTGTGCTGCTGGCGCTCTATGCGGCCAACTGATGGTTGTTGCCCCGCTGCAACAGAATCGCCCCTGCCCGGCCAAATTCATCCCTGATCGAAACTTTTTGCCGCAGCGCTCTGGTCAAGCGCCCGTCACTTGATAGGCTCCCCCAGTTGAATCGTTGTTCGTCTTCGATTGGGGGTAATCATGACACTTCGCTCGCTCGCTCGCGGCTTCCTGGCCAGTTCGGTTTCGCTTGTCGCTTTCGCTTCGCCCGCGCTGGCTCAGTCGGCGCCCAGTGTCTCCAGCCCCAATGCCGCCGACAGCGAAGAGCAGGCGGCAATCGTGGTCACTGGATCGCGAATCAAGCAGGACCCGACCAAGAGCGCGCTGCCGCTGCAGGTGATCAGCAACGTCGATATTGAAAAGAACGGCCTGGCCAACCCGGAACAGCTCAACATGTTCCTGACCAGCAACGGCAGCGGGGCGGATAACCTGGCCTCGAACGCCGACGTGGTGACCGGCGCGCAGCGCGGCACCAACGGGCTTTCTGCCGCCAACCTGCGCGGGCAGGGCAGCGCCTCGACGCTGATCCTGCTCAACGGCCGCCGCGTGGCCGCGCACGGCCTTTCAGGCGGCGCGGTTGACGTCAACCAGATCCCCTATGCCGCGATCGAGCGGGTTGAAATCCTGAAAGACGGTGCCTCGGCGATCTATGGCACCGATGCGATCGGCGGGGTGATCAACTATATCACCAAGAAGAATTTCACGGGCTTCAGCCTGGCCGGATCGACCGACATCACTGAGCACGGCGGCGGCAACATCTACCGCATGTCGGGGCTGATGGGCATTGGCGATCTGAACGAAGACGGCATCAATGTGATGGGCGGGGTCTCCTACAGCTGGAGCAAGATCCTGCGCGGCGAGCAGCGCGATTTCGTCAACACCAACCAGCCTTTGCGCGGACTTTCGGTCGATACCCGCGGCACCCCGATCGCAACGCTGTTCAACACCGGTGCCAACGCCTTCCAGAACCCAAACGGTTCGATTCTGGCCGGCCTGACATTGCCCTCGCCAGCCAATGCGGCCTCAAACCTTGCCAGCAACGGGATCAACCCGCTTGATCTGCCGGGCGGCGCGGGCTGCGAAACGATGGACGGCGGCATGGCCTATGACTGGGAGCTGTGGGCCAACGCAGGAGCTTACTATGCCTGCGCCTGGGATACCGGCCGTGCGGCGGTGATCCAGCAGCCGATTGAGACCTTGACTTACTACACCAAAGCCACGGTCAACCTGGGCGGCGGACACCAGCTGTTCGCCGAAGTGACCGGATCGGACGCGGATTCGGCCAAGAGCTTCTCCAACGCCCAGCTTTCGGCCAACACCACCAACCTGCCCTGGGCCTATCCAATCAATGCGCTGACGGCACCGACCTACAACGCGATCTACGATCAACTAGCGACGCAATTTCCTGTGATCGGTGCGGTCGGGGACCGGACGATCGATGCAACCGGTCGTTATGGCCGTCCGCTGTCGGGCCGGTGGCGCTGCGTTGCCTGCGGCCCGCGCGAATATCGCACCAACAGCCGTACCTTGCGCGCCTATACCGGGCTTGAAGGTCCGCTGCCGTTCGGCGGCTGGGACTACCATATCGGCGCTTCGCACTCGGAAAGCGAAACCAAGTCGGTGCTGGGCTCGGGTTACTACTATCGCGGCACGCTAAACAGCGGGGCCAACGATCCGCTTGCCCCGATCGCCCCGGGTGCCACCACTGGCGGCCTGGTTGGCCTGATCAATTCGGGCATCCTCAACCCGTTCTCGCTGGATCAATCGGCCGCGGCGATTTCGGGGCTGCAAGCGATTTCGGCCGAAGGGACCACGCTCTACGGCGGGCGCTATACGGTCAAGCAGGTTGACCTGTCCGTCTCTGGGCCGTTGTTCGATTTGCCGGGCGGTCCGCTGCAAGTGGCGATGGGCGTCGATTGGCGGCGTGAAAGCTACAGCTTCAATGGTTCGGCGGCGGCCGCCACCAACCAGCCGGTGATCTTCCTGGCTGCGTTTGACAACGTCAATGCGCTGACCCCCAAGACCCGCACGGTCAAGGCGGCCTATGCCGAAGTCGATCTGCCGATCCTGGATATCTTGCAGGTCACTGCGGCGCTGCGGCTTGACGATTACACCGGCTTTGGCACCACCACCAATCCCAAGATCACGGCCAAGTTCACGCCGATGGACTGGCTGATGTTCCGTGGATCCTATTCCACGGGCTTCCGCGTCCCAAGCTTCAACCAGATCTTCAATGGCGTCACCGTCAGCCCCTATTCGGGCAGTGATCTGGCCGATCCGGTGGCCTGCCCGGGCGGCGTGCCGACCAGCGCCTATCTTTCGGGCCTGCCTTGCGCGATCATCCGGCCGGAAATCGCAACCGGCGGCAATCTCAACCTCGGGCCTGAAAAGGCCAAGATGGGCAGCGTCGGCGTAGTCCTGCGGCCGCATCCGAAGTGGAGCCTGTCGGCTGACTGGTGGATGATCAATGTCGATAACACCATCGCGATCCTGACCCTGCGCCAGCTGGTCGACAATGCCTCGCTGTTCCAGGCCAACTTCATCCGCGATGGAAGCAACCAGATCGTGCTGATCGACCAGCGCTGGGTCAACGCCGGTGCACGCCGCACCCAGGGCATCGAATTTGCCCTGCGCGGCGGCTGGGAGCTCAGCGGGGAGCGCAGCATCTCGGTGGGGATGGACGGCACGCTGATGCTCAAGAAGCGTGAAAAGCTGATCGACAATCCGGCGCTGCCGTTTGGGCCCAGCCAGATAGGGGTGTTCACTTTTGCCGGCGATCTGGGCCTGCGCTGGAAGCACAATGCCTGGGTGAACTATTCGACCAAAGACTTCAATGTCCAGCTGACCCAGGTCTACCGGGCCGGCTATGCTAACCAGAAGCTGCCCGGGATTGCCAATGGCACAGTAACCCGGCCGGACTTCAACGAGCGGGTCAAGCCCTACATGATCTACAACCTGGCGGTCGGGATCACCGCGTTCAGCCCGGGCTTCCGGGTCAACCTGGGGATCAAGAACCTGTTCGATACCGATCCGCCGTTTGCGATCACTTATGACGGCAACACCGGCGCCGGATCGAGCTGGGAACCGCGAGTGGCCGATCCGCGCGGGCGGTCGTTCACCGCCGGGGTTGAGCTGCGCTTCTGATTCTGATCACCAGCAACCAAAAGGGGGACGTCCAGCATCGCTGCGGCGTCCCCCTTTTCTTGTAAGTAATTGACTGGGAGAGAAGTTGTTCGTTAACGCTGGTTTTACCATGACGTCTTAAGATGTGCAGCAGGGTCGAACAACAGGCGCTTCTGCTTGCCATGAACAGTGAACCGCAATTCCAGCAGACCAGCGGCCGCCGCGTCGATCGGCGACGCTATGCGGCTACTGTGCAGTTCCGCGCGGGAACCCGGCGCGCCAATGTGCAGGTGCAGGATCTCTCGGAACTGGGCGCGCGAATTTCTGGCGTGTTTCTGGTTCGCGTGGATGATCACTTTTACCTCAAGATTGGCACGCTCGAACCGATCGAGGCGCGGGTCGCCTGGGGCACCGATTTCGAATTTGGCTGCGAATTTCTGCGTCCGCTCAACCCGGTTATCCTCGACGCAATCACGCGCTCGATGTGAGCTGATATTGCAGTAGGCAGAGGCCCGGTTCATAGCGCGGGCATGACTGTCGGCACCTCATTCAACAACGAAAGCTCGTCTGCTGCACCCGCAAATCAACGCAGCGGCGGCGGTGTTCTGGCGCAGCTATGGGGGGCCAGCGCGGCGCGGCTGGTCGACCGGATCGACCGCGGGCTGGTCGCCGGGACGCTGCACGCCACGCTGCCCGACGGATCGACGCGCATGCTGGGCGGCCGCGCGCCGGGGTTCGAGGCTACGGTTACCCTGCATGCCTGGGGCGGGCTGGTGCGAGTGGCAAGGGCGGGCTCGGTCGGGCTCTGTCAGGCGTGGGAAGCTGGCGAGTGGTCAAGCCCCAATCCGGTCCAATTGTTCGCGCTGTTTGTCGCCAATGCCGATGCGCTGGGTGGCCTCGCGCGGGCCCACGGCCCGTGGCGCTGGGCAGCGCGGCTGATGCATTGGCTGCACCGCAACACGCGCCGCGGATCGCAGCGCAACATCCACGCGCACTATGACCTGGGCAATGACTTCTACGCAGCCTGGCTTGATCCCGAACTGATCTATTCCAGCGCGCGCTATGCGGTGCCGGGGCAGGATCTGGCCATGGCCCAGCAGCACAAGCTGGCGGCAATTGCTCAGCGGCTGGGAGGCGCGAAGACCGTGCTGGAGATCGGCTGCGGCTGGGGCGCACTGGCGCAGTATCTGCACGATCAGGGCATGCAGGTCACCGCGATCAGCCTGTCCGATGCGCAGCTGGACTGGGCGCGGCAGCGGCGCTCAGCGCAGATCGACTTTCGCAAGCAAGACTACCGCGATGTCAGCGGCCAGTTCGATGCCATTGCCAGTGTCGAGATGGTCGAGGCCGTTGGCCGTGAATACTGGCCCGCCTACTTTGCCTGTCTTGCGCGCTGCCTGACGCCCGGCGGGCGCGCGGCAATCCAGTACATCGCGATCCGTGACGAGCTGTTCCCGGCTTATGTCCGCAGTGCCGACTTCATCCAGACCTACATTTTTCCGGGCGGCATGCTGGTGAGTGAGGCCGAATTCCGCCGCCTTGCCGCAGAACACGCTCTGGACTGGCGCGATCAGCAAGATTTCGCGCTCGACTATGCCGAAACGCTGAAGACCTGGCGCGAGAACTTTGACCGGGCGATCGCCGAAGGGCGCTTGCCGCCGCACTTCGATGCCCGGTTCCAGCGGCTCTGGCGGTTCTACCTGATGTACTGCGAAGGCGGCTTCAGGGGCGGGGGCATCACCGTTGCGCAGGTGACCTTGGTCAAGAGTTGAAGTGGTTCCGCCCGGACGCGGCAAAATCCCGCGTATTGGGGGGTAAGGGACACGGTGGCTCTGATCCGCGTCCGGGCGGTTTGGGACCTTCCGGTCAGGCGACCGGACGGAAGGAGCTGTTGGCCTGCCAGCGGGCCAGGATGTTGTCGTGGACGATCGGGCTGAGCAGCTTGTCGAACGCGCAGCCGACCAGGCTGTTGTCCCACCAGACCACTTCGCTCTGCAGCGATTCGATCCCCGGCAGGGTCAGCCAGCAGACGGTACCAGGGATCATCCGGTTTACCGCCGCGCCGCAGAACCCGCTCAGCGAAAGGTCGTGGATCACGGTTTGAAAGCCCCGTCCACCGGACATCCGCAAAGTCGCCGGGATCGCCACGCGGGTCCGCGGCGCGCTGCGGTCCTCCTGCGCGGCGGAGAAATAGGGATCCTTGGTCAGCAACAGATTTTCGCTCATCGCGGTGCCCCTTGAACATTTGCCTTTCCGGGACCTTTCCCGGCAGGATGTGCAAAGTATCGCTGGTCGCGGTTGCTGGCTTGTTATGAGGGAGGGTTAACACTTTCGCGGTGCGGGCTGGCAAACTGTTCACCAAGCAGTGACAGCAGGCGTTCAGCCACCACTTCGGGCAGCTTGACCGAAACGGGGTCTTCGCCGGGGTAAGCCTTTGCCCGCATTGCGGTTCTGGTCGCACCGGGGTTGACGATCGCGACCCGCACTTTGGAGGTGTTGCGGGTTTCTTCGGCGTAGCAAGTAACCAGCACTTCGGCCGCCGCCTTGCTGGCGGCATAAGCGCCCCAATAGGCCCTCGGCGCGCTGGCGACGCTGGTGGTCAGGTGCACAAAGCGCGGATCGTCGCTGGCTTTGAGCAAGGGATCGAACCGCGCGATCAGGGCTTGTACGGCCAGCGCGTTAACGGTCAGCGCCTTGGAAAACTGGGTCTGATCGATATCGCGCACCGCCGTCAGTTCGGGCAGGACCGCCGCGCAGTGGACCACAATGTCGAGCTTGCCCCAGCGTTCGGCCACGGCATTGGCCAGCCGCGCGATCCCGTCGCCATCGGTCAGATCAACCGGAGCAATCGTGGCACTGCCGCCAGCCTGAAACACCGCTTCCTCAACCTCTTCCAACGCCTTGGCAGTGCGCGCGGTGAGCACGACATGCGCGCCCGCTGCGGCCAGTGCCTTGGCGGTCGCCGCGCCAATGCCTGCACTCGCGCCGGTAACCAACGCGATTTGCCCGGTCAGCGCAGTCATGCGACCTTGCCGACCGGCAGCGGTAGCTGGCCCTCATCGGTCTCGCGTTCGGCCAGGTCGGTCAGCCGGGTGGGATAGTCGCCGGTGAAGCAGGCGTCGCAGTGCTGCGGGCAGGCATTGTTGCGGCTGGCTTCGCCGACAGCGCGGTAGAGCCCGTCGATCGAGACGAAAGCCAGGCTGTCGGCAACGATGAACTTGGTCATCTCCTGCACGTCCATCCGCGCGGCGAGCAGCTTGTGGCGTTCGGGGGTATCGACGCCATAGAAGCACGAATGCTGGGTCGGCGGGCTGGCTACCCGCATGTGCACTTCCTTGGCCCCGGCATCGCGCATCATCTGCACGATTTTCATGCTGGTGGTGCCGCGCACGATCGAATCGTCGATCAGCACGATCCGCTTGCCTTCCACCAGCGCGCGGTTGGCGTTGTGCTTGCGCTTGACGTCGGCATGGCGCGCGCCGTCGCTCGGCTGGATGAAGGTGCGGCCGACATAGTGTGAGCGGATGATGCCAAGCTCGAACGGGATCCCGCTTTCCTGGGCATAGCCGATCGCCGCGGGCACGCCGCTGTCAGGCACCGGGATCACCAGATCGGCTTCGACCGGGGCTTCCTTGGCCAATTCCTTGCCGATCGCCTTGCGCACTTCATAGACCGACTGGCCGCCCATCACCGAATCCGGGCGGCTGAAATAGACGTGTTCGAAGATGCAAGGGCGCGGCGGAATGTCACCGAACGGACGGTGGCTGGTCAGGCGGCCATCTGCGCGAACCTCGATGATTTCGCCCGGCTGCACTTCGCGCACGAATTCGGCCCCGACCACGTCGAGCGCGACGCTTTCGCTGGCGAAGACCGTGGCGTCGCCCAGCTTGCCCATCACCAAAGGACGGATGCCCAAGGGATCGCGGCAGGCGATCATCCGCTTGGGGGTCATGCAGATCAGCGAATAGGCGCCCTCGATCATCCGCAGCGCATCGACCAGCCGGTCCATCAGCGTCGGATAACGGCTGGTCGCGATCAGGTGGAGGATAACCTCGGTGTCCGAAGTCGATTGGAAAATCGCGCCCTTGCTGACCAGCTCGTGCTTGAGGTGCATGGCATTGGAAATGTTGCCGTTGTGCGCGACCGAAAAGGCCCCGCGCGCCAGATCGGCGTGGAGCGGCTGGACATTGCGCAGCCCCTGGCCGCCGGTGGTCGAATAACGCACATGGCCGCTGGCCATTTCGCCGGGCAGTTCGGCAAACATGCTGGCATCGGAAAAGACTTGGGCCACATGGCCAAGGCCCCGCCGCGCGAAGAAGTCCTCGCCATCATAGCTGACGATGCCGACGGCTTCCTGCCCGCGGTGCTGCAAGGCGTGCAGCCCCAGCGCGGTCATCGCCGCAGCCTCGCGCGTGCCGATCACGCCGAAAATGCCGCACTCCTCGCGCAGCTTGTCACCGTCTGCGTCAAGGAAGGGATGGGTTAGGTTCATGGGATTCGCTTGGCCCTGTGATCGCCCTGTCGCGCCGCCTTTGGCGGGGTTCGTCGCCAAAGGCAAGGCCGCGTGCGCGTGCATTGCACAACCATCTGATCTGCACACGAATTCGCTTGCCGTGGAGTTTGGTTTGCGGCCTTCTGTCGGCACTGACCAAGGGAGCATGCCGAATGAGTTCAAAGACCCTGCCCCTGCTGGCCACCACCGCCCTGCTGCTGGCCCCGCTTACCGCCACGGCGGCCAGCGCGCAGGAGATTGAGCTGCATATCGAAGCCCTGGGCGATGCCCAGCCGCGATCGGCCCGAGTGGAGTTTGAGATCCAGTCTTCAGCCGAAAGCCCCGAAGCCGCCGAACGCGGCCTGGCTGCCGCCAAGGCAGACCTGACGCGCAAGTTTGGCGAGATCGGGATCAAGCCGCAGCAGATCTCGTTCGGTGACATGTCTGCCGATCTCTATCCGCCGCCCGTTCCGGTAGCGATCGCGCCGCCGCCGATTACAACAACGACTACGCCAAAGGTAACGCCCGTCGGAGTGCCGCCGTCGCCCTTGCCTCCGCCACCGGCTATCAAGACGGCACCGTCCCCGCGCCCCGTTGTCGCCAAATTGAAAGACAACAAGCGCTCCACTGTCACGATCTCGCTGGACGATCTGGGCAAGCTCGAAGCAGTCAGAAGCAAGGCGCGCGACTTTTCCCGAACCAGCTATTCTCAGCCGCGTGTCATCTATGCCCAGCGCAATCCGGCTGAGGCGCGCGACGAGGCCGTGGCCAAAGCGATTGCCCAGGCCCGGACCGAGGCGGATCGCTATGCTTCGGCCATGGGTTACAAGGTCGTGCGGATCACCCGCGTCAGCAATGCCAAGCCGGTCTTGAACGTGCCCGATCTGGTGCAGATGATATTCAACTTCGATCGCCGCACCGGCGATTCCGAGCGGCTGATGGCAGCAGTCTGGGCCGGTGTGGCGATCGATTTCGTCATCGCCCCCAAGTAGCGCACAGGCGGGCGCCCTTGCCAGCGGCAG
>JAGXTB010000153.1 GCA_018334165.1 Sphingomonadales bacterium | reverse complement strand
CCGGACATAGACCGAGTTCCACTTGCCGTAGCGCTCGTGCATGTCGCGCCAGGGGCAGCCGACCCGCAGAACATGCAGCATGCCATTGAGAAACCGCCGGTTATCGCCTGCCGGCCTGGCCCACCGCCCCCGCTCAGGCGGCAACAGCGCCCCGATCAGTTCCCATTCCGCGTCTGACAAATCCCCACGACCCATGACTGCTCTCCAAAAAACAGCCTTGAATCAGAATTCGACCCCTTTGGGAATCCCTTTTGTCAACACGACCTAAGCGGAAGGGGCCTGTTCCGTGGTACTAGTGTCACCAGAATTGGCTCAGCCGCAGACAGGGGACTGGGTAGTATTTCGGTTCCGTCGAATCTGAAATACGGCACTACGCTATTTGGCCAGGAAGCGCATGTCCAAACTGGGGTGCGCCTAGAAACTTGGCTAAATGCGCAGGGCGTCAGAGAGGGCATTTTTAATCGGACTGCCGTGGGCCAAACTGGGATTGATCTGTCCGTTGACCCGAAATTTGTAAAGCAGCTTGGGTTTGAGCATATTGAAATCAAGCCTAACACAGCCTCTGGTCTCAAGACTTTCAATTCACAAGTCACGAAATGGGGCTATGATCCGGCAACTGTAAGGGCCGTCACCTATGACGCTCAAGGCAACCTTCGCTGGGGATTTGATTTCTAATGACCGCGCTCGATCTATATATGGAAGGCCGTTTCAATGAAGCGATTGACGCATACCGTCTAGAGTTAGCCGAAAATCCGGGCGACATCGGATCGATTGACGGTTTGGCAAGTTCGCTTCGCGGAACTGGAGATTTCGCTTCCGCCATACCATTGATGGAGCAAGTCCATGAGCATCAAAAGCGCAACCCTGATCATCCCGGTCAGCATCTAAATCTGGCTGTTGCCTATTGGTGTCTTGATGACCGCGCGCGCGCCATTGAGTTGGCGCGCGGCCTCTGCGCAGCGATCCTTAACGGTAGCGTGAGCATGGCTCCTGATCATGCAGGTGGTGCCACCTTTGGGTTGGTGCTGCATTACATGGCGGTGACGGCGGGCGATGAGATCAATCGAGATTATACGCTTCGTTACTTGAAAAAGCTCAACGTCAAATACGACAAGCGTCCGACGCTGTTCCGTTATCCAGTTGCGACCGTCAAGCAGGTCCTTGGAGAAGTGTCCTTCGAGGATGCTCTTGCGAGCGCGACCGGCGAGCGCGACCTGGCCTCAGCGCACCGTGCGG
This sequence comes from Sphingomonadales bacterium, assembly GCA_018334165.1. GTDB lineage: Bacteria > Pseudomonadota > Alphaproteobacteria > Sphingomonadales > Sphingomonadaceae > Novosphingobium. The sequence goes on along the minus strand of JAGXTB010000153.1, from coordinate 23,073 downwards.
CAAATGGCAACCGCTCCACCATGCTGGCATTGGGCCAAGTCTTGTTCCATGATGGCGCGATATTCCGGGCCAATGGTGATGAAGCGAATTGCAAGGCCAGGATGCAGGAGGTCTTCGACCTCGGCTATCAAACCGAGTCCGTGTGCTGGTATCTCGCTCGGCACGAAGTTGGCGGCTAAAAGCCCGTCCCAATGCTCGGCAATCCCTCCCAAAGACAGCAAATTACGCAAATTACGGTGACAGTTTACTTAACCCCCAAAATCCGCCATATCCAGCCGCATGTCAACCACTCTCAGCGGAATTACGGTGACAGTTTACTTAACCCCCAAAATCCGCCATATCCAGCCGCATGTCAACCACTCTCAGCGCATGCCCACACCTACGTACGCGGACACGGAGTACCGTGTCCCCGGCGCTTCTCGCAAGCCGTGCGCCAAGCCGCACCGTTGGACAGGGACACGCAATAGCGTGTCCCCGGTCATAGCATGGCCCGCCTTCCCCGGGTTGTGATCCCTGGTGTTCCGCATCACGTAACTCAGCGCGGCAACGGGCGGCAGCGCACGTTCTTTGAGGATGGCGATTTTGCCCTCTACCTTGACCTGCTGGCGGATGCGGCCAGTCGGGCGCGGAGTGAGGTTTGGTCCTATTGCCTGATGCCCAATCATGTTCATCTCGTCCTGGTGCCGTTCGACGAGGATGGCCTGCGCCGCACGCTGGGTGAGCTGCACCGCCGCTATACCGGCTATGTCAATGCGCGCCGCCGCACTACCGGGCATCTCTGGCAGGGTCGGTTCGGATCGGTCGCCATGGATGAGACGCACCTTGTTGCAGCCTTGCGCTATGTCGCGCTCAACCCGGTGCGCGCACGCCTGGTGGAGCACCCCGAGCACTGGCAATGGTCCAGCACCCGTGCGCTGATCGCTGGCCAGGACGACCATGTGGTCAGGACCGCCCCGGTGCTGGAGCGGGTCGGCGATTTTGCTGCATTCCTGGGCGAAGAATTCGATGAAGCGTTGACCTATGCCGCGCTGCGCAAAGCCGAAAGCGTCGGACGCCCGGTGGGATCGAGCGCGTGGTTGAGCGATCTGGAGGCGCGCACGGGCAAGAAGCTGGCACCGGGCAAACGGGGGCCGGGGACACGGTATTCCGTGTCCCCTGAGGCGGGCGGCTCTGGACGCGAGTGAGGGGACAGTCAATAGACTGTCCCCGGCGCTGACCTGGCGATACGTATTCCGTGTCCCCAGCCCCCTCTTAACCGCACCGTTGGACGGGGACACGCAATAGCGTGTCCCCGGGGCACGAAAAAGCCCGGCCTCTCTTGCGAGAGACCGGGCCAATTCGTTTGCTTGGCGAGGACAGTCAATAGACTGTCCCCGACCGAAGCTTACTTCGTGATCTTGCTCACCACGCCCGAGCCGACGGTGCGGCCGCCTTCGCGGATGGCGAAGCGCAGGCCTTCGTCCATGGCGATCGGGGCGATCAGCTTGACCGACAGGGCAACGTCGTCGCCCGGCATGACCATTTCGGTGCCTTCGGGAAGGATCACTTCGCCGGTCACGTCGGTGGTGCGGAAGTAGAACTGCGGGCGGTAGTTGGCGAAGAACGGCGTGTGACGGCCACCTTCATCCTTCGACAGCACGTAGACCGACGCCGAGAATTCGGTGTGCGGAGTGACGGTGCCGGGCTTGGCCAGAACCTGACCACGCTCAACGTCTTCACGCTTCAGACCACGAACCAGCGCGCCGATGTTGTCGCCGGCTTCACCCTGATCGAGCAGCTTGCGAAACATTTCGACGCCGGTGACGACGGTCTTCTGGGTGTCGCGGATGCCGACGACTTCGACTTCTTCGCCAACCTTGACGATGCCGGTTTCGACGCGGCCGGTGACAACCGTACCACGGCCCGAGATCGAGAACACGTCTTCGACGGGCATCAGGAACGGCTTGTCGGTCGGACGCGGCGGCTGCGGGATGGCAGTGTCGACAGCGTTCATCAGGGCAATGATCGAGTCCTTGCCGATGTTGTCATCGCGGCCTTCGAGAGCGGCCAGAGCCGAACCCGGGATCACAGGGATCGCGTCGCCGTCGAAACCGTAGTAGCTGAGCAGCTCACGGATTTCGAGTTCAACGAGCTCGAGGATTTCGGCGTCGTCGACCTGGTCAACCTTGTTCATGTAGACGACCAGCGCGGGCACGCCGACCTGGCGGGCCAGCAGGATGTGTTCGCGGGTCTGCGGCATCGGGCCGTCAGCAGCGTTCACCACCAGGATTGCGCCGTCCATCTGCGCCGCGCCGGTGATCATGTTCTTCACATAGTCAGCGTGGCCCGGGCAATCGACGTGCGCATAGTGGCGTGCGCCGGTTTCGTACTCGACGTGAGCGGTCGAGATGGTGATGCCACGCTCGCGCTCTTCGGGAGCCTTGTCGATGTTGGCGAAGTCAACAGCAGTACCGCCGTTGATTTCGGCCATGATCTTGGTGATCGCTGCGGTCAGCGTGGTCTTGCCGTGGTCAACGTGACCGATCGTGCCAATGTTGCAGTGCGGCTTGTTCCGCTCGAATTTAGCCTTAGCCATTGTCTCAAACCTTCTTTCGATTGATCGTGAATCTGCGGGGTTTGGACGGCGCCCGCTGAATCAGGCGCCGCCCGTAGAACTATCCTGCCGATTAGGCAAGCTTCTCCTTGATCTCGGTCGCGACGTTTGCCGGGACTTCGTCATAATGTGAGAAGAACATCGAGTAATTCGCCCGGCCCTGCGTGAACGAGCGCAGCTGGTTCACATAGCCGAACATGTTCGCCAGCGGCACCATGGCTTCAACAGCCTGGGCGTTACCGCGGGTGTCGGTGCCCTGGATCTGGCCGCGACGGCTGTTCATGTCGCCGATGACGTCACCGAGGTAATCCTCAGGGGTGACGACTTCGACCTTCATGATCGGCTCGAGCAGCTTGATCCCGGCTTTCTGCGCCACTTCGCGCATCGCACCGCGGCCGGCGATTTCGAACGCCAGGGCGCTGGAGTCGACGTCGTGGTAGGCACCGTCATAGAGCAGGACTTCAAAGTCGATGATCGGGAAGCCGATGAGCGAGCCGGTTTCGGCCGTTTCACGGAAGCCCTTTTCAATCGCGGGGATATATTCCTTGGGAATGTTACCGCCCTTGATTTCGTCCTTGAAGACGAAGCCGCTGCCGCGCTCACCCGGGGTGACCTTGACCTTGACGCGGCCGAACTGGCCGGTGCCGCCCGACTGCTTCTTGTGGGTGTAGTCAATGTCCACCGGCTTGGCGAGGTATTCGCGGTAAGCCACCTGCGGCGCACCGACGTTGGCTTCAACCTTGAACTCGCGGCGCATGCGGTCGACGATGATGTCGAGGTGCAGTTCGCCCATGCCCTTGATGATCGTCTGGCCGCTTTCGTGGTCAGTCGAGACGCGGAACGAGGGATCTTCGGCCGAGAGGCGATTGAGCGCGACGCCCATCTTTTCCTGGTCGGCCTTGGTCTTGGGTTCCACCGACAGTTCGATCACCGGCTCGGGGAATTCCATCCGTTCGAGCACGATCGGCGACTTTTCAGCGCAGAGCGTGTCGCCCGTGGTGGTTTCCTTCATGCCGGCGAGAGCGATGATGTCGCCAGCGAAGGCTTCGTCCACGTCCTTGCGGTCATTGGCATGCATTTCGAGCATGCGGCCGACCTTTTCCTTCTTGTCCTTGACCGAGTTCAGGTAGGTGCCCTTGGTGAGCGTACCCGAGTAGATCCGGATGAAGGTGAGCGAGCCCACGAACGGGTCGTTCATGACCTTGAACGCCAGCGCGCTGAACGGCGCGTCGTCCGTGGGCGGGCGGCTGTCCTTCTCGTCGCTGTCCATCTTGACGCCCTGGACGTCAGGAATGTCGAGCGGCGAAGGCAGGTAATCGACCACGGCATCGAGCAGCGGCTGAACGCCCTTGTTCTTGAACGCCGAGCCGCAGCAAACCGGCACGAACGACTGGTTGAGCGTGCCCTTGCGGATGCAGGCCTTGAGCACTTCAACGCTGGGTTCGTTGCCTTCGAGATAGGCTTCCATCGCGTCGTCGTCTTGGTCGATGACCAGTTCGATCAAGTTCATGCGATATTCGGCGGCTTCGTCGGCGAGGTCGGCCGGGATATCTTCGTAGAAGAATTCGGCGCCCAGCGCTTCGTCCTTCCAGATGATCGCGCGGTTGTGGACCAGATCGACCAGGCCCTTCAGATCGGCTTCAAGGCCGATCGGAATGTAGAGCACAGCGGGCTTGGCACCCAGGCGGTCGATGATCGACTGGACGCAGTACTTGAAGTTCGCACCGGTGCGGTCGAGCTTGTTGATGAAGCACATCCGCGGAACGCCGTACTTGTCGGCCTGGCGCCAGACGGTTTCGGACTGGGGCTCAACCCCGGCCACGCCGTCGAAGCAAGCAACCGCACCGTCGAGCACGCGCAGCGAGCGTTCGACTTCGATGGTGAAGTCAACGTGGCCTGGCGTATCGATGATGTTGATCCGGTGATCGTTCCAGAAGCAGGTCGTGGCAGCCGAGGTGATCGTGATGCCGCGTTCTTGCTCTTGTTCCATCCAGTCCATGGTCGCGGCGCCGTCGTGGACTTCGCCGATCTTGTAGGACTTGCCGGTGTAATAGAGAATGCGCTCGGTCGTCGTGGTCTTGCCAGCGTCGATGTGCGCCATGATACCGATGTTGCGGTACATGTTGAGGGGATGGCTGCGGGCCATGATCTTAATTCCTTACCAGCGGTAGTGGCTGAACGCGCGGTTGGCGTCGGCCATGCGGTGGGTGTCTTCGCGCTTCTTGACCGCGTTGCCACGGTTGTTGGCAGCGTCGAGCAGCTCGGCCGAAAGGCGCGCGCTCATCGTGGTTTCGCTGCGATTGCGCGCAGCCGTGATCAGCCAGCGGATCGCCAGGGCCTGGGCACGCTCGGGACGCACTTCGACCGGAACCTGGTAGGTCGCACCGCCAACCCGGCGCGAACGCACTTCGATCTGCGGCTTCACGTTGTTCAGCGCATCGTGGAACAGCTGGATCGGGTCCGACTTGGCGCGGGTTTCCATGGTTTCCATCGCACCGTAAACGATGCTTTCGGCAACCGACTTCTTCCCGTCGAGCATGAGGTTGTTCATGAACTTCGACAGCACCTGATCCTTGAACTTGGGATCGGGCAGGATTTCCCGCTTCTCGGGACGACGACGACGTGACATTGGTTGGGTTTCCTTCCAACTCCGAAACCTTGCCCCAGCTTTCCCCCACTTCGTCACCCTGAACTTGTTTCAGGGTCCATCGTGGGTCTGGATCAAAGCTCCGTAATTCTACGCTACACCTGGGCTTTCGGCCCAATGGATCCTGAAACGAGTTCAGGATGACGGCCTGTTGGGGCCGTCACTTGGGCCGCTTGGCACCATACTTGGAGCGCGAACGCTTGCGGTCCTTGACGCCCTGGGTATCCAGCACGCCGCGCAGCACGTGATAGCGCACGCCCGGAAGGTCGCGCACACGCCCGCCGCGGATCAGCACGACGCTGTGTTCCTGCAGGTTGTGGCCTTCGCCCGGGATGTACGAAATGACTTCGCGGCTGTTGGTCAGGCGGATCTTGGCGACCTTGCGCAGCGCCGAGTTCGGCTTCTTCGGGGTCGTGGTATAAACGCGGGTGCAAACGCCGCGCTTCTGCGGGTTCTGCTCCATCGCAGGGACCTTGCTCTTGGCCTTCTGCGGCTCGCGACCCTTGCGGATCAGCTGGTTGATCGTAGGCATGAAGTACTCTTCACCTTGTTTGATGGCCTTGGCCGGACAAGTGAAGAGGATGCGAATCGCGCATGCGGCCAGCGCGGGGCTGTGCCCCACCGCCACAATGCACGAGCCGAAAACGCTCCACCCGCCTGAAAAGACCGGGTTACTTTGACGGATTACCCTCTTGAAGAGGACGCACCGGCAATGTTCAGCTCAACCGGGGAGGCACAAGCCCGAGCCCCGGAAGTGGCGGCCCTTAGGGGCGATGTTGCTCTTGGTCAAGCGGTCCCTCACCAAAGCCCCCCAGCCGGACCCGCAAGCCAAACTGGATTCACCCGGCCATTTGGACTATGCTGGCAGCATGACAAAGCTGGAATTCTCGATTGAACTTCCCGACCGGCTTGTCCGCGAAGCCCGCGATGCCGGACTGCTGGCGCCCGCTGCGCTCGCCGAACTGCTTGAGAACGGCCTGCGCCAGCAAGCTGCCCGGCGTATCGCCGCCGCCCGCTCGCGCCCCGGGGGCACCGACCCCATGTCGCTGACTGATCTGCAAACCATCGTGGCGTCTGTCAGGAAGAAGACAGCTTGAATGCACCTTTGCGGCTGGTGCTAGACACCAATGTCGTACTCTCCGCTTTGCTGTGGGAAGGCCGCCCCGCCGAACTGCTCGATCTTGGCGCGACCGACCGGGTCCGCCTGTTCACCAGCGAAAGGCTGGTCGCAGAACTTGAACAATCGCTCGCAAAGCCGCGGCTTGCCTCCCGGCTAAAGGCCGTCGGCCTGACCCCGCAGCAGCACGGTGCCAATTATGCCAGCCTCGCCAGCATTGTCGCCACCGCCCCCTTGCCCGAACCCGTCTCGCGCGACAGCGACGACGATCACGTGCTCGCCTGCGCGCTGGCCGCAAGCGCCGATGCCGTCATCACGGGCGACGAGGACTTGCTCGTTCTGGGAGCCTTTCGCGGCATCGCCATGCTGCGCGTTGCCGAATGCCTGGCAGTCATTGCCGCCCTGACCGAGCCTCGCGAATAGACGGCAGACATCGGTGAATGCTGCCTGCACGGCGCACCTGTCAATCGAGCGGCAGCGCGATTTCCTGCATGATCCGGTGACGCCGACCGGCCAAAGCGACTGTGGTGCAACACGAGAGTGAATCATTCCACCCGCCTGAAAAGACCGGGTTACTTTGACGGATTACCCTCTTGGAGAGGACGCACCGGCAATGTTCAGCTCAACCGGGGAGGCACAAGCCCGAGCCCCGGAAGTGGCGGCCCTTAGGGGGGAATGGTTCGCCGGTCAAGCGGCTGCGCAGACCGGGGCACCATTGGCCTGCCCCGGCCCACCAGCACAAAACGGCTAGTTGTTGCCGCCATTCTGAATCTTAGGATCGAGGATCAGCGGATTCCCCCCAGCTTGGGGATAAAGCGCAATCCGGTATTCGTACTGCTTCTTGTCCTTGGTGTTGTTGGCATTGATGAAACAGATTTCCCCACCGCCATTGTTGAATGGTCCGGTAAAGCCGTTTGGCAGCGGGTTGCCAAAATCAGGTTCGGTGCCAGCCGGACCAATCGCGACACAAAACAGCGGATTGGGATGCCAGCCATAGCCACTGCCAAGACCGCTGGTTTCATAACGAACGACAAATGCAAACGGCCGGTTCGAATTGGTTGGGAGAGCGATATCCCCCACGAAGGGATAGATCGAAACGACGGGCGTGGTGGCATTCTTCATGAAGGCCAGCGCCGTGAAATCTACTTGCAGCTGGTTCTGGCCGCCTATGTTTACAACGACTACCGAGATCAGCGCGTAGCTGCCGGGTTCTTGTGCCATGTCCATAGTCCTTTTCTGGTTTTTCCGATTTCGAGCAAATCTCCCCAACGTGCTTGGTCACGGTGGCCACATCCTGGGGCCGCACGAAGGCGTTTGTGCTGGCACTTCAGCAGTCATACCCGCCAGTCTCCTTGGTACCTGCCGCCAAACCTGGAGCGGTCGGCGGATTGGAGTGGATAGATCAAACCAATCGCGAGCCCTTGTCCGCGCACGAAGGCCAGAAAGCGGGGCGCAGCATAGCCGCCAGCCTGCAACCGCTTGGTAAGCGCAGCCCCCTCTGCCTGCCTTCCACTCGCGAACAGTGCCCTGGCCAAGCCAACCGAAGCGCGCGCATTGGGGGCCTGCGGAGCAGCGTCCAACAGGCCAGTGATCGCCCGCCAGTGTGCCGGGTCTCCAGTCAATTCACCAAGCGCTGCATGGGCCGAGATGAGGGTCGATAGCGTGCCCACATCGGCCGTGCGCAAATCGAGCGAAGCAAGGGACCGGAGCAGCGCGGCGTACTGCGTTTTCGCTGCCCCATTCGCACCCCGTGCGCGGGCAATGTCCGCCGAGAGCAACTGGACGCGGTGGTTGGCCCCAACCCGCCATTGTACTTTTGCAATATCCGATGCCTTGATCGAGCCGATGACCTTGGCGGCATTGCCAACCTCCTGCTCCGCCCCTGCCAGGTCCCCGCGGCCAAGCAAAGCTTCGGCATAGGCGATGTGGGACCAGGTCAGGTGATTGAGGTAGTCAGTATTCGCGGGGTCGTGGCGGACCAGTTTCGCTGCCAATGCCACCGCCTTCTGGCCTTGCTGAGCGGCTTGGTCAGCCTTTCCAAGATCGACCAGCGAAAAGGTGTGGTTCAAGCTAATCGGGACTAACTCAAATAGCAGCGAGTAGTTCTCAGACTCGGCCATGAAGGCTCTTCCCAAGATATTCGCTCCTTCACGATAAAACTTTTCCGACCGACGAAAATCGAACTGCCTACCTTCGACCTTCGCGGCCCACGACAAGCTGCTGCCATATTGGATCACAGCATCTGCATCGCCGGGCTTGCTTTCATAGAACCGCTTGTCGATCACCAGCGCTGCTGCAAAATGCTTGCTCGCTGCATCCAGATCGCCGCGATCGGAAGCTACCGTCCCCAGATTTGACTGGGCATAGCTTTTCTCCAGCTGCCAATCGAATTTGCCGGGTTCTGCCGCCACCATCTGGTCGGCCAATGCGTCATAGCCTTCGAACTGGCGCTTGGCGGCAGCCAGATCGCCGCGCTGCCAGGCGATATAGCCGACCCAGTAGAGCGACTGGGCGTGTTCAAACATCCGTTGCGGATCATCCGGTTCGCGCGCCAGCAGCTCCGCCGTAGTGGCCGAAGCGGCTTGGTAGGTCTTGAGCGCGTCGGTCAGATTGCCCCGGCTGTTCTCGATCTCGCCCAGCAACAGCAGCACACGCGCGCGCCGACCCAGTGCGTCCGCATCCAGCTTGCCCAAGTTCTGCCTGTCATAGCTGGTCATCAACCGCTTGCCGACGGTTTCCAGAATATCGAGCCGCCCCACCTCATCCAGCTTGCCGCGCAGGTCGGTCAGCATGAATTCGGTCAGATCCTGCGATTCGTTGCGCTGGAACACGGCCTCGTCGCGAGCCACCGTGGCGCTCCAGGCCAGTCCGCTCATCGCGGCGGCGACTGCTAGTGAACCAGCGGTAGCCGCAGTGCGGATCCGGGCGCGGCGGTGGTCATCACGGCGGACAAGATCGTCAAGCCCCACCCCCAGCAGCGCGGCTACCAGCTTTAGCCTGGCACCGCGTTTGCCATCGCCGCTTTCGCGCGCATCGGCGGCCAGCGGAGCATCCAGCCGCTGGTCGGTGATTTCCATCGCGGCGGAAACAAGATGGGTCAAAGCCCGGGGAAAGCATTCCTCGTCCTCGCCGCCCGGCTCATCGCCAGCCCCGGGCGTCCCATCGATGATCAGCGCAAGTACATTGGCTGGATTGCGGTGGGTCTTGAACCAGGCGATTTCTCGGTTGACCCATTGCGATTTGGCCGAACGCGGCGAGCAGACTACGATCAGGAATTCGGAAGATCCCAGCGCCGCTTCAACTGCAGCACCGATGCTGGAACCGGCGGCTTCCTCCTCACGGTCCTTGAACAGCGGAAACAGCCGCGCCGGGACCGGGCCGTGGCGGCCTTCTGCCCCAACAAGCGATTTTGGCGTGCGGTAAGTCTCGATCGCGTGGTGCAGCCATTTACCCCAGGCCGCATCGGCCCAGCTATAGCTGACAAACGCTTTGTATCGGAAATCCAACAAGCTTCTCCCCCTTCCTGACTGGAACAGGGCGACCCGCTTGGTCGGCAATCTTGCATAGTCTTGCCGCGCAAGCCAACATTTTCGGGCACAGAGACAGCACAACAGTCGGCTTGGCGGGCACTGGCCTGTGATCGGACGCATCTCCCCCCCCAAACGGGGATTTGCCTGCGGCCTTACAGGGTTAGTCTGGCCCGGTACCGAGAGTGATCGGTAACGGACGCTGCGCAGCTTGCTCGCAACTTACTGCTCAGCATCTGGATTGCCGCCGGGTTGATGACAAGCGCGACCCGTCAAGCAGCCCGGCGGCAACTATTTCCGGACATTGCAGGTGGACCAGCCGTCCGGCCTCTTCAACCAGCCGCACGTGCATTCCCGGCCAGGCGGCCTGGAGGCGGGGCAACGTATCTTCGGGAACGAAGACCTTGTCCTGCAGCCCGCAGATCGCGGTGATGTGGCTGCCATCGGCAATCGGGGTGAGCTTGAAGACATCGTGGCTGAGGCCGACTGCCACCATGCCCTTGCCGCCTTGCAGCCCTGCAAGCCGGCTGGAATGGACATAGGCGCGGCGCTGGTCGGGATCGGCCAGCAGCGCCTCGTCGGCCGCACTGCCGGCGACGAACTGGTCCACCAGCCGCTCGATCGTCTTGTCGCTCAGCCGGTTGGCGAGCTGGTTGGCGAGCGGCATGATCAGCCGCGGGAGCGAATAGAACACCCGCTTGTAGGCGCCCTGGATCCCGCCTTGCGAGCGGTCGGACTGCGGCTCGCCTTCGGGATTGAGCACCACCGCGCGCGCCAGCCGCTGGGGGCAGTGCTTGAGCAGGTAAGAGACCTGCCGCGCCCCGCGCGAGATCACGTTGAACTGCTTTGCACCCAAAGCATCGGCCACTGCCATGACATCGAAAGCGCAGAGGTCGAAATAGTCACCTTCGGCCATGTCGGTCAGGCCAAAGCCGGGGGCGTCGATCGTCACCGGGCGCAGGCCCTGGGCCTGGAGTGCGGCAATGTAGCTGCGCGGCTGGTAGCGGCTGGTGGTGAGGGTGTGGAAGTGGAAGGTCGGGATCCGGTCTGGCGGGCCATAGTCGGCAAAGGCGATCCGTCCGGACTGGCGCGCGCGCGGCAGCAGGCGGACCGGCTCGGCGCTGGCGGCAAGGTCAACCGCGCCCAGATCCTGCGCGGCGAGCATCCGCGCGGCGAGGCCGATTTGCGCGGCGACAACCGCCAGCGCGGTGGCATTGCCCACCCCAAGGGTCAGGTAGACCACCTTGAGTTCGGCCTTGACGCTCTCGACTCCCAGCCCCAGCCGCTGGGCCACTTCATCGCGGGTGCGGCCCAGCGCGAACAGGCGGGCAATCGCGCTTTGCCGCGCGGTCAGGCCGAAAACCTGGCGCATCCCGGCATCGCTATCAAGGTCAAGCGGCTCGTCGAGCGCGCCCAGTTTGAGCGCGGCCCCGACCAGCGCGGGCTGGCGCGGGTGGCCGCTTTTGGCGAGCAGGTCCTTGAGCATGGTCCGCGCGGTTTCATAGGTCACCCCTTCGCGCGTGGCGGCATCGCGCAGCACGCCGGCCTGGGCCAGACGGCAGAGCAGCCGCTCCTCGGCTGGGGTCAGCCGAAAGATCGAACGGGCGCGGTTGAAGCGGTCCTGGCGAGGGTCCATCGCGGCAAGCCGGATCGCGGCGTGGCTGGGTACCGGGCCGGATCGGCGTCGCTCCAGCCACCGCGCCACCATCGGCCAGTGGGCAAAACCGGCCAGCGGCAGGATCAGCACCATGACCGGGCTGGCGCCTTCGGGATGGAGGAAGCGGATCAGCGGGGCCGGGCCAGCCGCGATCTGTTCGGAATCGAATTCCTCGCGCTCCTGTGCGGAGAAGGCGTTCTGCCAGTCTTCGCAAAGCGCCGCAGGGCCCGCATCGAAACCGCAAGTCAGCCAGGCCTCGGCAAAGATCGCGGCGGGGCGTGATGGATCGGTGACCAGCCCTTCGGCAGCCGCGCCGCCGCTGGTGACCAGGGCATTGAGCCCGGCTTCCAGCTGCGCGAAATCGTCAACCAGCAGCAGGTCCTCGGCGGACTGCACCGCCGTACCGCCTCGCTGCCCGTCCACACTCATGCGCGCCCCTTCTTTGCGGTCTGCGCTTATAGCCCGAACGAAAGCCTGCTCGCCAGCCGTGCCCGCCACGCCGCAATCGCCGGGCGGCCTTCGTTGGCATCGACCTTGACCCAGCCGGCGAAGTCCAGCGCCACCCCGGCGGTCACATCGGCAAGTGAGAACGCATTGATCGCCACCCATTCGCGGCCGGTCATGTGCTCTTCGAACCGGTCCAGGAAATGCAGCAGTCGCGCCCTGCCCCGCTCCGCCAGTTCGGGGATCTGCTCGTAATTGTTGGGGCCCGGCAGCGCGCGGCCGGCCATGCCTTTGGCGGTATTGCGCAGCACTTCGGCGATCGCCATGAAGCATTCGCCTTCGACTTTCGAATTCCAGCTGGCGACCGCGGCTTTTTCAACCGGGGTGGTGCCCAGCAAGGGCGGATCGGGCTGGACCGCTTCGGCCCAGGCGGCGATCCCGGCGTTGTCAGTCAGCACCGTGCCATCATCCAGCACCAGCGCGGGGACAGTGCAGGCCGGGTTGATCTTGCGGTATTCGGCGGAGAGCTGCTCGCCGCTGGCCAGATCGACCTGGCGGACCTCGTGGGCGATGCCCTTTTCCGCCAGCACGATCCGCGCGCGGCGCGGGCTGGGGGCGCGGGTGAAATCGTAGAAGGTCGGCATTGGCACTCTCCCTGGCACTTTCGCGCAGCCTAGCACGCTCGGCGCGCGGCGCGAGGGCCGACAGGTTGACGCTACGGCATGGAGGCTTGACATAGTCTATTAATGTTATACTATCACATTACCAAGAGACCGCTGCACTGCGACTCGCGAGGGGCAAGCCAGGCGGCGGCAGGACGAGGAGAGCTGCCATGGCCTATGCCGATGCCACCCAAACCAACCGCAAACTGGGCACAGGCGCTGCCGTGCTGGCGCTCGAAGTCGCGCTGGGCTGGGGGCTGATTGTGGGACTGGCGACCAGTCTTGAAATCAAGCCCCAGACCCGCACAACGACCTTCGACGTCAAGTCACCAGAAGTCACGCCGATCGTGAAGCCGGTCGAACCGCCAAAGCCGATCCAGACCCAGACCCGCACCGATACAAAGCCACTGGATGACCGTATCTTCGACACTGGCCCATCGGTACTGCCGACCTTCACTGCCGACGACGGCGGCGGCGTGATCCGCGAAGTGATCTTCACTCCGCCTGTTACCCCCACCCCGCCGCCGCCGCGCTTCACCCCCAAGGCCGCGCGGGCCAAAGGCAACATGGCAGGCTGGGTGGGCGAAAACGACTATCCCACCTCTGACTTGCGCGCCGGGCACGAGGGGCGAACCGCCTATCGCCTGTCGATCGACACCAGCGGCAAAGTGACCAACTGCACCGTCACCGCATCAAGCGGCTGGCCGGGGCTGGACAAGACCACCTGCGACAAGCTCACCAGCCGCGGCAAGTTCGAACCCGCCACCAACAGTGATGGCGAGCGCGTGGCCGGTACTTTCAGCAGCGCAGTTTCCTGGCGGATCCCGGACGAGTGATGAGGAAGGCTTTCGCTTTCACCCGGCCGTGATCCACCTCCCCCGCCCCGCCTGGCCCGACCGGGCGGGGCAACCGTTTTGCCCTCACCTGATTTTAACCCCCGCCTGCTACCCAGCACGGCATGGAAACCGCTGTCTTCCCCGCCGAAACCCGCGCAGCCTTTGCCGCGGCCTATCCGGCATTGCCCGCCAAGCTCAAGCACGGCCTGCTGGAGCATCCGCTGCTGACGCTCGATGCGTTGGCTGGATTGGCCGAAGCGCTGCCTGCCAGCGAGATCGAGTACAACCCCGGCAAGCTGCCAATCGGGATCCGGCCCGAGGACGTGCCGACATCCGACCTTTCCGTCACCGAAACGATCCGCACGATCGATCGCGCCGGGTCATGGGTGGCACTCAAGCGGGTCGAGCAGGTTCCCGCCTACCGCGAGCTGCTCCACGGCGTGCTGGGCGAGCTCGAGGACCTGGTAGAGGAACGCACCGGCGCGATGATGCAGCTGGAAGGCTTCATCTTCATCACCTCGCCGGGATCGGTCACCCCGTTCCACTTCGATCCCGAGCACAACATCCTGCTGCAAGTCATGGGGAACAAGACCATGACGCTGTTCCCGGTCGAGGACGAGGACTTGCTGGGGGCCGAAGCGCACGAGCTGTTCCATCTGGGCAAGCACCACCGCAACCTGTCCTGGCGCGACGAGTTTGCGGCCAAGGGCCAGGCCATCCAGATCGGCCCGGGCGAGGCGATCCACGTGCCGGTCAAGGCTCCGCACTGGGTCCAGAATGGCGACGAACCGTCGGTCTCGCTCTCGGTCACCTGGCGCAGCGAATGGTCCTATGCCGAAGCTGATGCCCGCGCCTTCAACCATGTACTGCGCCGGATCGGCCTGCGCCCGGCCAGTCCCGGTGCCTACCCCGCGCAGAACCGCGCAAAGGCGCTGGCCTGGCGTGCGGCGAGGAAGCTGGGGGTTGCGGCTTAAGGCTTCCTCCAAAGAGCTACCAAATCCGTTCGTCCCGAGCGCAGTCGAGGGACCGCAGCATACCCCCACATCCGTTCGTGTCGAGCGAAGTCGAGACACTGCGCGCGGAATCTCGACTTCGCTCGATGCGAACGGAAGCAGGTCGAACGCGCGGTCCCTCGACTGCGCTCGGGACGAACGGGTTCTTGAGGAGAGCCTTTAGAGCAACTTGGGCAAAACCTGACCCAAATTCCGTCTATGCTGAGCTTGTCGAAGCACTGCCCTTTTCTTCAGGCGGCAATGCATGTGGCACGAAGGACAAGGACAGTGCCTCGACAAGACGGGGTTGGGTGGCTAGGCCGATGGCCCCGCGGCCCCTAACGCGCCGGCATCACCCGCGTCAGGAATTCGATCACCGCGGCGTTGAATTCATCGTTCTTGTCGCCCGCCACCATGTGCCCGGCGCCGCGGATATCGGCGATCTCCAGATGCGGAATGCGGCGGCGCAGGTCCTCCACCCCGTCATCGTCGACAATGTCGCTTTTCATGCCGCGAACCAGCAAGGTCGGGACCCGGTCGATCCAGTCGGCCCGGTCCAGCAGATCAAGCATGTGCTGGGGATTGGCGCGGGTGTCGGTCATCATTCGTTGGTCCCAATGCCAATGGAACCGCCCATCCGCGCCGCGCCGCAGGTTCTTGTTGAGCCCCGACAGATCCTTGGGCCGGGGCCGCTCGGGATAGTAGGCGGAGATCGCATCGGCCGCCTCTTCCAGACTGGCGAAGCCGTCAGGGTTGCCGGTCATGAAATCGCGGATCTTGGCCACGCCTTTCTGGCTCATCTTGGGGACAATATCGACCAGCACCAGTGCGGCAGTCTCCAGCCCCAGCGAAGCCGCCATCAGCGCGGTGATCCCGCCCAGCGAGGCACCGACCAGCGCCACCGGCGCGCTGCCCATCGCCGCAACGGCCATCAAATCGTGCGCGCGGGTTTCCACGCCGTAGTCGCCGTCGCTCGACCAGTTGCTGTCACCGTGCCCGCGCAGATCGTAGTTTATCGCGAAGTACCCGGATGCGGCGAGCTGCTGCTCGGCCTTGTCCCACGAATGCCGGGTTTGTCCGCCGCCGTGGCCCAGCACCACCGTCGGAGCCCCGCGCGGACCCGCGACGTCGGCAGCGATTTCGATGCCGGGGGCAACGGGGATGCGGATTGTTTCGGGGTTCATTGGCGGACTTGACCCGTGCACAGCGTGCAGGTCAAGCGCAATTTAACCGGGCGATTAAGTGTCCGGTGGCGGAGCACGGGCGAACGTTCAGCCCAATCAGACGCGATTGCGCTTACCCCGTTCTCGCGCCAAGCTGCGCCAATGAGACTAATTTTGGCTGCCCTTGCCGCGCTTGCCGCGCTCGTCCTTACCCCCTTGCCCGCGTGGGCCGATACGGTGGTTGTTCGCGCCGGGCACCTGATCGAGCCTGCGACCGGCCAGGTGCTGCACGACCGGGCGATCACCGTCACCGACGGAAAAGTCAGCACGGTCGCCCCGTGGAGCGCGCCGCCGCAAGGGGCCAAAGTGGTGGACTGGAGCAGCTATTGGGTGCTGCCCGGGCTGATCGACGTCCACGTCCACCTTGCCGATTTCCTCCAGACCAGCGATCCCGCCGAACCGCTCAAGCACTCGCCTGAGAGAACCGCCTATGCCGGGGCGCGCAATGCGCGGGCGACGCTGGAGGCCGGGTTCACCACGGTCCACGATGTCGGCTCCTACCGGGCGCGCGGCAATATCGAGCTGAGGAACGCGATCAACCGCGGCGAGGTGGTAGGGCCGCGGATCAATGCGGTCGGCGGCTATATCACTGTGCCCGGCGGCGGCGGCGAAGTGACCGGACTGCCCAAGGGCATGGTGGTGCCGGACGATATGCGGATGGGCGTTGCCAAGACCCCGGAGGAAGTGCGCCGCAAGGTGGGCGGCATGTTCGATCTGGGCGCGGATTCGATCAAGCTGATCGCGACCGGCGCGGTGCTGACCGAAGGGACCGAGCCGGGACAGATCGAGCTGGATGGCCCGGCGATCCATGCGGCGGCGCAGACCGCCAAGGCACGCGGATCGTGGATCACCAGCCACGCGCACAGCGCGGACGGGATCAAGCTGGCGATCCGGAACGGATCGCGCGGGATTGAGCATGCCAGCTTGATCGACGACGAGGGGATTGCCCTCGCGAAAACCCAAGGCACCTACCTCGTCATGGACATCTACAACGGTGACTACATCTCCGAAGTCGGCCGCCGCGATGGCTGGTCGGCCGATATCCTGCGCAAGAACGACGAGACCACCGATGCCCAGCGCCAGGGCTTTACCAAGGCGGTGAAGGCGGGCGTGAAGCTGCCGTTCGGCACCGACGCCGGGGTCTTCCCGCACGGCCTCCAGGCCCGCCAGTTCCGCTACATGGTCAAATACGGGATGACCCCGATGCAGGCGATCCAGTCCGCTACCACGGTCGCGGCGGAATTCCTGACGTGGGACAAACAGGTCGGCTCGCTGACGCCGGGGCACTGGGGCGACATGATCGCGGTTTCGGCCAACCCGCTGGAGGATATCGGCGCGCTTGAACGGGTCGAGCATGTGATGAAAGGCGGGGTAGTGGTGCGATAGTAGGTAGAGAAAGGGGTTCACGCAGAGGCCGCAGAGAAGAAGTGGAGGCGCAGAGGTGTAGCGCCGAGCCGCAGGCTCCCTTCCATTACCGAGGCCGCGTTTGCCGCAACGTAGCCATACGAGAGCCTCTTCGCCGCAAGTGCGACATCTCTGCGCCTCTCTTTCCTTCTTTGCGTCCTCTGCGTGAACCCCCTTTTCTTCTTCTCGCATTGTCACCAACACCTAGCTAGGCTCGCCAAAACCCCAGGGAGAAATCACATGAAGCCCACCACCCTCGCCCTTGCCCTGCTTGCCTCGGTTGGCGGCCTCGCGGCCGTTGCAGTCAGCGCGCAGGCGCCTGCTGCGGCCACCAGCACGCAGACCTGGATCCACGCCGGGCGGGTCATCGCGGTGCCGGGCCAGGCGGTGCGCGGGGCGACGACAATCGTGGTGCAGGACGGGCGGATCGCAGCGATGCACGATGGCTTCCTGCCGGCCCCGGCTGGTGCGAAAGTGATCGACCTCAAGGGCAAGACCGTGCTGCCCGGCCTGATCGACAGCCACACGCACCTCGGCTCTGACCGCGCCGGGAACGAAGGGCTGGCCGCCGCGATGACCGACGGGCTGGCGCTGAATAGCTACGAAACCCAATGGAACGGAATGAAGACCCTGCGCGCGGGCTTCACCACGGTGCGCAACCTGGGCGATGAAGGCGGCAAGGTGCTGGCCTACCGCGAGGCGATCAAACGCGGCTGGGTGCAAGGCCCGCGGATCGTCGATGCGGGCGAATCGCTGTCCACCACCGGCGGGCATATGGACAGCCGGGTCGGCCTGTCGGACGAGGCCGGGGAAGGCCTGGTCCACACCGAAAACCTGTGCGACGGGATCGATGATTGCCGCCGCGCGGTTCGCCGCCAGGTCGGCCGCGGGGCCGACGTTATCAAGTTCGCCACCACCGGCGGGGTCAATTCAGGCACGGGCCTCGCCACCCGGATCTATGAGGACGAAGCCCGCGCGATTATCGACACCGCGCATGCCTATGGCCGCAAGGTCGCGGTCCACGCCCACGGGCTCGACGGGATCAAGCTGGCGGTGCGGCTGGGTGCGGATTCGATCGAACACGGCACCACCATCGACGAAGAAACCGCCCGGATGATGGCCAAGCAGGGCACCTATTACGTACCGACGCTGAGCACGGTGAACGGCTATCTGGAGCGGCTGGCGGCCAATCCCAACGCCTATCCGCCGCTGATCAAGAAGCAGATTGACTGGCGGATCGGGATCACCGGCAAGTCGCTCCAGATCGCCTATCCGCTGGGGGTCAAGATCGCCTACGGCACCGACGCCGGGGTCTCCAAGCACGGCCGCAACGCCGATGAGTTCGAGCTGCTGGTCAAGTTCGGCATGCCGCCGGCTGAGGCGATCAAGGCTGCGACGGTCCACGCCGCCGGCCTCTTGGGTCTTGAGAAAGAGATCGGCACGCTGGAAGTGGGCAAGAGCGCCGACATCATCGCGGTCGATGGCGATCCGCTGGTGGATGTCAAAGTGTTGAAGCGGATGGCCTTCGTGATGGTGCGCGGGGATGTGGTGGTGAACTGAACCTCCCCCTCCCCGTTCCGGGGAGGATTCACCCAGTCAAAAACGCCACCAGCGCCTTGACCTTCTTCTGCCGCCATTGCGGTGCCGGGGCGACCAGCCAATAGCCGTGCCGACACGGCGCCGGTTCGCCCAGCGCTGCAAGCCTTCCGTTGTCCAGCCACGACTGCGCCAGCAGCACCGGCACGCGGGCCTTGCCCATGCCTGCCGCGGCGGCGGCGATCGCTTGCCCCGCATCGCCGACCGAAAGCGGTGGCTGCTCGCAATCGTCGCCTTCGGGGCTGGTATCGCCCGGCCATGAGATCCAGCAGCCCTGCCCCACGGTCACCCGGCCCGGCTCGCCCAGGGCCACACCTTCGAGCTCGCCCGGCCCTTCGGCCCAGCGCACCGCAAGGTCGAGGTTGGCCTCGGTGAAGTCGGCCTCCTCGTCAGCGACCATGCTGAACTGCACTTGCGCGTTGGCCTTGCGGAAGTCGGCGAGGCGCGGAGCCAGCCAGGCAGCGAAGAATTCGCGCGGGGCGGCGATGGTGTAGACGTGGCTCGATTGTCCGGCCTGCATTGCCCGGACCGCGTCCTCGAAGTGGAGGAACCCGGTGCGCAGTGCCTCCAGCCCGGCAGAGGCCTCATCGGTCAGTTCCAGCCCCTTGGGAGTGCGGCGGAACAGCACCACGCCCAGCACGTCTTCCAGCGCGCGGATCTGCTGGCCGACCGCCGCAGGCGTCACCGCCAGCTCGTCCGCCGCGCGCGTGAACGACAGGTGCCGCGCGGCGGCATCGAACACGCGCAAGGCGTTAAGGGGCAGGTGCGTGCGCTTCATGGGAAAAGGGCCTTAGCCCGCCGTCGCTGGCGCTTCCAGCGGGAAGAACGGGATCGCCACTTCGAACAGCTCGCCGTTCTCGGCCTGGAAGGTGTAGTGCCCTTCCATCGAGCCGTGCGCGGTCGACAGCGGGCAGCCCGAGACATAGTCGTGGCTCTGCCCCGGGCGCAGCACCGGCTGTTCGCCGACCACGCCTTCGCCTTCGATATAGTTGATCATCCCGCGCGCGTCAGTGATCTTCCAATGGCGGGTGAGCAGCTGAACAACCTGGTCCGAATCGTTCTCGATTCTAATGTGATAGACCCAGAACCACTTGCCGGCATCGGCCTGCGACTGTTCGGGCAGGAAATTCACCGCGACGCGCACGGTAATGCCGTCGGTGATCGCGGCGTGCTGGAAGAGCTCTTTCATGGAGGCCAATTTAGCGATTGGTCCGCGCGAAACAATGGTGCGCTGCGCGGGGGAATACGATTGTGTGCATGTTGGAGCCTGCGCGGCGCCTTGCTACACCCGGACAATGCCGCAAACCTACCTGCCCGTGACCGAGCTCTACCTGCTCGCCCTGATCCTGATCTTCGCCGCGCCCTATCTGTTCTGGCGGCTGCTGAAGACCGACTATTACGCTCCGCTGGTGGTGGTGCAGATCGTCAGCGGGATCCTGCTGGGGCCAGGTGTGCTGGGCTCGATCTTCCCCGGATATTACGAGACCATCTTCGTACCCCCGGTGATCAGCGCGCTCAACGGTGTGGCCTGGTGGGCGGTGATGCTGTTCGTCTTTGTCGCCGGGCTGGAGCTTGACCTCGAAGAAGCGTGGAAATGGCGCGGTGAGACCGGGCTGACCGCGGGCCTGGCGCTGGGCGTGCCGCTGCTGCTGGGCGCAGGCGCGGCGCTGGTCCTGCTCAAGCTTGGTGACCCCGCCGCTTGGATCGGGGCCAAGGGCGCAACCTGGCAATTCGTGCTGGGCATCGGCATGGCCTGCGCGGTCACGGCGCTGCCGATCCTGGTGCTGCTGATGGAAAAGCTGGAAATTTTGCGCACCGCGCTCGGCCAGCGGATCCTGCGCTATGCCAGCCTGGACGACATCCTGATCTGGGGCGTCTTGGCACTGATCCTGCTCGATTGGGAACGCGTGACTCGCCAGCTGGGCTTCATTGCCGGGTTCGTGGTCGCAGTCTGGCTGGTCCGCAAGCTGATCGCTGCTATTCCCGAACGCGACCGCTGGTATGTCGCGCTGATCTGGCTGGCGGCCTGCGGATACCTGGCCGACTGGGCGGGCCTGCATTACATGGTCGGCGCATTCCTGGCCGGAGCCGCGCTCGATGCCAAATGGTTCGGGATCGAGAAGATCGACGCCTTCCGCAACACCGTGCTGCTGACGATGATGCCGGTGTTCTTCCTCAGCACTGGCCTGCGCACCAGCTGGGACATGGGCGGAATGACTGCCTTCGCGGCTGCCGCGCTGCTGCTGGCAGCGATGGTTTCGGGCAAACTGCTGGGCGTCGGCTTGGCCGGACGGCTGCTCAAATGGGAAAAGGGTGAGGCCTGGGTGATCGGCTGGCTGCTGCAAACCAAGGCGCTGATCATGATCATCTTCGTCAACATCCTGTTCGACAAGCAGGTGATCACTTCAAGCGCCTTCACCGCGCTGCTGCTGGCCGCGGTGGGCAGCACGATGCTGACGATTCCGGTGGTCAGTCCGACTTTGCGCAAGCTCGAGGGGTTATTGGCGAAGCGGGGCTAGAAAGGTTCTCGCAAAGAGCGCAAAGGAAAAGAAGAGACGCAAAGATGATGCGCCAAGCCGCAGGCTTCCATACTTAAAAACCGTCAAGCAAATCGCAGCGTATGGGATTGAAAGCGGCTCGCGCCGCAAGGGCAACCTCTTTGCGCCCTTCCTGCTTCTTTGCGCTCTTCGCGTGAACCCTTCTTAAAGCCCAACCGCCTTCAGCGCCTGGTCCAGATCCTCGATCACATCCTGGGGATCTTCCAGCCCGACGTTGAGCCGCAGCATGCCTTCGGTCACGCCCATTTCCGCGCGCGCTTCGGTGCTGACCGAATAGTGCGTGGTTGAAGCATTGTGGCACATCAGGCTGCGCGAATCCCCGATGTTGTTGGAGATATCGACCAGCTCCAGCGCATTGAGCAGCGCATGGGCCTGAGCCCGGCCGCCGTCCAGTTCGAAGCTGAAGATCGATCCGGCTGCGTCCATCTGCTGCATCGCCAGTTCGTGCTGCGGGTGGCTGGGCAGGCCCGGATGGTTGATCCTGGGCACGCGGCCTTCGATGAACTTGCCGACCAGCAGCGAATTCTCGCTCTGCCGCCGGATCCGAAGATCCAGCGTTTCCAGCCCTTTCAGCACCACCCAGGCGTTGAATGGCGAGAGGTTGGGCCCGGTATTGCGCTGGAACCACAGCAGCTTCTCGTTGATGAATTCCGCGCTGCCCGAAACTGCACCGGCCAGGACGCGGCCCTGCCCGTCCATCAGCTTGGTCGCCGAATAGGCCACTACATCGGCGCCCCATTCGATCGGCCGCTGCAAGGCAGGGGTGGCGAAGGCGTTGTCAACCACGGTGGTGATCCCGCGGGCTTTGGCCAGACCGCAGACGGCCTTCAGATCGACGATATCCATTGTCGGGTTGGCGGGCGTTTCGAAGAAGAACACCTTGGTGTTGGGCCGGATCGCGGCCTCCCACTGATCGTTGTCGCGCGCGTCGATCGTGGTGGTTTCGATCCCGAAGCGCGGCAGCAGCTGGTCAACCAGCCAACGGCACGATCCGAACGCCGCGCGGCCCGCGACGACGTGATCGCCGGCCTGGAGCTGGCACAGCAGGGCCGCGGTCATCGCCGCCATCCCGCTCGCCTGGACCCGGCAGGCCTCGGCCCCGTCCATCAGCGCGATGCGTTCTTCCAGCATCGCCACGGTGGGGTTCTGCAGCCGCGAATAGGTCATCCCCGGATCTTCGCCGCGGAACCGCGCGGCAGCGGTTTCGGCATCGTCGTAGGCATAGCCCGAGGTCAAAAACAGCGCCTCGCTGGTCTCCCCCATCTCGCTGCGCCAGGTCCCCCCGCGCACGGCCTGCGTGGCTGGGCGCCAGTTCTTGGTGATCGAGCGGTCGGTTCCGGTAGTGCGTTTCATAACGGGGCGGCTGTAAGTGTGCGGCCCAATCAGCGCAAGCCAAAGGTCCTCTCCAGATTTGCGAAGCACATCTGGGGAGGTGGCGCCGCGTAGCGGTGACGGAGGGGCTTCTGCGCTGGCGTCGATACCCCTCCGTCAGCGGCTATACGCCGCTGCCACCTCCCCATTTGTGGCATTCGCCAAAAATGGAGAGGACCTTTGTTGCGCTATTCCACGCGCACAGATAATCCCAGCGCGATGCATCCCCGCTTTGCCCAAGAACAAGACCCGATTGGCTGGTGCGCCGCCATCGCGGCACTGTTTCTGGCGCTGGTCTGGTGGCGGCTGGGCACGCCCAGCGAGATCTATTTCGACGAAGTCCACTACGTCCCCGCCGCGCGCAAGCTGATCGAGGGGGTACGGGCCAATCCCGAACACCCCCTGTTTGGCAAGACGGTGCTGGCCGCCGCGATCCACTGGCTGGG
>JAGXTB010000152.1 GCA_018334165.1 Sphingomonadales bacterium | reverse complement strand
TGTTCGTGTGCGTTGCCCCCACCGTCAGCGCTACGCGCTGCCACCTCCCCCAGAGGGGGAGGATTTTCGTTGGGCCAGCCCAGCGTGGCAAACGGCCACAGCGCGGAGGAGAACCAGGTGTCGAGGACGTCGGGATCTCGACTTTCGTCTCCGATATATACCTTCTTGGAATCGGTCTTTGCCTTTAGAAAAGCAACGTAATCATCGCCATACTCCGTGGGTGCATCGGGCCATTCCGTTTCGATTTGCCAATCGGGACCGTAATAATCTGAAGCCAGCCGAACGGCATTCTCAATTGTCTCCGCAACAAAAGGAACAGACTTCTGGCGAGTAAGGTCATAAGTGACGCTACCGAATTCGTTCTTGTAGGGCCCATACCAAGCCGGAATCCGATGCCCCCACCACAACTGGCGGCTGACACACCAAGGCTGGATATTCTCCATCCAGTTGAAGAAGGTCTTCTCCCAGCTCTTGGGCACGATCTCCACCGCGCCTGACTTCACCGCCTCAATGGGCGCCTTGGCCAGTTCCTCTGCGTTCACATACCACTGGTCGGTCAACCAGGGCTCGATCTCCACCCCGCCGCGATCGCCGAAGGGGGTCTGGATCGTGCGCGGTTCGGCGTCAGACTGGACCTCTTCGCCGTCCTTGTCCTTGGTGACGTGCGGGATCAGGAAGCCGAGTTCCTTCATGCGGCTCACGACCAATGCGCGCGCCGCAAACCGCTCCATGCCGAGGAATTCGTCCGGCACCAGCCCATCGGCGGTTTGGACCACTTGCGCCTTAGCATCGAACATGTTGAGCATCTCGGCCGGCTTGATCCCGGCGCGCTTGCCCACTTCGAAGTCGTTGAAATCGTGCCCGGGGGTGATCTTGACCACGCCAGAGCCCAGTTCCGGGTCGGCGTGTTCATCGGCCACCACCTTGAAGCGGCGGCCAGTGATCGGCTGAAGGATCTCCTTGCCGATGACCGCCTTGTAGCGTTCATCCTCGGGGTTCACCGCGACGCACATGTCGGCCAGCATGGTTTCCGGCCGGGTGGTCGCCACTTCGACATGGCCAGAGCCATCGGCGAAGGGATAGCGGAAGCGCCAGAAGCTGCCTTTGACCTCACGGGTCTCCACCTCAAGGTCCGAAATCGCGGTCTTGAGCTTGGGATCCCAGTTGACCAGGCGTTTATCCCGGTAGATCAGCCCCTGGTTGTAGAGATCGACGAAGACCTTCACCACCGCCTTGGTAAAGTGCGGGTCCATGGTGAACTGCTCTCTGGACCAGTCCATCGAACAGCCCAGCCGCCGTAGCTGCTGGGTGATGGTCCCGCCGCTTTCGGCCTTCCATTCCCAGACCTTATCGACGAAAGCCTCGCGGCTGTAGTTGGTGCGCTTGTCCTGCTTGGCCTCAAGCTGGCGTTCGACCACCATCTGGGTCGCGATCCCCGCATGGTCGGTGCCAACCACCCACAGCGCATCCTTGCCGCGCAGGCGTTCGTAACGGATCACCACGTCCTGCAGCGTGTTGTCGAGCGCGTGGCCGATATGCAGGGACCCGGTCACGTTGGGCGGCGGATTGACGATGGTGAACGGCTCCGCGCTCGGACGGTCCGGGCGGAACAGGCCGTTCGTTTCCCAATGGCCATACCACTTCGCCTCGATCGCGGCGGGGTCGAATGTCTTGTCGAGCGTGTTGTCAGTCATACCGGGCGGCCTTTGCCAGCGGGGCGGAGTGGGCGCAATGGTTTGGTTCACGCGGAGACGCGGAGACGCGGAGATTTCTTGGACGCGCCGCAGGCGCTATTGCTCATCGGGACTTCGCCTCCGCCGGCTCCGTTTGAGATTCATCGCGGCTTCGCCGCAAGCTTCTTCTCCGCGTCTCCGCGTCTCCGCGTGAACCCCTTCTTGCTCCCGCCACAAAATTCCCGCACACATCGCCGCGATGCGCGAATGGGCTGACTTTACGACCGAGACCGACGCCGACGGCGCGCTGCATCTGGCGCTGGCCGGGCCGATGGTGGTCAGCTCGGTGGGCGAGCTGGATGTGCGCCTGCGCGAACTGGGCGCGCCGGTGGCCAGGATCGACCTCTCGGCCGTGGGCGCGATCGACACGGTCGGGGCCTGGATCGTCTCGCGGCTGATCGACGAGCACGGCGCGGCGATTGCCGGGGCCAGCAAGGAAGCCCAGTTGTTGATCGCCGCAGTGCGCGAGAAGGACCTGACTGCACCCGCAGAGGGCACCGGCGCGCCGGGCAATGCGCTGACCCGGCTGCTGGAAAAGACCGGGGCGGCAGCAATCGCCTACAAGAATGGCGTGGTCGAACTGCTCGACTTCCTGGGCGCATTGCTGATTGCCTGGTTCCGTGTGCTGCGGCATCCTTCGCGGATCCGCTGGATTTCGCTGGTCCGCCAGATGGAGCTGGTCGGCGTCGGCGCGCTGCCGATCATGGGGCTGATGAGCTTTCTGATCGGGATCGTGATCGCCCAGCAAGGCGCGGTGCAGCTGCGCCAGTTCGGGGCGGAGATCTATACCGTTAACCTGACCGGGCGGCTCTCGTTCCGCGAACTCGGCATCCTGATGACCGCGATCATGTTCGCGGGCCGCTCGGGATCGAGCTTCGCCGCGCAGATCGGGACGATGAAACTGACCGAAGAAGTCGATGCGATGCGGACCATCGGGGTGTCGCCGATGGAGGCGCTGGTGCTGCCGCGGGTCATGGCATCGGTGATCATCATGCCCCTGCTGGGGTTCTATTCGGCGATTCTGGCGATCATCGGCGGGGCATTCATTTCGATGTTCAGCCTGGAGATCCCGTTCTTCACTTTCCTGACCCGGATCCAGGAAGTGGTGCCCACGCATGACTTGTGGGTCGGGCTGATCAAGGGGCCGGTGTTCGGGTTGATCGTGGCCTTGGCGGGCTGTTATCAGGGGATGCGGGTCCACGGAAATTCGGAGGAAGTGGGCCTCAAGACCACGGTGGCGGTGGTCCAGGCGATCTTTGCAGTGATCGTGCTCGACGCCTTTTTTGCGGTGTTCTTCACCGAGATAGGCTGGGGATGAGCACCGATCATTTCGACGGAGAATTCCCGATCGTGGTCGAGGGGCTGAAGAACCAGTTCGGCAGCCACGTGATTCACGAAGGGCTGGACCTCAAGGTCCGGCGCGGGGAAATCCTGGGTGTGGTTGGCGGTTCGGGAACCGGAAAGTCGGTGCTGATGCGCTCGATCATCGGCTTGCAACAACCCAGCGCCGGGCGGATCGAAGTGCTGGGTCAGCTGGTTGACGATGACAGCGAGGGCGACGAAGTCGATATCCGCAGCCGCTGGGGCGTGCTGTTCCAGGGCGGGGCGCTGTTTTCGACGCTGACCGTGGCCGAGAATATCGAGGTGCCGCTCAAGCAGTTCCACCCCGAAATCGGGCCTGAGCTGCGCCGCGAGATTGCCCTCTTCAAGGTCCGCCTCTCGGGCCTGCCGCCCGAGGCGGCGGACAAGTATCCCAGCGAGCTGTCAGGCGGCATGAAGAAGCGCGCCGGCCTGGCCCGGGCGCTGGCACTCGATCCCGAGCTGCTGTTCCTCGACGAGCCGACCGCCGGGCTCGACCCGATCGGCGCGGCGGCCTTCGATACTTTGACGAGCGAGTTGCAGGACACTTTGGGGCACACAGTGTTCCTGATTACTCACGATCTCGATACCCTGTACGAGATTTGCGACCGGGTGGCGGTGATTGCCGACAAGCGGGTGATCGCGGTCGGGACGATCCCGGAATTGCTCGCGCTCGATCATCCGTGGATCCAGGAATACTTCAACGGTCCGCGCGGCCGGGCGGCCAAGGCTTCGCAGCACCGCGCCAAAGCGATGGACAAATTGGCCAAGGCGGGGGAATAAGCAGGCGATGGAGACCAGAGCCAACAATGTCTGGGTAGGGGCGGTCACGCTGGCCTTGCTGGGCCTGCTTGCGGCCGCGATCATCTGGATCGCGCGGTTGGGCGAGGGCAACAAGAACGAGTACGACATTTTCTTCAAACAGGCGGTCGATGGCCTCTCGAAAGGCTCGGCGGTCAATTTCTCGGGCGTACCGGTCGGCCAGGTTCAGATCATCGAGCTGTGGCACAAGGACCCCGGTTTCGTCCGGGTGCGGATTTCGGTCGACAAGGAAGTGCCGGTGAGCCTCGGAACCACCGCGACGATCCAGAGCAATTTCACCGGGATTTCGAACATTCAGCTTGAAGGAGCGAGCAAGGACGCGCCGCTGTTGGTCTGCGATAAAGAGAACAAGCGCGCCACCTGTCCCGAAGGCGTCCCGGTGATCCCGACCAAGCGCGGGGGGCTGGGCGAACTGCTCAATTCAGCGCCGGTCCTGCTCGAACGGCTGGCTACGCTGACCGAGCGGCTCACCGCGATTTTCTCGGACAAGAACCAGCAATCGATCGAGAATATTCTGGCCAATGCCGACCGGATGAGCGGCAGCCTGGCCGATGCCTCGCCGCAGCTTCAGCGCACCTTGCTCGAGCTGCAGACCACGCTGGTTCAGGCCCAGGCCGCACTGGCCGAATTCCAGGCGGTCGCCGGATCGACCAATGCGATGATGAACGAGGAATTCCGCCCGATGGTCGGCCAGTTCAACAAGTCGCTGAAATCGATCAACAAGGCATCGGACCAACTGGAAAACTTGCTGGGCGATATGCGCCCCGGCGCCCAGCGGCTCAGCAACAACACCTTGCCCGAAGCCGAAGCCACGATCCGCGATCTGCGCGCGACCACCAAGTCGCTGCGCGCGATGACCGAAAAGCTCAACGAACAGGGTGCCACGGGCCTCCTGGGCGGCGACAAGTTGCCGGATTACAAGCCATGAGGAATATGATGCGCCATGCTGCGATCACAATGCTGGCTGGCCCTGCGCTGCTGGCTCTGGCTGGTTGCGTCAGTCTGGGCGGCGGGGGCAAGCCGCCGCCGTTCCTGATGACGCTGTCGGCCGACAAGCAAGTTCCGGCCGGCACCGTGGCCAGCGGCACCAGCGCCAGCGCGATTATGGTGATGGAGCCGGAAACCGATCAGCGCCTGGCGGTGCTGCGGATCCCGGTCCAGGTTGATGATACCCAGGTCGCCTATCTGGTCGGCACCGCCTGGGTCGAGCGCCCTTCGCGGCTGTTCCGCGGGCTCTTGGCGGAAACGCTGCGCACCCGCACTCAGGCGCTGGTGCTCGAAGACACCCAGGCCGCGGCCAGCAATGGCACGCGGCTTTCAGGCCGGCTGATCGACCTGGGCTTCGATGCGCGCAGCCAGTCGGTGGTGGTCCGCTATGACGCGATGCGCACCGGACCCAAAGGCGAAGTGCAGACCAAGCGGTTCGAAAGCACCGTGCCCGGCGTTCAGCCCAAGCCGGAGTTCGTCGGCCCCGCGCTAAACAAGGCGGCCAACGATGTGGCGGGCCAAGTGGCGGAGTGGATGACCTCGCCCTAGACGCCCTCCGCAAATCAAATTCCCTACCCCCCAAATCCGACTACCCTGAGCTAGTCGAAGGGCTGTCCTTTTCTTCGGGCAGTTGCGCCCATCGGCACGAAGAAAAGGACAGTGCTTCGACTAGCTCAGCATAGACGGGGTTGGGGGAGGCGGAGGTTGTCTGGATCCGGACTTAGCCCAATGCCAGCCGGGCAAAGTGCATCGCGGCACTGAAGGCGGCGAAGCGTTTGGCGCGTCGCGCTTCAGCTTCCTCCTCGCGGCCCCACAGTTCGGCCTGCCACTCTTCTTCCAGCTCGGCTGCGGTCCACAGCTGGCGGGCGTCGGCATCCGCTTCCAGCGCGGCAAGGCCAATCACCAGCGAGGCGCTGAGCGGGGTCAGCGTGGCCAGCGCCGAGAGCGCGAATGTGTCCTTGGCCTCCAGCACCGCTTTCAGCCGCGCCAGCGTGGCGGGCGCTTGCGGGCGGTGGATCACGCCGGAAATGCGCTCAAAACGAACGTCCCAGCACGCTTCGGCGGCCAGCAGCAGCGGCTCCCACAGCTCAAGCTGGCGCGCATGCAGCGGCTCGTCCGGCTCGGCGCGGTAGCACAGTGTGTCGGTTTCGGCGTAGCGCAGCAGCCCAGCAATGCTGCCCGCGCGGTCCTCCGCAATCACGTCGATCGCCATGTCGGCCAGATCGCGCAGCACGAAGGTGCCGGGGTCGATCTCTTCGCCCTGCGCCGCCCATTCGGCGGCCAGAGCCTCGGCCAGAGCGCGATTTGGGACAATCTGCGCGCGCTTGCCTTGGGTCTTCAGCGCGCGGCCATCGAGCGTGACCGAAAACCCGCCAGCGACCTCGCTGACCCCGACGTCCTTCCAGAACCGCTTCATTCGCTGGGCGACTTCCACTTGCGGATCAGGAACCGCGGCAAGAGCAGCAGTTCAAGCAAGCCAAAAATTGCGAATGCGGCCCCGATAGGCTTGGGCAGGTCGATCTTTCCCGCAATGATCGCCATGCCCACCGCGATCAGCGCCAGGCTGGCGAGGCGCACGGCGGAGATGACGAAGAAGCGCGTCTTGGCATCGGCTTCACTGGGACTCATTTCAGCAGCTCCTTCAACTGCGCGGGACTGGCGGCAACCGCCTCGGCGCCCGCTTCGAACAGTTCGTGGGTGCTGTGATAGCCCCAATCGACCCCCAGAGCACGCACCCCGGCGTTAACCGCCATGGCCATATCGAACTGGGTATCGCCGATCATCACGCAATGCTCGCGCGCCACGCCGGTTTCGGCCAGCGCGGCATCGACCATCGAGGGATGCGGCTTGCTGGGGTGGCCGTCGGCGGTTTGCAGTGTGGCAAAGCGCGCGGTCAGGCCGTGGGTGGCCAGGCAATGCTCCAGCCCGCGCTGGCTCTTGCCGGTGGCGACGCCCAGCAACCAGCCCTCTTCGCTGAGCTGCACAACCAGGTCGGCGATCCCGTCATAGAGCGGTTCGACCAGATGCCCGCCCTCACGGTGCGCGCGGAAGATCCGGCGGTAGGCGGCGTCGAGTTCGGCTTGGGTGGCTTCGTCTGCACTGGGGGCCAGCGCGCGGATCGCTTGCGGCAGGCTGAGGCCGACGCTGCGGCGCACCAGATGCCGGTCGGGCAAGGGCAGCGCCTGCTCGGCGAAGGCAGCCTCCATCGCATGAACTACGCCAGCTTGGCCATCGACCAGCGTCCCGTCGCAGTCGAACAGGGCGAGGCGGAGGGTCATTCCGCCAGGCTCCGCATCAGGTGGGCAATCGCAACCGCGCCTTCGGCTTCCAGCCCATCGGCCAGCGCCGCCGCACTTTCCGCGTCCTTGTTCTGGCTGAGCTTGAGCGTTTCGCGCCAAGCCTGCACTTCCAGTTCGAACCCAACGATGGCTTTCAGCAGGCCAATGCGGCGCAGGTCAGAGAGCTTGTCGATGGTCCAGGGCTCACCCTGGGCAATCCGCGCCTCGTGCTTGTCGGACAGCGCGATGACCTGCCCCAGCAGGCCATCGTCGTCCATCCGCCGGACCCGGCCTTCCAGCTCGACCGCGGCATAATTCCAGCTGGGCACCTGATCGGCCCCGCCATCGGGGTACCAGCGCGGGCTGATATAGCCATCGGGACCGTTGACCACCACCAGCGCGGTGGCGCCGTCGAGGTGTCTGGTCAGGGCATTGCCGCGCGCCAGGTGGAATTGCAGCGCTGCCCCAGAGTCATTGGCCCCGGTCCACAGCAGCGGAACATGGGCTACGCGCGGTCCGTCGGGGGTTGCCGCAAAGACCATCCCGAAGCCGACTTCCTCAACCAGCGATTCGAGCAGCGCGCGGTCTGGGTGGCGGAAGGCGGAATTGGGGTGCATCAGCGCTTCCTCGGCTTGGCTGGACCTTTCGCCGGACCCTTGGGCGGCCCCTTTGCTTGCGGCCTGCCTGCGGGCTTCGCCGGTCCCTTTGCGTCAGGCCTGCCTGCGGCCTTCACCGGACCCTTGCGCGCCGGAGCACGTTTGGGTGCCGCATCACCCTCACCGCGCTTGCGGCGCTCGCCCCGGCGTTCCTTGCGGTACTGCTTGGCATGGGCCTTGGCCTCGGCCTTCTTGACCTCGCGCGGGGCAGGGGGCGGGGGCAGGGGGATCTGCGCGCCGTCCATCTCGTCAAAGCCCAGACCAGCCATGCTGGCGGCGAAATGTTCGGGCAATTCGGCGGTCACGTCGATCTCGTCGCCGCCTGGCGCGGGCATGATCAGGCGGCGCGCATGGAGGTGCATCTTGCGGCTGATCGTGCCCGAAAGGAACGCATCCTTGCCGCCGTACTTGCCGTCACCGACAATCGGGTGGCCGATCGCGGCCATATGCACGCGCAGCTGGTGAGTGCGCCCGGTCAGGGGTTGCAGTTCGACCCAGGCGGCGCGGTTACCGGCGCGGTCCAATATGCGATAGCGGGTGCGGGCGCTCTGGCCTTCGCCACTTTCATCGACCATCATCTTCTCGCCGCCGGTGCCGGGCTGCTTGGCCAAGGGCAGCTCGATCAGCCCGTCCTCGACCTGCGGCACACCCATCACCAGGGCCCAATAGATCTTGCGCGCATTGCGGCTGGAAAGTTGCTTGGAAAAGAACGCCGCGCTACCCGGAGTGCGCGCGATCAGCAGCACGCCGGAGGTATCCTTGTCGAGCCGGTGGACCAGCCGCGGGCGCGGGCCATTGTTGTCGGCATAGGCATCGAGCAGGCCGTCGACATGCTCGTGCGTGCCGCTGCCGCCCTGCGTGGCGAGCCCCGGCGGCTTGTTGAGCACCAGCGCGGACTGCGTGCGCAGGATCACCATGTCCTTGGCCAGCAGGCGCTGCTCCTCGGTCAGCGGCTTGCGCAGCCGCGGGCCCTTCTCGGTCTGCTCACCGCCAGGAGGGACACGCAGCACCTGGCCCGCGCTCAGCCGGTCAGCCGGATCGGCGCGCTTGCCATCGACGCGGATCTGCCCGGTGCGCGCCCAGCGGCTGACCGTGGCAAAGCCGACTTGCGGCAAATGGCGCTTGAACCAGCGATCGAGCCGCACGCCTTCGTCATCGGCACCGACGGTGAATTGGCGGACGTTCCGATCGCCCTGAGCTTGTCGAAGGGTACTCACAAGGCAGTCCTCATCATTGCGAGCCCGGCGAACAGTCCGCCGAGCCCCGCCAATACCGATATCGCCGCATAGACAAAGGCCGTGCCCGGCGTGCCGCGTTCGATCAGCAAGGCCAGTTCGAGGCTGAAAGCGGAAAAGGTGGTGAAGCCGCCCAGTACGCCCACGCCCAGGAACAGCCGCCAAGTCTCGCCGTGCGAGCCATAGCGCGCCAGCCAGCCGGCCACGAGGCCCATGGCGAGGCTTCCGGCGACATTGACCGTAAGCGTGGCCCAGGGGAAGGCCATGGCGGCAGCGGGGCCGATCGCCCGGCCCAGGGCCACTCCGGTGGCATAACGCAGCCACGCCCCGATTCCGCCGCCCAGGGCGACGGTGAGCGATGCGGCAAGGAAGGATGGCTGTGCGGTCACGTCAGCGCCTTAGACCATAACGCGACCGGAAAGAAACTCCCCCGTTCCGTTCATCTTGAGCGAACCCGTTCCGTTCGTGTCGAGCGAAGTCGAGACACTGCGCGCGGCATCTCGACTTCGCTCGATGCGAACGGAAGTAGTGAGGAACGGAATTTCAGAGAGACTTGACAGCAGCGGCGGCATCGGAGCGGTGACGCGGGCTTTTGCGTCCGATACCGACGCTGCGGCGTGGCGGGTCAGGCTTGGGGAAGCAGGTTGCCTTTCCGCACGCGTTTGGTGGCGGCGCGTTCGTGCAGCGCCAGCAGAGCTTCGAGCTGGACTTGCAGCCGGGCATTCTCCTGTTGCAGCCGCTTGATCTCGGCCCCGGCGTCTGGCCTGATCCCGCCCAGCCGCTGCCAGGTTTGTGCAAGCCGGCTGCCCAGCCAGCGGGTCAGCTGGTCAAGCAGGCCGGGCGGGCGATGCAGGGTCATCGCGCGGGCCTTGGGCAAGGGCGCGGTGGCCACCAGCGGTTCGGGCATGGCCGGCAGGGCGATCACCGGTTTCGCTTTCTTTGCGGCGCGCGGTTTGGTTTTGGTTTTGGCTTTGACCTTGCGCCGGGTGCGCGGCCGCTCTGCTGCCACTTCGGGCGAGGGCATGGCGAAGAGCGGTCGCGCTGCGACCCTGGCCGGGGCGGGGGGTGGTGCCGCGGCCAGAGGGATCGCCAAAGGGACTGAAACCGGGATGGCGGACAGGCGGGCAGTGGCTCCGCGCTGCGGCGGGATCTGGATCTCGGCGGGAAATGCCGGTGCGGACTTGGGCTTAGCCTTGGCCTTGGCTGCCGGAGCGCGCCGCTTTGCCGCCTTCTGGTTGCGCCGATTGTGCATCAACAATGTCCCCCCTAGGGATTGCGCCTGGCAGGGTGCTAGCACACATGATATGGGGGCATCAGCGCCAGACTGGTCCGATCCGGGGCTAGTTTGGATGCAGCTTTTGTGGATTGGCTGGCGGCATTTGCCCACCCTCGGGCTTGCCAAGGGGGTGAGTTCCTGCTAGCCGCCCGCCGGTTCGAGCCGATCCTCACAAGGGATTCGGCCAATTTCGTATTTTTCGACTCAAGTAGATGCACCCCCGCGAGGGACAAAGCGGGGCTCTGGTCTGTTGTATGTGAGGTGGCTTAATTTATGCAAATTCTCGTCCGCGACAACAATGTCGAGCAGGCCCTGCGCGCGCTCAAGAAGAAGCTGCAGCGTGAAGGCGTCTATCGCGAGATGAAGCTGCGTCGTCACTACGAAAAGCCCAGCGAAAAGCGCGCCCGTGAAAAGGCCGCTGCTGTCCGCCGCGCCCGCAAGATGGAGCGCAAGCGGATGGAACGCGACGGCGTCAAGTAAGCTCACGCAACCCGCTTGAATGGCGGGCTGTGTTAGGCCATGAGGGCGCGGAACAATTCCGCGCCCTTTTGCATATCTACCAGACAGGATTCCGCATGACCGAAGTGACCAAGGTACCGCTCCAGCCCATCGCCCAGGGCGCGCTGACCAAGCTGTGGCTGGGGGTGCTCGCCGTGGCGCTTGCCGCTGGCGGCCTCGCCTGGGCCTCGATGCCGCCGGGTGTCGGGTTTGAAACGGTCAAGGCCGGCACCGGCGTCACGCCCAAGGAAGGCGATCTGGTCTTCGTCAAATATGTCGGCAAACTGGCTGCTGGCGGCAAGGAATTCGACCGTTCGCGTAGCATGCTGGATAACATGCCCCCGGGCATCCCGCCGGGCCTGATCCCCGATGGCACCCCGTTTGAAATCGGCCAGACTATCCCCGGCTTCAACGAGGCACTGCTCAAGGTCCAGAAGGGCGGCAAGTACACGGTCGAGATTCCGGCCGCCAAGGCCTATGGCGCGGAAGAAAAGCGCAACCCGCAGACCGGCGAAGTCGAAATTCCGGCCAACAGCGACCTGGTGTTTGACATCGAAGTGGTTGAGATCATGTCGCCCGAAGAAGCCAAGCGGCGTTCGGCGATGATCAGCAGCATCATGCAGCAGGCTCAGGCCGCTGGCGGCGAAGGTGGTGCGGGCGCCGAAGCTCCGGCCAAGGACGCGCCGAAGTCCACTCCGAAGACTCAGTAACCACGAGGATTATCGCGCAATGTCGGTTGATACCGCCACCGTGGCCAAGATCGCCGCGCTGGCCCGCATCAAGGTGAGCGAGGCCGAGCTTGAGGCCATGGTGCCCGAGCTCAACGGGATCCTCGCCTGGGTCGAGCAGCTGGGCGAAGTCGATGTCAGCGGGGTCGAGCCGATGACCGCGGTGATCGAAAACCAGCTGCGGCTGCGCGAAGACACCATCGACGCCGATCCGCTGACCGGCGGCGGCCGCCGCGATGCGGTGCTGGCCAATGCCCCGGCGCGGCAAGATGGCTTCTTCGGCGTGCCCAAGGTGATTGAATGATGACGGATCTGACCGATCTGGGCGTCGCGGCAATCCGCGATGGTGTCGCCAAGGGTGACTTCACTGCCGTGGAAGTGGCCGAGGCGTTCAACGCCAATGTCGCCGCCGCTGCTGCGCTCAACGCCTTCATTGTCACCACCCCTGAAAAGGCGGTTGAAGCCGCGCAGGCCACCGACGCCAGGCGCGCAGCCGGTCAGCCGCTGGGCAAGATGGGCGGCGTGCCGATCGGGATGAAGGACCTGTTCGCCACCCGGGGCGTGCAGACCACCGCGGCCAGCCACATCCTCGAAGGCTTTGTGCCCGAATACGAAAGCACCGTCTCGCAAAACCTGTGGAACGCAGGCGCGGGGATGCTGGGCAAGCTCAACCTCGATCAGTTCGCGATGGGCTCGTCGAACGAGACCTCCTATTTCGGCAACGTCATCTCGCCCTGGCGGCGCAGCGATGGCGGCAATGCCGCGCTGGCACCGGGCGGCAGCTCGGGCGGCAGCTCGACTGCGGTTGCTGCACGGCTCGCTCCCGCCGCGACCGGCACCGACACCGGCGGTTCGATCCGCCAGCCCGCCGCTTTTACCGGCATTTCCGGCATCAAGCCCACTTATGGCCGGTGCAGCCGCTGGGGCATTGTTGCATTCGCCAGCTCGCTCGATCAGGCCGGGCCGATGGCGCGCGACGTGCGCGACTGCGCGATCATGCTGGAAGCGATGGCCGGGTTCGATCCCAAGGACGCGACCAGCCTCGATATGCCAGTGCCCGCATGGGAAGCCGGGCTCAGCGGCGACCTCAAGGGCAAGAAAGTCGGCGTTCCGGCCGAATACCGGATGGACGGGATGGACGCCGATGTCGCGGCCTCGTGGGACCAGGGCATTGCCTGGCTCAAGGACGCCGGGGCCGAGATCGTCGAGATCAGCCTGCCGCACACCAAGTATGCCCTTCCGGCCTATTACATCATCGCCCCCGCCGAAGCCTCGTCGAACCTCGCCCGCTATGACGGCGTGCGTTACGGCCTGCGCGAGCTGCCCGCCAAAGAATCTGGGGGGGGCGCCGGCCTGCAAGACATGTACGCCGCGACCCGCGCCGCCGGGTTCGGGGCAGAGGTCAAGCGCCGGATCCTGATCGGCACCTATGTGCTCTCGGCGGGCTTCTACGACGCCTACTACACCCAGGCCCAGAAAGTCCGCACGCTGATCGCGCAGGACTTCAAGAACGCCTTCACCCGCTGCGACGTGATCCTCGCCCCCACCGCGCCCACCGCCGCCTTCGGCCTCGGCGAAAAGAGCGACGATCCGCTGGCGATGTATCTCAACGATGTGTTCGCGGTGCCTGCCTCGCTGGCCGGCCTCCCCGCGATGTCGGTGCCAGCGGGCCTCAACCGCGAGGGCCTGCCGCTGGGTCTGCAGATCATCGGCAAGGCCTTTGACGAGCAGGGCGTACTCAACGCTGGCCTGGCGATCGAGCAGCGCGCCCAGTTCAGCGCCCGGCCGGAGCGGTGGTGGTAACAGACGCCAGCGGAGCGTCTCACCGCTTCGCTGCGCTTGACGCACTGCGCGGGATTGCTGCCTTGGGGGTGGCGCTGCACCATATCGTCGCGGTCAACGGCCCGGCCAGCTGGTCGCTGCTGCGCAATGGCGGACTGTTCGTCGATTTCTTCTTCGTGCTGTCGGGCTTCGTGATCGCGGCCGCTTATGGCGAGCGGCTGGCGCAGGGGTTTTCGCTGGTGCGCTATGCCGTGCTGCGGGTCGGGCGGGTCTGGCCGCTGCATGCGGTGATGGTGCTGGCGGGGCTGGGGCTGGAAGTGCTGGCCTGGCTGTTCGGCAGCCAGGGACTATCGGCCTATGCGCCGTTTTCCGGCACGCATTCGCTGGGGCATGCCTTCACGTCGTTGCTGCTGCTCGATGGCTATTTTCCGGACCGGACCAATTTCTACAGCGGAGCCGGGTGGTCGATCTCGGTCGAACTGCTGCTCTATGCGCTGGCGGCGCTGGCCTTTCGCGGCGGCAAGTGGGGCATGGCGGCGCTGATGGGGGCGGGGGTGCTCGGGCTGGCGCTGCACCTGGCGGAGCTTGACCTGCCCGGACTGACCACGATGGTCCAGCGCGGACTGGCCGGATTTGCGCTGGGCACCGCGTGCTGGTTCATTCACCTTCGTATCACCGCCCAGCTGGGCGCGGCGAGCCTGGTCGAGGGCCTGGCGCTGGCCGGGCTGTTCCTGGCGATCGCGCTGGCGGGCAACACCACTGATGCCGCACTGATAATCGTGCCCGCGGCATTGGTGGTGCTGGTCTTCGCGCGCGAGCAGGGCGCGCTCAGCCAGATGCTGCAAACCGCGCCGTTCGAATGGCTGGGGCGGATATCCTATGCGATCTACATGGTCCACGCGATGGTCCAGGCGCGGATCATGGACTTGCTGCTGCTCGTCTCGCGCGGGGCAGAGGTGCCCTATGCGGTCTATGACCTTTCCGGCCCGGTGCCGGTCAAACGGATGCTGCTGGGCCCGCTGGAAGCGACGCTGGTCCAGACGGCAATGATCGCCTTGGTGCTGGTCGTGGCGCATTTCGCCTGGCGCTGGATCGAAGAACCCGCGCGGCAATGGTCGCGGCGGCTTGCAGACCGTAGTTAGCGAGTTCCATTCTCCCAAACCCGTTCATCCCGAGCGAAGTCGAGGGACTGCCCAGCCGCGATCCCTCGACTTCGCTCGGGACGAACGGGTTCGATTAGGCAATACCCCTTTTCAGGACCGCGAAGGCCCTCTATCGGCAATGTCATGAGCAATTATCGCATCCACGGCGCCACCGGCGAATGGGAGGTCGTGATCGGCCTCGAAGTCCACGCGCAGGTCACCTCCAAGAGCAAGCTGTTTTCGGGCGCCGCCACCCAGTTTGGCGCCGGTCCCAATACTCAGGTCAGCCTGGTCGATGCGGCGATGCCGGGGATGCTGCCGGTGCCCAACCGCGAATGCGTCCGCCAGGCGGTGCGCACCGGGATGGCGGTGGGTGCCCAGATCAACAAGTGGTCGCGGTTTGACCGCAAGAACTACTTCTATGCCGACTTGCCGCAGGGCTACCAGATCAGCCAGCTCTACCACCCGATCGTGGGTGAGGGCGCAATCGAGGTGGTGCTGGACGAGAAGGACCCCGAAGGCTCGACCAAGACCATCGGGATCGAGCGGATCCACATCGAGCAGGATGCGGGCAAGCTGATGCACGATCAGCACCCGACGATGTCCTATGTCGATCTCAACCGTTCGGGCGTGGCCTTGATGGAAATCGTCAGCCGCCCGGACATGCGCTCACCGGCCGAGGCCGGTGCTTACGTGGCCAAGCTGCGGCAGATCCTGCGCTATGTTGGCTCGTGCGATGGCAATATGGACCAGGGTTCGATGCGCGCCGACGTTAACGTCAGCGTGCGCAAGCCGGGCGAACCGTTCGGCACCCGCACCGAAACCAAGAACGTCAACTCGGTCCGCTTCGTCATGGCGGTGGTTGAAAGCGAAGCGCGCCGCCAGGTCGATCTGATCGAGGACGGCGGCACGGTGGTCCAGGAAACCCGGCTCTACGATCCCGATCGCAACGAAACGCGGTCGATGCGCAGCAAGGAAGACGCGCACGATTACCGCTATTTCCCCGATCCGGACTTGCTGCCGCTAGAACTGGACGATGCCTTCATCGAAGAGTGCAAGGCGAGCCTGCCCGAACTGCCCGACGCCAAGCGCCACCGCTATGAAAGCGCCATGGGGCTGTCGGCCTATAACGCGGGCGTACTTACCGCCGATGTCGAAGTGGCGCGCCAGTTTGAGGAACTGCTAAGCGCGGTCGCGGCCAAGGCGAGCAAGAGCGAAGCGGACCTCGCCAAGCGCGTCGCCAACTGGCTGCTGTCAGAACGCCCCGGCCTGCTGGGCGCGCATGGGCTTTCCGCCGACCACCCCAAGAACACGCTGGAAGCCAACATCGCAATCGTGGTGGCGACCGAAAGCGGCCAGATCTCGGGCAGCAAGGCCAAGGAACTGTTCGAAGCCTGGCTGATCGGTGACACTGATCTGGCCGCCGAAATCGAAGCCAACAAGCAGACCTCTGACACCGGCGCGATCGAAGCCGCGGTCGATGCGATCCTCGCCGCCAATCAGGACAAGGTTGCCGAATACAAGGGCGGCAAGGAAAACCTGTTCGGCTTCTTCGTCGGCCAGACGATGAAAGCGATGCAAGGCAAGGGCAACCCGCAACTGGTCAACCAGGTGTTGAAGCAGCGGTTGGGGTAAGCAGCTCCACCCAAAACAAAAGGGCGCCGAAGCATTGCCTCGGCGCCCTTTGTGTTCTTGCGCGGCTGGCTTAGGCCTTGCGGGTTCCGTTGATCGGGAAGGTGCCGAAAGCACCGGCCTTGACGCCGCCGCTCAGGGTGTCGCCATCGATGGTGGCTTCGCCTTCCAGCGTCATCGGCATCGGCACGGTCATCTTCATGGTCCAGGTCAGCTTGTTGCCATCGACCTTGCCGTTTTCCATTTCCAGAGTGCCTTGCGCCCCGGCATTGGTGCCGGTGAAGGTGTCACCGTCAACATTGATCGTGACGTCGCTCTTCTGGTCGCCCATCGGGGTCTTGGTTACGCATTCATAAGTGCCGGACAGGGACATTCGAACTCTCCTCAACTTTGTGGTCACAGCTTACATGGGGGTAAGTAGCGCGATCACTCGCCTTTTGCGGGCGCAGAGTCAACGGGGTTCGCGATCTCGATCGGCAGGCCGAGCTTCCTGAGCTGCGGTTCGACCACCTTGCGATCACCCACCACCACAAAGACCAGGCCATCGGGATGGAGATACTGCGCAGCGGCGCCGTTGATCGCCTTGGCGTCGATCGCGCGGTAGCGGGCGGGGAGCGAGGCCTGGTAGTCGTCCGGGCGGCCCAGCTGCTGGTTGCTGAGCACCGCGCCCAGCACCTGGCCGTTGGTCTCATACTGGTTGGGCAGCCCGCGGACATTGCCATCGGTGACTCGCGCCAGTTCCTCGGCGTTGACCCCCTTGGCCTTGGGGAAGGCGCGCATGTCGGTCAGGATTAAGGCAATCGAATCCCCGGTGCGGTCGGCCTGGACCGGCGCGGTCAGCACCAGGCTGCGCGGACCCTTGGGGCTGCGGATACCGGTGCGCACGCCGTAAGACCAGCCCTTGTCCTCGCGCAGGTTGAGGTTGAGGCGGCTGAGGAACCCGTCGCCCAGCACCTGGTTGGCAAGGTCGAGCGCTTCCATGTTGGCCGTGCCGCCGGTGAGCGGCAGAACGCGGCCCGCAACGATCACCGACTGCGGCGAATTGGGCCGGTCGATCAGCACGATCCGGGGCTGCGGGGCCGGGATCGCGGCGTCGAGCGCCTTGACCGGGCGCGCGCTGGCCGGGGGCTCCCACGCGCCGAAGCTGGCTTCCAGCATCGGTTTGAGCTGTTCCATCGAAACGTCACCAACCACGGTGATCGTGAGATTGTCCGGCCGCAGCCATTTGCCATGCGCCGCGCGCAAAGTCGCCGGGCTGAGCGCCGCGACCGAGCGGCTATCGCCCAGCCCATCGCCCGGCTGGCCATAGGGGTGCGCGGGGCCGAACAGGATCGGGTTGAGGCTGCGGCTGGCGAGCGCGCGCGGGCTGGCCTGCGACTGGGCGATATCGGCCAGCCGCTTGGACTGCGAACGCTTGACGTCGTCCTCGCGGAAGGCGGGATTGAGCACCAGATCGGCCAAGAGGTCGAGCGAGGGCTGGAGGTTGGGGGTCAGCGCGCTCAAGGTCACGCTGGAGCTGTCAACGCCTGCGCCCGCACCGATGCTGGCACCCAGCCGCTCCTGCTCTTCGGCGATCTGGGTGGCGTTGAGGTTCGCGGTGCCCTCGCTCAGCAGCGACATCATCAGCGATTGGGTGCCGGGCCCGTCCTGCGCATCGGCGGCATAGCCCGCGTCAAACGACAGGCTGACCAGCACTTTGGGCACGCCGCCGCGCCGCGCCAGCACCACCGGAATGCCGTTGGACAGCGCCGAACGCTCGACCTTGGGGAAAGTCAGCTCGCCGACCGGATCGACCGGCGGCATTTCGCGCTTGGGGCCTTTGGCCAGCTTGGGCGCGCGCTTCTTGGCATCGGGCTTGGCGGCGGGGCTGCTGGCTTCGTCGCCCCAGCCGCCCATCAGCTCACCCTTTTCGGTGCGTGTCCCGGGGGTCACCACCAGCGAATAGACCGGGCGGGTCAGCCAGCGGCTGAGCGCACCCTGAACATCGGCGGGCTTCAGCGCAGCGATTGCTGCCAGGTCCTTTTTGTACTGCGCCGGATCGCCCGTGTAGAGCAGCCCTTCGGCCAGCGTCGCGCCCTTACCGCCAAACCCGCCGACCTGTTCCAGCCCCGAAATCTGCCCGGAAACCGCGGAGGTCGCGGCGCGACGCAGCTCATCCTCGGTCGGGCCGTTCTTGATCAGATCGGCGATGATATCGTCCAGTGCCTTCTCGGCCACGGCCTGATCGACGCCCGGCTTGATGGTCATTTCAACCTGGATATAGCTGACCTGCTCAAACTGCTGGGCATTGGCCGAAACCGAAGTGGCGAGCTGTTTTCCGCGCACCAGTTCGTTGTCGAGCCGCGACGAGGCGAGGCCGCCCAGCACCCGCATCCCCATATCGAGCGCTGGGGCGTCGGCATGGCTCATGCCCGGGCCCGACCAGACCCGGTAAACCTTGGTCAGCGGCACCTGGTCCTTCATCTCGCGCCGCACCGGCGCGGCCAGCGTCACCGGCTCGGCGCTGACCCTGGCGACTTCGGGGCCGCGCGGAATGTGGCCGTACCACTTCTCGACCATCGGCCGCGCGGTGGCGGCATCGATATCGCCGGCCAGCACCAGCACCACATTGTTGGGGCCGTAATTGTCGATGAACCATTTGCGCACGTCACTCAGGCTGGCGGCGCCCAGGTCAGCCATCGAACCGATGGTGGAGTGGCGATAGGGGTGGCCGACCGGGAACAGCCCGTCGCCGATCGCATAGTCGGTCAGGCCATAGGGTTCGTTATCGCCCTGGCGCTTTTCGTTCTGGACCACGCCGCGCTGCTTATCGAGTTTGTCCTGGGTAACTGCGCCCAGCAGGTGCCCCATCCGGTCGCTTTCCATCATCAGCGCCAGGTTCAGTGCGCCCGTGGGCAGCGTTTCGACATAGTTGGTGCGGTCGAACCAGGTCGAGCCATTGGTGCTGGTCGAGCCAGCGCCTTCCAGCGGCACGTCGAAATTGGGCACGTTCTCGCTGCCGCCGAACATCAGGTGTTCGAACAAGTGGGCAAAGCCGGTGCGGCCCTTGGGCTCGCTCTTGGAACCGACGCGGTAGTAAGTGGTAACGCCGACGATCGGCGCCTTGCGGTCGGTGTGGA
Organism: Sphingomonadales bacterium; assembly: GCA_018334165.1. GTDB lineage: Bacteria > Pseudomonadota > Alphaproteobacteria > Sphingomonadales > Sphingomonadaceae > Novosphingobium. The sequence goes on along the minus strand of JAGXTB010000152.1, from coordinate 7,245 downwards.
CGATCACTTGCAGGCCATTGGAGAGCGTGAACTGTTCGTAGGGAATATCGACCTTGCTGACCAGTTGGCTCAGCGGCGCGGGCTGGGCCTTGGGCTTGGCGGCAGGGGCCTCGGCCGGGGGCGGCGTCACGCTGGCAACCGGGGCTTGCGGTGCGGAGGCGCAGGCGCTGAGGGTCAGGGCCAGAAGCGAGACGGTGACAAAGCGGCGCATGGTATGAAATCTCCCCGGTCCAGGCCGCTACCAATCGGGCATAAGACCCGCGCATGACAACACAATTCGACGAACCGCCAATCGGGCCGGGCGGACGCCGGACCAGGCCCTCTTGCGAATCGGCACGGCGGCTTTAGGGTCGCTCCCTTCGCCTGCCATGCGGGCCCGGGGGAGGTCGCTGCTTGCTCAATTCTCGTCCCATGCTGCTGGCCTTGCTGGCACTGCTGCTGACGCCGCTGGTGCTGGGCGGTCCGGCCGCGCCGCTGCGCGCGCAGGCCGCGCCGATCCCGGCGGTGCTGGAAGAATTGAAGCCGGTAACTGCCGACGATGGCCAGGCCGGTTACATGCTGCGCTTTTCGCCGCAGGTGCCGCGGATCGATCCGCTCAATACCAACCCGACCCGCCCGTCTGTGATCTTTCGCAATTCCCTGCGCGCCCCACGCGTGGCCCAATTGCTGTCCTCCAAAGGCTTGGTCCGCTCGGCCCGGTTTGAGATTGCCGGGGCCGATCTGGTGCTGCGCTTTGATACGGCCAGCCCGGCCAAAGTCACGATCGAACCAGCCGGGCCTGGCACCGTCCAGATCAAGGTTGGCAAGGTCAGCGAAGAAGAGGCCACCGGCAGCCGCGCGCTGGGCAGCGAAGGCGCGGCGGTGGCCCCGGCCAGCGACCTGGCCCCGCAGATGAGCGTGCGCCCGGGTGAGAGCTTTGAGCTGATCCCGCTCAAATACGCAGATGTCAGCGAAGTGATCGGGCTCTTGGTTGAAGGCGCGACGATCGAGCCCAACAACATCTTCATCCGGCGCGAACCCGGGTTCGGTTCGGTCGGCGCGAACAGCCAGCAGAACTACATGATGAACCAGAACCCGCAGCAGCAGGCACCAAAGCAGCTGGGCCAGTCGTTCGGCAATGGGCTGGGGGTTGATCGGCGGCTCAACGCGATCTGGGTTTCGGGCACGCCTGAGCGGATCGCCCAGGTCAAGGCGCAGATCGCCTTGATCGACATTCCGGTCGATAGCGTGATCCTGGAAACCCAGTTCGTCGAGCTGACCGAAAGCGGGGCCAAGAACCTGGGGATCGACCTCACCAATTCGAACGGCCAGATCGCGGTCGGCAAGATCGAGACCGGGACTTTTCTGCCCTTCAGCATCGATCCCAACGACGTGCTGCCATCCGGTGTGATGCAGGCGGCGATCTATGCCCAGGTCGAAAAGGGCGAGGGGCGGATCCTGTCGCGCCCGCGCATTTCTGCGCAGTCGGGATCGACCGCCAAGATCATCACCGGCGATGCCTTGCCGATCCTCACCTCGATCACGCTCTCAGGCGTGAACGGGGTTTCGCAGCAGGTCCAGTATGTCAATGTTGGCGTCACCCTGCAGATCGCGCCGCGGGTCTCGTCCGACGGGTTCGTCACCGCGCAGATCTTCGGCGTGGTCTCCTCGGTTACCGGGCTCAGCCAGGGCTATCCCACGATCAGCCAGCGCGAGGCTGAAACATCGGTCACGGTTCGCGATGGCGAGACTTTCGTGATCGGCGGGCTGACCCAGGAAAACGTGCTCACCCGCAAGAGCAAGGTGCCGGGGCTGGGCGATATCCCGCTCGTCGGCAACCTGTTCAAGGTTGAGCGTTCGACCAAGTCGAAGACAGAGCTCTATATCGTGATCACCCCGCACATCGTCCGGCACCGGCGGTTTGAAAGTGCGGCTCCCGACAAGGCTTCGGCGCCAGCACCAGCACCGGCCGCTGCGCCATAACGGGACAAGGCTTGCGTAATAAAATTGCGCTAATGGCTGAGTAATTTTAGAATAATTTTCAGCTTTTTCAAACTGTAGCTGCGCAGCAACTGTTCGCCGCAAATATCCACAATTGCGGGTTTGCCCGGCTCGACAGTATCGGACCGCTTGCTAGTCTCCTCGCCATGGCCGCTGGGAACAACCTGCGGCCCGATAACTATCTGGAGGGAAGATGCCAAATATTTCCAAGAAGCTCGGCCTGTTGCTGGCCGCGCTGCCGGTTGTTGCAATCGCAGCTCCGGCGCAGGCCCAGGTGGCCGGTGAGAAGATCGCCAACTCCTACATCTGCGTGTTCAAGAAGAACGCCGTGTCGCGCGGACAGGTCGAATCCGAAGCGCATCGTTCGGTCAATGCCCAGGGCGGGCAGGTCAAGCACACTTACCGCGTCGCGCTGCAGGGCTTCAATGCCCACATGCCGGCCCAGGCGATCGAGCGCATGCAGGCCAATAACCCCAACATCGCCTATTGCGAGCAGGACCAGGTGATGGCCGCTCCGCCGATCCGGATCGACGCGAAGCCGGGCGGTGGCGGTGGCACCCAGCCGCCGCAGGAAACCCCCTGGGGCATCGCCCGCGTCAACGGCGGCGCTGCCGGCACCTTCGGCACCGCCTGGGTGATCGACAGCGGGATCGACCTCACTCACCCCGATCTCAACGTCGATGTGGCGCGCAGCCGCAGCTTCCTGGGCGGAACCACCACGGCGCAGGACCAGAACGGCCATGGCACCCACGTTGCGGGCACTATCGCTGCGCGCGATAACACCATCGGGGTGATTGGCGTTGCGCCGGGCGCACGGGTTGTTTCGGTCCGCGTGCTTGACCGCCGCGGTTCGGGCTCCAACTCGGGCGTGATCGCAGGCGTCGAATATGTCGCCGCCAACGGCGCGCCGGGCGATGTCGCCAACATGAGCCTGGGCGGCGGGGTTTCGGCCGCGCTCGATACCGCGGTGGTCAATGCCGCGGCAGGCGGCGTGAAGTTCACACTCGCGGCCGGCAACGAAAGCGACCACGCCAACAACAATTCGCCCGCGCGGGCCAATGGCAACAACGTCTTCACCGTTTCGGCATTCGCCAGCGGCGACCGTTGGGCAACCTATTCGAACTACGGCAACCCGCCGATCGACTATGCCGAACCCGGCTCGGCGATCAAATCGACCTGGCTCTCGGGTGGTTACAACACCATCTCGGGCACCTCGATGGCGGCCCCGCACCTGGCCGGCATCCTGCTGGCCCGCAGCGTTCCGGCCAACGGCGGTGTGGTCAGCGGCGATCCGGCGGCTCCGGCGGACACGATCGGCACCCGCTGATCGAGGTCAAGGACAGGGAAGGGGGGCGGCCTGCCAAGCGGTGGGCCGCCCTTTTTCTTTGTCTTGCCTCTTGTGTTGCGCATTGGCAACACTACCTTCGGGTGTAACAGGAGGCTGATACACCATGAACCTCGAGAAATTTACCGACCGCGCCAAGGGTTTTCTGCAATCGGCCCAGACCGTTGCGGTGCGGATGAGCCACCAGCGGATCACGCCCGAACACATCCTCAAGGCGCTGCTCGAAGACAACGAAGGCATGGCCGCCGGGCTGATTCAGCGCGCGGGCGGCAATGTGCAGATTGCTCAGGCCAAGGTCGATGAGGCTCTGGCCAAGATCCCCGCTGTGTCGGGCAGCGGCGCGCAGGCCGCGCCAGGGCTGGAAAACGATTCGGTTCGCATACTCGATCAGGCCGAGCAGCTTTCGGCCAAGGCGGGGGACAGCTATGTCTCGGTCCAGCGCATGCTCCAGGCGCTGGCCATGGTCCAGACCAATGCGGCGGGACAGGCGCTCAAGGCGGCCGGGGTCGATGTGAAGGCGCTCGAGGCCGCGATCCAGGAGCTGACCGGCGGGCGCACGGCGGACCACGCCAGTGCCGAAAACGCCTATGACGCGATGAAGAAATACGCTCGCGACCTGACGCAAGCCGCGCGCGACGGCAAGCTTGATCCGGTGATCGGCCGCGACGAGGAAATCCGCCGCACAATCCAGATTCTTGCCCGACGAACCAAGAACAATCCGGCGCTGATCGGCGAGCCGGGCGTCGGCAAAACCGCGATCGCGGAAGGGCTTGCGCTGCGCATTGCCAATGGCGACGTGCCCGACAGCCTCAAGGACCGCCGCCTGATGAGCCTCGACATGGGCTCGCTCATTGCGGGCGCGAAGTATCGCGGCGAATTTGAGGAGCGGCTGAAAGCCGTGCTTGACGAGGTCAAGGGCGCCGAGGGCGAGATCATCCTGTTCATCGACGAGATGCACACCCTGATTGGCGCAGGGAAAAGCGAGGGGGCGATGGATGCCTCCAACCTGCTCAAGCCCGCGCTTGCCCGCGGCGAACTGCACTGCATCGGCGCGACCACGCTCGATGAATACCAGAAGCACGTCGAAAAAGACCCGGCACTGCAACGCCGGTTCCAGCCGGTGTTCGTGGGCGAACCGACGGTTGAGGACACGATCTCGATCCTGCGCGGCCTCAAGGACCGCTACGAGCTGCATCACGGGGTGCGGATCACCGACAGCGCGATCGTCGCCGCCGCGACGCTCTCCAACCGCTACATTTCCGACCGCTTCCTGCCCGACAAGGCGATCGACCTGATGGATGAGGCGGCCAGCCGGATCCGGATGGAAGTGGAGAGCAAGCCCGAGGAAATCGAGGTGCTCGACCGGCGGATCATCCAGCTCAAGATCGAGGAAATGGCGCTCGCCAAAGAGACCGACCAGGCCTCCAAGGACCGGTTGGCCGCGCTCAAGGAAGAGTTGGCCGGGCTGGAAGAGCAGTCGGCGGCATTGACCGTGCGCTGGCAGGGCGAGCGCGACAAGATCGCCGCCGAGGGCAAGATCAAGGAAAAGCTCGACCATGCCCGGATCGAGCTGGAGCAGGCCCAGCGCCAGGGCGATCTGGCCAAGGCGGGCGAGCTGTCCTACGGCACGATCCCGGCGCTGGAGAAGCAGCTCGCCGAAGCCCAGACCGTCTCCGAGAATGCGCTGCTGCGCGAAGAAGTGACCGCCGAGGATATTGCCTCGGTCGTCGCCAAATGGACCGGCGTCCCGGTCGAGCGGATGATGCAGGGCGAGCGCGAAAAGCTGCTCAAGATGGAAGAGGTCATCGGCAAGCGGGTGATCGGGCAGAGCGATGCTGTGGTCGCGGTCTCCAAGGCCGTGCGCCGCGCACGCGCCGGCCTGCAGGACCCCAATCGCCCGCTCGGCAGCTTCCTGTTCCTGGGGCCCACGGGCGTTGGCAAGACCGAGCTGACCAAGGCGCTGGCCGGGTTCCTGTTCGACGACGACACCGCGATGGTCCGGATCGACATGAGCGAATTCATGGAGAAGCACTCGGTCGCCCGGCTGATTGGCGCGCCGCCGGGCTACGTCGGCTATGAAGAGGGCGGGGTGCTGACCGAAGCGGTACGGCGCCGGCCCTATCAGGTGGTGCTGTTCGACGAGGTCGAGAAGGCGCACAGCGACGTGTTCAACGTGCTGCTGCAAGTGCTCGACGATGGCCGCCTGACCGACGGGCAGGGCCGCGTGGTCGATTTCACCAACACGCTGATCATCCTGACCAGCAACCTGGGCAGCCAGTACCTTGCCAACCTGGAAGACGATCAGGACGTCGATTCGGTCGAGCCGCAAGTGATGGAAGTGGTCCGCGGGCATTTCCGCCCCGAATTCCTCAACCGGCTGGACGAGATTATCCTGTTCCATCGCCTGGGTGTGGAACACATGGCCCCGATCGTCGAAATCCAGGTTGGGCGGGTGGCGGGTCTGCTCAAGGACCGCAAGATCACGATCGACCTCAGCGATGCGGCCAAGCGCTGGCTGGGCCGGGTCGGCTATGATCCGGTCTATGGCGCGCGGCCGCTCAAGCGCGCGGTGCAACGCTATCTGCAGGATCCGCTGGCGGAAAAGCTGCTCGGCGGGGAGATCCCCGATGGCGCCACCGTCACAATCGACGAAGGCGACGGCGCCCTGACGATGAAGGTCAGCTAGGGCCGCTCAGCGCCCCTGCAGCAAATAGTCGGGCGGGCGCGGCGGTTCGAAGTTGATCCGCCGCCAGATCGGATCGGGCATTTCGTGCGCGGTCGGCTGGGCGAAATCGAGATAGCCGAAGAAGGTCGCGATCACGCGTTCGTCGGGATCGGTTATCGCGGTGCGGCCGTGCATGAAGCGGGTATTGTCGAGCATCAGCACGTCGCCCTGCTGCCAGCGGATCGCCACGGTCAGCGGGTCGGCGGCAGCCTTGATCGCTTGCAGCCATTCTTCGGGCACGGGGCGCAGATCGTCGAGCAGCGGGAAGTCGCCGCGTCCGTTGACGAACCGGGCGAACAGCAGGAAATTGCCGAAAGCCAGATCGTCGGCGAACATCGGCTTGTGCAGCGCCGGGGCCGAATAGAACCGCGCGATCCGGCCATCGGCGATTCGCTTGAAAGTGAAGGGGCATGTGGGCGGCGGATCGGCCAGCAGCGCGTCATCGGGTTCGCGCGTGCCGAGCCAGAGCTCGAGCAATTCCGGCCAGACGGCATTGGGATAGACCAGCCAGCGATCGGTCAGTCCCTCGCGTACTTCGCTTGGCAGCGCGCGGACCAGCTGGGTCCCGTCGCACAGCGTGGTGTAGCCGCCCTGGCCCGGCGGTGAGAGGCAGGCAAACATGGCGACATCCGGCTTCCACGGCTCGCGCGAAATCTCGGGATGGAGCGCAAAGGCCTGCACGCCGCCATCGACGCCGTAAACCAGCCGGGCCGGATCGAGCGGCGCGCGGCCGGGGGTTTCATTGACCACCGCGGTCTTGCACAGCCGCCAGGCGAAGTCGCCGAACTGGTTCAGCGCGGTGCCGAAGCCGCGCAGCAGCAGAGCGCCGTGCTGGCGGTAGTGCGCGATGATTGTTTCGCGGTCCAGATCATCCAGGCGCTCTGCCCCTTCGGGTACGACCACCACGAAAGGCTGACCGGGACGGGGGAGATGGAACTTGGCCACGATGGCCGGGTGATAGCGCAAATGGCCGCGCTCGGCTATGCCTGCGGGCATGGACCAGACCCTCGCGCAGCTGCTCGCCACGCCTGATGCCTACCTGCACTCGCTGGAAGGCGGCGAGGCGGTGCTGGTGCCCATGGACCGCGCCGCCTATCGCCGCTCGATCTTCCTCGATCACCGGATTTCGCCCGCGGGCGAGGGCGGCTGGCGAGTGCCGGTTGCTGCGCTCGCCGGGGCGGCGCCGCCGGCCCAG